>NZ_CAJPGZ010000011.1:0-327779 GCF_905339865.1 Burkholderia sp. BCC1993 | reverse complement strand
GGCGTCGCGCACGCAAGGCACGGGTGAGGGTGGCCCGTGCCTTGTTGCGTTTACCGGGGGGCAGGCGTGCGGCGTGTCGTATGCGTTGCCGGTCAGAACCCGCATGCCTCGGTCGTCGTCAACGTCGCGAACGGCCCGCCGAGCGTCGCATTGTGATGCGCGACGATCCGCTCGGCCGGTAACGCGGGCGTATCCATGCAGGTATGCGCATCGGCGACGAGCACCGCACGAAAGCCGAGATCGGCGGCCGCGCGGCACGCGGTGTCGATGCAGTATTGCGTCTTCATTCCCGCAATCACGATCTCGCCGATCCCTCTCGCATGCAACCACTCGGCGAGCCGCGTGCCCGCGAAACAACTCGGCCGGGTCTTGTCGAACACGATGTCGCGTGCCGTATCGATCGCGAGCGCCGGCAGCAATGCGGCGAGCGGCGCATCGGGCGCGATCGGCGAACCCGCCGGACCGGTGTGGCGCACGGCGAACACGGGCGCGCCGGCTTCATGCGCGCGGCGAATCAGCTGGTTGACGTTGGCCAGCACGCGTTCGCCGTCATGCGGACGATCGGGGCCATGGAACAGCCCGACTTGCATGTCGATGACGAGCAGCGCACGTTTCGGGGATGGGACTTCGGACATCGCGTTTCTCCTGAAGGGCCGGTTCGGACGGAGAAACGACGAGACCCCGTCCGGAACCGGCGGGGCCTGTGGAAATCGGTGAAGGGCGCTACGACCTTGCGCGCACTCGCCGCACGGGCCCGCCGAAGGCGGTCGTGCGCGTGGTCGTCGAAAGGGTGAGCGTGGCGTCGTGCATGGAGCGATCATGCACGATGTGCGTTCGCTGCGTCAATGACGTGTCGCACGTCCCGCGCCGCCACCGCTCAATCGAGCGCCTTCCCGGCCTTCTCGTCCATGCAGCGAATCGCGAGCAGCGTGAGCACGCCGCAGCCGATCGCATACCACGCGGGCGCATTCGGATTGCCGGTCGCCGCGATCAGCCACGTGACGAAGAACTGCGCGAAGCCGCCGAAGATCGCGACGCCCACGCTGTACACGAGCGCGCCGCCGGTCGCCCGCACCGCCCGCGGGAACAGCTCGCCGAGCATCGCACCCGTCGCGCCGATGTTGATCGCGTGCACGATCGACAGCGCGGCGATGATCGACAGCAGCGACGCGGCGCCCGGCCAGCGGTTCAGCGCGATGAACGCGGGATAGATCGCGGCCATCAGCACGATGCGCGTCCACCAGACGATCCGGTTGCGGCCGAACACGTCGGACAGGTGGCCGCCGATCGGCGTCACGAGCATCAGGATCGCGCCGGCGACGCAGCCGGCCGTCATCGACAGCCAGGTCGGCAGGTGCAGCACCTGCACGCCGTAGATCGCCATGTAGAACACGATGATGTAGTGGATCGACGTGCCGCCGATCGTCACACCGAGGCCCGCGAACACGGCCTTGCCGTGATGGCGCAGCACGTCGGCGAGCGGCAGCGACGCAACCGGGTCGTCGTGCGCGGCGGCCGGCGTGGCCGCCGGCACTTCCTCGACGGTGCGGCGCAGCCAGTAGCCGAGCGGCACGAACAGCGTGCCGATGATGAACGGCACGCGCCAGCCCCAGCTTTCGAGCTGCGCGGCGTTGAGCGTCGACGTCAGCGCGACGCCGGTGAGCGCCCCGGCGAGTGCGGCGAGCCCCTGGCTCGAGAACTGGAACGACGCGTAGAAGCCGCGGCGATGCTGCGGCGCCTGTTCGAGCAGCAACGTCGTCGACGCACCGACTTCGCCGCCCGATGCAAACCCTTGCAACAGGCGCGCAAGCACGAGCAGCAGCGGCGCGGCGAGGCCGATCTGCGCATAGGTCGGCGCGATGGCGATCGTCGCGGTGCCGAGCGCCATCAGCAACAGCGTCAGGATCATCGCCTTCTTGCGGCCGGCGCGGTCGGCATACATGCCGATCACGAGGCCGCCGAGCGGGCGTGTGACGAAGCCGACGCCGAAGCTCGCGACCGCGAGCATCAATTGCCCGAACGACGAATGCACCGGGAAGAACAGCTTGCCGATCAGGATGGCGAAGAAGCTGTAGACCGTGAAGTCGTAGAACTCGAGCGCGTTGCCGACCGCGGCGGCCGCGATCAGGCGGCGTTTCTTCGCGGCGGCGCGGGCGTCGGCCGGCGAGCCGGCGAACGGAAGGGCGGACGTTTCCATGAGGTTCCCCTGCTAAGGCGCGGAACTGCGTGATGAAGGGCCGTCAGGCCGCGAGCCAGGCTTCGGCGACGCGGACCCAGTAACTCGCGCCGATCGCGAGGATGTCGTCGTTGAAGTCGTAGCCGGGGTTGTGCACCATGCAGCCGCCCTTGCTGCCGATGCCGTTGCCGATGAACGCATAGCAGCCGGGGCGTGCTTCGAGCATGTAGGCGAAGTCCTCGCTGCCCATCAGCGGTGCGGCTTCGGTTTCAACGCGATCGGCGCCGAGCATCTGGCGGGCGATGTTGGCAGCGAATGCGGTCGGTTCGGGATGGTTCACGAGGACCGGATAGCCGTAGTCGTAGTCGACTTCCGCCGTGATGCCGAAGCTTTCCGCCTGGCCCTTCACGAGCGCGTCGATCCGGCGTGCGAGCAGCGCGCGCACGTCGGCGTCCAGCGCGCGCACCGACAGCTTCATCACGACGGTTTCCGGAATGATGTTGAAAGTCTCGCCGGCCTGCACGCTGCCGACGGTGATCACGGCCGCATGCTGCGCATCGACCTCGCGCGCGACGATCGTCTGCAGCGCGACCATGATGCTGCCCGCTGCCGACATCGGGTCGCGCGCGAAGTGCGGCATCGCGCCGTGACCGCCGACGCCGCGCAGCGTGATCGTCACGCGGTCGGCCGACGCCATCGCGGCACCGGTGCGGAACGCCATGTCGCCGGCGGCGCGGCCCGGCATGTTGTGGATCGCGAAGATCGCGTCGCACGGGAAGCGCTCGAACAGGCCGTCGTCCATCATCGATTTCGCGCCGCCGAAGTTTTCCTCGGCCGGCTGGAAGATCAGGTTCAGCGTGCCGGAGAACTGGCGCGTGGCGGCGAGGTGGCGCGCCGCGCACAGCAGCATCGCGGTGTGGCCGTCGTGACCGCATGCATGCATCTTGTTTGCGTGGCGGCTCGCGTACGGCAGGCCGGTGGCTTCGGCGAGCGGCAGCGCGTCCATGTCGGCGCGCAGGCCGACGGTGCGCGTGCCTTGTCCTTCGCGCAGCACGCCGACGACGCCCGTCTTGCCGATGCCGCGATGCACTTCATAGCCCCACCCCGTGAGCAGCTCGGCGACGAGATCGCTGGTCAGCGTTTCCTCGAACGCGAGCTCCGGATGCGCGTGGATGCGGCGGCGCACGTCGATCAGGTCGGGGGCGATCGCGGCGATGCCGGGGATGACGGGGTTCACGGCTTGCAGCATGGTGTCTCCTGTGGGGCAGGTGGGGCCGGTGGGCGTTTGACGCACATATGACGGCCAAGCATATAAATTTCTGTCGGGTACCAGAAGCTGCTAAATTGCTTTGGTGCTCACCACCGGTTGCCGCTCGGGAATACCCTGATCCGCTATGCGTGGCCGGGCGTCGGGTTTCCACGAATCACGCATGCCGCCATGAAATACCATCAGCTGAAAGCGTTCGTCACCGTCGCGGACGAAGGGAGCATCCGCGCGGCCGCGCGGCGCCTGAACGTGTCGCCGGCGGCGCTGACGAAGGCGGTCAAGGAGCTGGAGATCGCGCTCGGCGTGTCGCTCGTCGTGCGCACCGCGCGCGGCGTGCAGCTCACCGCGTTCGGCCAGCAGCTGCAGGTGCGCGCGCGGCTGATCGTCGCCGAGATGCAGCGGGCGCGCGACGACATCGAGCAGGCGCAGGGCGCGATGACGGGCTCGGTCGCGGCGGCGATCACGCCGGCCGCGGCGGTGACGATCCTGCCCGACGCGTTTCGCGCGTTCCGGCGGCGCTTTCCGGTCGCGCGCGTCAATCTGATCGAAGGGTTTCCGGGCGTCGCGCTGCCGCGGCTGCACGACGGCTCGCTCGATTTCGCGGTGGCCGTCGTCGTGCCCGAACTGCTGGCGGCCGAGTTCGACCACGCGGAACTCTATGCGAGCCGATCGTTGATCGTCGCGCGCAAGGGGCATCCGCTCGCATCGGCCACGTCGCTGGCCGATCTCGTCGAGGCCGACTGGCTGATGAATCCGTCGCCGGAAAGCTCGACCCAGGTGCTGTTCAACTCGTTCGTCGCGTACGGGCTGCCGGTGCCGCAGCGGGTCGTCGAATGCCCGAGCTTCGGGCTCGCGCACAGCCTGATGACGGGCTGCGACCTGATCGCGTCGATGCCCGAACAGCTGCTGCAGGGCGAGTGGGCGCGCGACCAGCTCGCGGTGCTGCCGATCCGCGAGCGGCTGCCCGGCGTGTCCGTGCAGGTCGTCACGCGTCGCGACAGCCCGCTCACGCCGGCCGCGTCGATGCTGCTCGACTGCCTGCGCGATTCCGCGCGGCGCAAGGGGCTCAGATGAGTCGGACAATGCATCGCGTAGTGGTCCTGATCATCTGCCGTGCACCCCCGACCGTTCCCGCTCGCGGCGTGCTCGCCGCGAGCCGGTATCATAGCGGCCGGCCCGCCGTTCCGGCCGGCTTCCGACAACACGCCATCCGGCATCCAGCAATCAGAGGCATCACATGACCAGTGCAACCCAATTCGACAACGTATCGGTCGTCAAGCGCGCGAACGTCTATTTCGACGGCAAGTGCGTGTCGCATACCGTGCTCTTCCCGGACGGCACGCGCAAGACGCTCGGCGTGATCCTGCCGTGCGCGCTCAACTTCGGCACGGACGCGCCCGAATTGATGGAAGTGCAGGCCGGCAAGTGCCGCGTGAAGCTCGACGGCAGCAGCGAATGGCAAACCTACGGCGCCGGCGAGTCGTTCTCGGTGCCGGGCAAGAGCCGCTTCGACATCGAAGTGCTCGAGACGCTCGACTACGTGTGCAGCTACCTGTAAGCGTATGAACACCGGCCGCAGCGCATGCGCGCGGCCGGCGCGCTGAAAGCAGAAAGCCCCGCCGAAGCGGGGCTTTCTCGTATGCGGACGGCGCGCTGCCATCCGGCGCGGAGCTTACAGGCAGGCGTTGATGTCGCCCGCGGAAGCGGCGTCGCCACGCATGCCGACCCACGTCTTCGCGCCCGGCTTCGACGACGGACGAACCATCGCGGCCGCGCCGTTCGGCGGTTGCTGGCCCGGTACGTAGACATCGGTCGCGAGGCCGTTGGCGAGCACGTTCTGCGTGACCACCTGTTGCTGCGACTTGTCGGCCCAGGTCTTGGCGATGCATGCCGAGACGTCTTGGGCGGACTTCTGACTTTGTCCCATATTCTGCGCGGCCGGGTCGGCTGCGTGTGCGGAAATTGCCACGGTCAATGCGATGAGCGGTAAGTATTTCACGTTCACGTGTTATCTCCCTCGAGTCGTGATTGATTGAATGCGATGCGCAGCAGAACTGCGTACTTGTGAGAGTGCGTCGGACAAGTGCGGTTCCGGCGATTCCGAAACAAGTTGTTAGCGCTTGTTAGCGCGCTTGCCAAGCGGCAAACCCAGGATGCTGGGCGTTCTGTTGCGCTGCCGCATGCATCGCGCGCGGCCCGTATGGAGGCGGGGACACGGCGACGACGTCATGCGTCGTGAGGTCGGCTCGCTGCCCTGTGGTGTGGCGGATTGACGGCCGCGGCGTGCTGCATGTATCTGCATGTCGCGCCGCGACGCTTCTTTATTGGATGACGAAGTGGAATGGCTGAAATGGTGGCCCCGTCGCATGAGTACCATGATGACAAACTTTCGTCCGACGAATTGTCAACCAAGTTTAAACGCCGGACGCGGCGGAATGCGAACCGGCGCGCAGGGTGCGCGCCGATCCGGAACGGCAGGGGACGGTGAAGCGCGCGGTACGTATCAGCTGGCCTTGCGCGCACCGGCGTCGCGCAGGTTGACCGGTACGACCGGGCGGAAGCGTTCGCGCTTGTGTTCGTCGTCGAAGTGCTGGAGCGCGGGCTTGATGAGGTCGCTGCGCGACACGATGCCGATGATGCGCAGCGATTGCGGATCGTCGACGACCGGCAGGCGTTCGAGGCCGAGCATCGCGAGCCGCGACGCGACCACGCGGCACGTTTCGTGCGCCTGCGCGACGGCCGGCGCACGATCGATGAACGCGTTCCCGAGCGCCGCGTCGGGACCGGCTTGCGCACGCTGCGCGTCGAGTGTCGCGCGATCGACGAGACCGAGCAGGCGACCGTTCTGCACGACGGGGTACGCACGGTGCGCCTGCTTCGCGCCGAAGTACTGCGACTCGACGGCGTCGAGCGTCGTGGCGCCGTCGATCGCGACGAGATCGTCGGCCGGCGTCATTACCTCGGCCACGTCATGGCGTTCGAGCGGATCGACGCCGTATTCACGGTAGATGTGGTAACCGCGGCGCGCGATCTTTTCCGTCATGATCGAACGCTTCATCACGACGGTCGCGAAGCCGTGCGCGACGAGCGTCGCCGCGAGCAGCGGCAGCAGCGCGTTCGCGTCGTGCGTGAGGCCGAACGCGAACACGATCGCGGTCAGCGGCGCGCCGAGCGTGGCGCCGAGCGTCGCGGCCATGCAGACGAGCGGCCACAGCGCCGGATCGCCGCCGGGCAGCACCGGCGACAGCACGGTGCCGAGGCCCGCGCCGAGCATCAGCAGCGGGGCGAGCACACCGCCGGACGTGCCGGAGCCGAGCGCGATCACCCACATCACGGCCTTCACGGTCAACAGTGCGAGCGCGATCTTCAGCGCGATGTGCTGGTGCAGCAGGTCGCCGATCACGTCGTAGCCGACACCGAGCGCGCGCGGCTCGAGCCAGCCGCCGATGCCGATCACGATCGCGCCGAGCGCCGGCCACCACATCCAGTGCACCGGCAGCTTCGCGAAGGTGTCCTCGACGCGGTACAGCGCGGCCGACAGGCCGCACGCGAGCACGCCCGACAGCAGGCCCGCGACGATGCACGACAGCAGCGCGACGGGCGTCGGCGGCGCCGTGGTCAGCGCAAACAGCGGGTCGACACCGAAGAACACGGCGCGGGCGAAACCGGCGACCGCGCAGGCGAGCGCGACCGGCAGGAAACTGCGCGGACGCCATTCGAACAGCAGCAGTTCGACCGCGAGCAGCACGGCGGCGACCGGCGTGCCGAACACGGCGGTCATGCCGGCGGCCGCGCCCGCGACGAGCAGCGTCTTGCGCTCGGCTGCGGTCACGTGCACGCATTGCGCGATCAGCGAGCCGAGCGCGCCGCCCGTCATGATGATCGGGCCTTCGGCACCGAACGGGCCGCCGCTGCCGATCACGACACCCGACGACAGCGGCTTGAGGATCGCGACCTTCGGCGACATGCGGCTCTTGCCGAACAGGATCGCCTCGATCGCTTCGGGAATGCCGTGGCCGCGGATCTTCTCCGAACCGAAGCGCGCCATCAGCCCGACGATCAGCCCGCCGATCACCGGCACGACGATCACCCATGCGCCGAGCGTGTGGTGCGCGGGCGAACGGTCGGCGAACGAAAACTGCTGGAAGAAGAACAGGTTCGTGAACAGGTGGATCAGGCTCGACAGCACGAACGCCGCCAGCGTGCCGAGCAAGCCGATTCCGGCCGCTAGCAACGCGATCCTGGGCAGGCGTTCGTTGGTCGAGAAGTCGCGTTTGTGTGGTGCGTTCATCGGCGTGAGGATAGGTCGGTAAAGCCTGGGTCAGTAATCGATCTGCGGAACCTGGAACGTGCCCTTGAGCGATTTCAGTTCCGCGCGGTGCATGGCCGCGAGGCGCGCGAGCAGCGTTTCGCCGGCTTCCTCGAGGTGGACCTCGACCTGCCGGCGGTCCGCTTCGCTCGTCTTGCGCTTCACGAGCCCGAGCGCCTCGCAGCGCGTCACCAGCGCGACGACGCCGTGATGCTGCGCCTGCAGGCGTTCCGCGAGTTCGCCGATGGTGGCCCATTCGCGGTGCGGGTAGCCCTTGATGTGCAGCAGCAGCAGGTACTGCAGCGGCGTCACGCCTTCGCTTTGCGCGGCGCGTTCGGAGAAGCGCTCGAAGCGGCGCATCTGGTAGCGGAACTCGGACAGTTGCTGGAAATCGCTTTTGGTCAGCGCGCGGCGGGTGTCGGTCATTGCGGTCGGTCGGGCAGCAGTTTCGGTAACGCTAAATATATCACAACATGATATAAATGGCCGAATTTCAGCGCAATACCTGCATTACGCTGTCGTCGGCCCGCTGATCGTCCGCGTTACGCGGCCTCGAGCATCTGCGTCTGCCGGTACAGGCCGGTGACGAGATCCGTCTGCGTGATGATGCCGACGAGCCGGCGCGATGCGTCGACGACCGGGATGTGGTGGTGGCCCGAATGCGTAAACAGCGGCACCAGCGCGGTGATCGGCATGGTCTGCGGCACGGATGCGACGTCGCGGGTCATCACGGTCGCGACGCTGGGCGGCCGGCCGCCGAACGACTGCGGCAGCCGCGCGGCCAGCCGCTGCCACAGCGGGGCCGGGCGGCGCAACGGGCGCGTGAGGTCGGCGCGCGTGACGATGCCGACCAGGCGATCGTCGCCGTCCACGACGGGCAGCGCCTTCACGCGATGGCGGTCGAGCAGCGTCAGCGCGGCCGTGATCGACGTCGACGGCGCGATTTCGATCGCGTTCTTCGTCATCAGGTCGGCGCACGCGAGCTGGCCGAACGTGCGCGCATAGGCCTGCATCTCGGTTTCGCGCAGCAGCATTTCGAGGTCGTCCGGGTCGACGTCGAGCCATTCGCCGCGGCGCTTCAGCACGGCGTCGAGATCGGCGCGCGTGAAGCCGCTGCGTGCCGGCGCGGCGCTGCCGCCTTGCGGCTTCGCGTCGTGGCGCACGCCGCCGTGCGGATAGCGGTGGCCCGTCAGTGCGTGGTACACGAGCGCGGCCGACAGCAGGATCGCCGATTGCAGTGCGATCGGCTCGACCACGAAGCCGAAGCCGAGCGCGTGGATCGCCGGGCCGCCGAGCACGGCCGTCAGCGCGACCGCGCCCGATGGCGGGTGCACGCAGCGCAGGACGAACATGCCGCCGATCGCGAGGGCGACCGCGACCGCGGCGGCCGTGATCGGATCGGCGATCCACTGCGCGCAGGCGACGCCGACGGTCGCCGCCACCAGATTGCCGCCAATGATCGACCAGGGCTGCGCGAGCGGACTCGCGGGCACCGCGAACAGCAGCACGGCCGACGCGCCCATCGGCGCGACGAGCAGCGGCACGAGGCCCGGCACGCCGGGCAGCAGCCGCATCGTGACGCCGACCGTCGCGATCCCGACGAGCGCGCCCGCGCACGAGCGCATGCGCTCGCGCCAGCCGAGCGTCATCGGATGGGGAATGAAGCTGTGCAGCCATTGGCGGAACGTGCGGCGCGACGGGGAGGAGCCTGACGACATGGACGGTTGAGCGGTAAAAATGACGATGCGGATGACGCAGCGCGAGGACGTCGCCGATTATATCGTGTTGTGATACAAATTGTCGCGCTGCATCAACGCGTTGCCTGCGCGCGCCGCATCCGTCTTGCAGGAACCTTTCATCGGATGAAAGCCTGGCGGCCCTGCGATCGCGCAAATTTGTCTGCAGCGGCGTACAATTCGGGCCACCGAATTCCCCGATATGCCACAACCACGCACGCGATGCCCGCTCTCCCGCCCGTTCCCCGGCATGGTGATCGCTTGCGCGTGGTTCGCGCGCACGCCCCGATTGCCGTCTGACGCGAGCGCCGCCGACGTTTCCCCACCGACACTCCCCAAGCCAATTCAATGGACATGCTCGAAAACATGCGCCTGTTCGTGCGCGTTGTCGAAGCCGGCAGTTTCACCGCGGTCGCCAAAGAAATCGATGCGACCACCGCGCAGGTGTCGCGCGCGGTGTCGAACCTCGAAGCCCACGTACAGACGCGCCTGCTGCATCGCACGACGCGCCATCTCGGCCTCACCGAAAGCGGCGAGCGTTACTTCGAGCGTGCGAAATCGATCCTGGCCGAATTCGACTACGCGAATGCCGAGGCGCGCAACGCGCTGCTGCGGCCGAGCGGCAAGATGCGGATCCATGCGATGACGGGGCTCGGGCAGAGTCATGTCGTGTCGTCGATCGTGCGCTACCAGGAAGACAACCCGGACGTGTCGGTCGAGCTGACGCTCGCGCAGCGGATGCCGAACCTCGTCGAGGAAGGCTACGACGTGTCGATCGTGACCGCGTCGCAGCTGCCCGATTCCGGCTACGTCGCGCAGACCTGCGGCACCAGTTGCAGCGTGCTGGTCGCATCGCGCGAATACCTCGCGCGGCACGGCACGCCGAAGACGCCCGACGACCTGCCGAACCACGTGTGCCTGCGCCTCGATACGCCGGCATCGCCGGCCAGCGAGTGGCGGCTCGAGCGCGACGACGACGAGGAGACGGTCTACGAACTGCAGCCGGCACCGTTCCAGGTCAACGTGCCGGATGCGCTGTGCGTCGCGGTGCGGGCGGGGCGCGGCATCGCGTGCGTCGCGCTGTATACGGTGCTCGACGACCTCCGCGCGGGGCGCCTGATCCGCGTGCTGCCCGAGTACCGGCTGCAGACGGTCAGCGTGTACGCCGTCTATGCGACGCGGCGCTATCTCGATGCGAAGATCCGCACCTTCCTCGACCATCTGCGTACGACGCTCACGCCCGCGCTGGAGAACGACCTGCGCGAACTCGACCGGCTTGCGGTCGCACCGATGCCGGGCAGCCGCCAGCGCGCGTGACGCTGCCGGCCGCTCGCCCGGCGGCGCCCGGTATCACGCGTCCGGCGTGACGCGAATCCGCTCGAAGCGGCCGGCGAGCCACGCGTAGGCGGCGATGCCGAGCAGCCCGTGCGCGGCGACGAACCACAGTGCGCCCGCGAACGAGCCCGTGTGCGCGACGAAGTAGCCGATCACGAGCGGCGTGACGATCCCCGCGATGTTGCCGAGACCGTTGAACACGCCGCCGCTCAGGCCGACCATCCCTTCGGGCGCGGTGTCGGCGAGCACGGCCCAGCCGACCGCCGCGAGCCCCTTGCCGAAGAACGCGATCGTCATCAGCGCGATCACGACGGCATTCGACGACGCGCCGTTCGCGAGCACGAGCAGCGTCGCCAGCGCCATCCCGACGACGAACGGCGTCTTGCGGGCGCGCGACGGATGCACGCCGCGCCGGATCAGCCAGTCCGACAGCACGCCGCCGAGCACGCCGCCCGTGAAGCCGCAGAGCGCCGGCAGCGCGGCCACCCAGCCGGCTTCCATGATCGTCATCCCGCGCCCCTTGATCAGGTAGATCGGGAACCACGTGATGAAGAAGTAGGTGAGCGCCGTGATGCAGTACTGGCCGATGTAGATCGCCCACAGGTTGCGGTGGCGGAACAGCTGCGACGCGTCGCGCCACGATATGCGCGGACGCTCGCGGACGCGGTTCGCTTCGAGATCGACGAGCGCACCGTGCGCGCGCAGGTAATCGCGCTCGGCGTTGCTCACGCGCGGATGGCCGTGAGGCTCGCGATACCACGCGAACCAGAGCGCCGACAGCGCGACACCGAGCATCCCCATCCACAGGAACACGTGTTCCCAACCGAGCGCGTGCGTGAGCCACGCCATCGCGGGCGTGAACAGCACGACGGCCATGTACTGCGCGGAATTGAACAGTGCGGATGCGGTGCCGCGCTCCGCGGTCGGGAACCAGCACGCGACGATCCGCGAATTGGCCGGGAACGCCGGCGATTCGACCAGGCCGAGCATGAAGCGCATCGCGAACAGGGCGAGCGTCGCGGCCGCCCCCTGCACGGCGAACCAGCCGACCGTGCCCTGCAGCATCGTGAAGACCGACCACAGCAGCAGGCTCAGGCCGTACACGCGGCGCGCGCCGAAGCGGTCGAGCAGCCAGCCGCCCGGGATCTGGCCGAGCGCATAGGCCCACGCGAACGCGGAAAACACGATGCCGAGCTGCATGGGCGTGAGGCCGAGGGCGTGCGCGACACCGGTGCCGGCGATCGACATTGTCGCGCGGTCAGCATAGTTGACGACGGTGACGGCGAAGATCAGCGCGAGGACCGTGTAGCGGACTCGGCCGATCGTGCGCGACGCGGTGGATGAGGCGGGAGAGGTGGAAGAGGCGGCAACGGCTGCGCCGCCGCTGGATCGATTGGGCATGCGAGTCTCCTGGCCTCCGTCGTGCGGAGGCGTTTCATTGGATGTCTTGGTCGGGGAGGGACGTGCGGCGGTCAGCCTGTGACGCTAGTCGGCGGCCGTTGGCCCGCGAAGCACGCGGCGAGGTTGGCGAGCACGATCCGGCCCATGCGTTCGCGTGTCTCGTGCGTGGCGCTTGCGCGGTGCGGCTGCACGACGACGCGCTCGAGTTCGAGCAGCGCGGCCGGCACGCGCGGTTCGTCGGCGAACACGTCGAGCCCCGCGCCGGCGATCGTGCCGTCCGCGAGCGCGCGCACGAGCGCGGCTTCGTCGACGAGCTTGCCGCGCGCGACGTTGATCAGGAATCCTTTGCTGCCGAGCGCGGCGAGCACGTCGGCGGTCACGAGCACCTTGCCGTGATCGGCCGACGCCGCGAGCACGAGCACGTCGCTGTCGCGCGCGAGCGCGGCCAGGTCGGGCACGTAGCGATAGCCGCTGTCGCGGTGTTCGCGCGGGCCGAAATAGCTGACCGGCATCCGGAATGCCTGCGCGCGCTGCGCGATCGCACGTCCAACGCGGCCGAGGCCGACGATGCCGAGCCGCTTGCCCGTCACCTGCGTCGCGAGCGGCTGCGCCGCCTTGCCCCAGCGGCCGGCGCGCACGATGCGCTCGCCGGCGCCGAGGTCGCGCAGCGTCATCAGGATCAGCCCCAGCGCCATGTCGGCGACGTCGTCGGTCAGCACGTCGGGCGTCGTCGTCACGTGAATGCCGCGTGCGCGGGCACGGTCGAGATCGACGGCGTCGGTGCCGATGCCGTTGATCGCGATGATCTCGAGCGCGCTCAACCGCTCCATCAACGCGGCCGGCAACCCGTTCGCGCCGCCCGTGACGACGCCGCGGATGCGCGATGCGACGCGATCGAGCAGCGCGTCGGGCTGGTCGGCCGCATACAGCCGATGCACCGCGTAGCGGGCGGACAGTTCGGCGTCGATGGTGTCGGGAAGCGGCTGGGTGAGCAGGAGGTCGATGGTCATGAAGGTCTCGGTCGGCGTGCGCGGCGCGGGCCGCGCATCAGGTGCAACCGAGTATAGGAATCGTATCGATATCGGTCTAACATCAAGAGGCTATCGATTGATTCAAGATTTGAATGATTGAACTGAACCAGCTTCGCTGCTTCGTCGCCGTGGCCGAGGAACTGCATTTCGGGCGCGCGGCCAAGCGGCTCTTCATGACGCAGCCGCCGCTCAGCCGGCAGATCCAGTTGCTCGAGCACGCGCTCGGCATCGCGCTGCTCGAACGCAGCAGCCGGCAGGTCAGGCTGACCGCGGCCGGCGAGCGCTTCTTGCGCGACGCACGGCACATCCTCGAGTTTTCGGCGCGGGCCGAACAGGCCGCGCAGCGCGTCGCACATGGCGGGGCCGGCCGCATCACGCTCGGCTTCACGGCTGTCAGCGCGTACCGGATGATTCCGGCGCTGCTCGCGCATGCGGCGCACGCGCTGCCCGACGTCGACGTCGAACTGCGTGAAATGGTGTCGACCGTGCAGATCGACGCGCTGGCGTCGCGCATGCTCGATGCGGGCTTCGTGCGCCAGCGTGCGGCGCGCCATCCGCTCGAATACCGGCTCGTGCAACGCGAGCCGATGCTCGTCGCGGTCGCGCAGGGCGCGCCGCTGGCCGCGTACGAGCGGATCGGCCCGGACGAGCTCGACCGGCAGCCGTTCATCGCGTATTCGCCGAACGAGGGCAAGTACTTCCACGACATGATCTCGGGGATGTTCGCCGGCGCCGGGCGCTTGCCGAACTACCTGCATTACGTCGGGCAGACGCATACGATCCTCGGCCTGGTGCGCGCCGGGCTGGGTGCGGCGCTAGTGCCGGCGTCGGCGCGCGAGCTGCATGTGGACGGCGTGGTGTTCCGGCCGCTCGCGGACGTCGACGTGGCGGCGGAGCTGTATCTCGCGTGGCGCGCGGACAACGACAATCCGGCGCTGCCGGTGTTCAACGCGATGGTCGAGCAGTTTCTGACGGAAGGGACGGACGGCGGCCTCGTTTAGATGAAGTCGGACCGAGCGCGGCGAATCGCGGCGTCGGCAACATCCTTACCGCTCCGAAAGCTGACGCGTCGTGCACGCTTTCGATCGCGAAAGGCAACGCACCGCGCCGACCGCTTGACGCTGCATGCCGGTCGGCGCAGGATACGTGCGTGCATTTGGAGCGGGGCGCGCTGGCCGCGCGTTCCCGCATCAGCGACGCGCACAAGAACAGCGATGAGCCTTCACGCACTCGTACCGGAATCCCGGCGCCGCAGCCACCGGCCCGCCGGAACCACGATCCTCCCGACGCCCGTCGCGTCACGTATCCGTCATCCCGTTTCGTACCGTGCGTCGGTACACTTTCCCGTCCGCGCGCTGGCCGCGCCGCTGAACGGTGCCGATCGGCGCCGGCGTGTCGTGCGCCAGCCCGCCGCACCCGAATACCGTATCGCGCATGACGCCTGCACCGGTGTCCCGTGACGCCGCCGCCGCGCGTCCACGCATCGTGGCGCCGACCGCCTTGCGCGCACGGCGTCACTGGAGTCCGAAGCATTTCGATTGAGCATGACGTAGCACACGCACGCAGTTCAGTTCGAGGTTCAAGGAGAGAAACTCATGTCGCAGCTTTCGAACGAAGCAAACGGCAGTTCGGGGAGTGGCAAGGCACGGCTGATCAAATGGGCGATCATCATCGCCGGCGTCGCGATCGCGGCACCGGCCGCGCTGTTCATCCTGAAGGGGGTGATCGCGCTGGTCACCGCGGCCGTGATCGGCCTCGGGGCGATCTATTTCGCGCCGGTCGTCGCGATGAAGTTCGCGAACCAGAAGGTGAAGATGATCGTCGAGGAAGCACAGGCGAATCCGATCGAGACGCTGATCAACCAGCTCGCGGAAAAGCGCCAGGCGGCGCAGAAATTCGCGGACAGCATTACCGCGTTCCGCACCGAAGTGAAGAACTTCGAGGACAAGACCGAGCTGTTCGAGAAGCAGTATCCGGACGACGCGCCACGCTTTCGCGCGCAGCTCGACACGATGAAGCAGCTGCTCGCGTTCCGCGAAGGCCGCTACAAGCAGGTGCAGGTCGAGCTGAAGAATTTCGCATCGGCGATCGACCGCGCGAAGGCGATGTGGGACATGTCGCAGGCGGCGCAGCACATGAACAAGCTCGCGGGCCGGCAGACGGCCGATACGTTCGAGCAGATCAAGACCGACGCGGCCGTCGATTCGGTGATGCGCTCGGTGAACAAGGCATTCTCCGAAATGGAGACGTCGCTGCTGGACAACCCCGAGGTCAAGCAGGCGCAACAGCAGGCGGTGATGAACGGCACCCCCGTGCCCGGCCCCGATGCGGCACGGGCCGCCGCATTGCCGTCGAAACAACAATAACTTTCCGCAGGCACGCAACCATGAAAAAACTTCTCGGTGCAGTCGTGTTCCTGGTGGTGCTCGTCGGCGTATGGATCGTCCACCAGGGCGGCCTGTCGACACTGATTCCCGCGCACGACGCGGCGCCTGGCGCGACGTCCGCGCAATCGGCCGGCGCAGGCCAGCCCGCGCCGCCGTCGGGGTCGGGCAACGTGCTGCCGGCCGGCTTCACGCCGCAGGCCAGCACGCTGAAATCGATCGCGGAAAACGGCATCGTGCGGGTTTCGGTGCAGAACCCGAGCGAGCCGTTCTTCGGCGAGGACAAGGGCGCGCCGCACGGCTTCAACGTCGAATTCGCGCGGCTGCTGTTCGCGGATCCGTCGTTCTCGCGCGGCGGCAAGCCGATCGTCGTCGATACGCGTCACGAAGTCGACACGTATCCGGGCGTGCCGAAGCAGTTGCTCGACACCGATGCGAAGGGCAACCATGTCGTCGACGTCGCGATGGACGGGCTTACGTTCCCGGACAACACGCCGGCGGGCGTCGTCTACTCGGTGCCGTACGTCGACGATTTCGGCTATTCGCTGATCGTGCGGCAAGGCTCCGCGATCCGCTCGGCGGACGATCTGGCCGGCAAGACGGTCGGCATCCTGAAGGGCGACCCGGACGTGCGTGGGTTCGTCACGCGCCAGTATCCGAACGTCCGTTTCGTCGAGATCGACGATTCCGATCCGGCATTCATTGCGAAGAGCCTCGACGGCCATGCGGTCGACGCGTTCGTCTACGACTATCCGTTCGCGGTCAGCTCGATCAGGGGCACCGACCTGAAGTTCGCGGTGACCAAGCTCGACGGCTCGAACATCGCGTACAAGATCGGCGTGCGCGCCGACGACCAGGACCTGCTGATCTACCTGAACGCCGCGATCGCGAAGCTCAAGCAGTCGCCGCAGTATCTCGACCTGCTGCGCAAGTACTTCGTCAGCGACCAGACGATGACGACCGCGGCCGCGTCCGGCGAGCATACGTACGTGGTGAAGGCCGGCGACACGCTGAACCTGATCGCGGCGAGCAAGCTCGGCAGCGGCCAGCGCTATCGCGAGATCCAGCGCCGCAACAACCTCGCGAACCCGAACCTGATCCTGGCTGGGCAGCATCTGGTGATTCCGGTGCGGTAGGGGCGGTGTGAAGCGAAGAAGGTGAAGCGGAAGAAGGTGAAGCGAAGAAGGTGAAGCGAAGAAGGTGAAGCGAAGAAGGTGAAGCAGAGGAAGGTGAAGCAGAGGAAGGTGAAGCGGCGCGGGGCCCGACGGAGAGAATCCGCCGGGCCCCGCGCCGTTTGCATCAGTGCGTGACCGACAGGAACAGGTATGCCGCGAACAGCGACAGATGCACGACGCCGTGCAGCACCGTTGTGCGTCCCTGGCTGAGCGTCAGCGTGCTGACGAGCAGCGTCAGCGACAGCAGCACGGTTTCCATCGCGCCGATGCCGAGCGTGAGCGGCTGGCCGACCCAGATGAACACGGCCGCGACGGTCGGGATCGTGAGCCCGATGCTCGCGAGCGCCGAACCGAGCGCGAGGTTCATGCTGGTCTGCAGGCGATTCGCCCGCGCGGCGGTGACGGCCGCGAGCCCTTCGGGCAGCAGCACCAGCGCGGCGATCACGATACCGACCGCCGCTTCCGGCGCACCGAGCCTCATCACCGCATGCTCGACGGCCGGCGACAGCAGCTTCGCGAGCAGCACGACCGCGACGAGGCTCACGAACAGCAGCACGAGGCTGATCAGCGCGGTGCGGCCGCTCGGCGGTGCCGCGTGCACTGATTCGTTCGCGCTGTCGTGCTCGGTGAGAAAGTAGTCGCGGTGGCGCACGGTCTGCACGAATACGAATGCGCCGTACAGCACGAGCGACGACACGCCGGCGAACGCAAGCTGCGATTTCGAAAAGAACGGGCCCGGCGCGGCGTTCAGGTAGTTCGGCATCACGAGCGACAGCACCGACAGCGACGCGAGCACCGCGAGCGCCTTGCTCGCGCCGCGCCCCTGGAAATCCTGCTCGCCGTGCTTCCACGCACCGACCAGCAGGCAGAGGCCGACGATGCCGTTGCAGATGATCATCACCGCGGCGAACACGGTATCGCGCGCGAGGCCCGATTTCTCGGGGCCGGCGCCGAGCATCACCGACACGATCAGCGCGACCTCGATGACGGTCACGGCGACCGCCAGCACGAGCGTGCCGAACGGCTCGCCGACGCGGTGCGCGACGACTTCGGCATGGTGGACGGCGGCGAACACGGCGCCGGCGAGGGCGGCGGCGAACACGGCGATGACGAGGCCTTCGGCCGGCACGACGCGCGACAGCGCGAGTACCAGCCATGCGGCAAGCGGGGCCCAGAGGGTCCAGCGCGGGAGCTGGTTGGACGAGAGCGGCATGGACGGTTTCCTATGCGAGTGGCGGCGCGCGACGCGCCGTCACGGGTTGACGAAGCCCGGCCGGATGATCCGCCGAACGTGGACGATGATGCTGATGGGCGGCAGCGCGGAGCCGTGCTGCCCTGGATTCGCCGCCGTGAAGCGGCGAGGGGCGCGGGCGGGCCGAAGCCCGTCGCGGGATGAAACGGTTCGATGCGACCGGGCGCCGAGGGCGGGGCGCGGGTAGGTCACGACAGGCGGACCGGTGGCGCGATTCCGACCCCGAAAAGGCGGCAGGCGGTGGACGGCAGCGGCGTGACACGCGATTTCCCCCTGAAATTCGGCGATTTGTCGAATTTTATCAGGCGTTCGGGGGACACTATCTCATAATCGAACGCTTTCATTGACCTTTCGGTTTCAAAAAAGTGCCCCGATCGTTCGATTTTTTGTTCTTGCGCTTTTCGTAACGATCTCTTGCACGACAAATTCGGGCTCGCCCTGACATAAATCTACCGACCGGTCGGTTTATAATTGCTCGCACTTCCACTTCATGACGGATCGCAAGCGATGGCTGTTTCTTCTGCACATTCGATGAATTCGGGCGCGCTGGCGCCGTCGGCGCTCGTCGGCGTGATCGGCGCGGGCGCGATGGGCGCGGGCATCGCGCAGGTGGCCGCGGCGGCCGGCCATTCGGTGCTGCTGTACGACCTGAACGAAGCCGCGTGCGACAAGGCGCTGGCCGGCATCCGCGCGCAGTTCGCGCGGCTCGCGGAGAAGGGCCGGATGGAACCGGCCCAGGCCGACGCGGCCGGCAGCCGGATTCGCGCGGTGCGCGCGCTGGCCGACTTCGCGGGCGCCGCGCTGATCGTCGAGGCGGCGGCCGAGCGGCTCGACGTGAAGCGCGAGATCTTCGCGACGCTCGAACGCCATGTCGACGACAGCTGCGTGCTGGCGACCAACACGTCGTCGATCTCGATTACGTCGATCGCGGCCGGGCTGCGCGCGCCGCAGCGCGTGGCCGGCCTGCATTTCTTCAATCCGGCGCCGCTGATGGCGCTCGTCGAGGTGGTCAGCGGGCTCGCGACCGCGCCGGACGTCGCGCAGGCGCTCTACGACACGGCTGCCGCGTGGGGCAAGCGGCCGGTTCTGGCGAAGTCGACGCCCGGCTTCATCGTGAACCGCGTCGCGCGGCCGTATTACGCGGAGGCGCTGCGCGTGCTGAACGAGCAGGGCGGCACGCCGGCCTCGATCGACGCGGTGATGCGCGACGCCGGCGGCTTCCGGATGGGGCCGTTCGAGCTGATGGACCTGATCGGCCACGACGTGAACTTCGCGGTGACGGAGTCGGTGTTCCGTGCGTACTTCAACGATCCGCGCTATACGCCGTCGCTGATCCAGCAGGAACTCGTGAACGCGGGCTTCCTCGGGCGCAAGTCGGGCCGCGGCTTCTATTCGTATGCGGACGGCGCGACGCCGCCCGCGCCCGCGTTCGAACCGCCGTGCGATGCGCCGGCCGACGTCGTGCTGTTCGCGCAGGACGGCCCGGCCGCCGCGCTGCAGGCACGCCTTGCCGAACGCATCGCGCTCGCGCGGCAGAACGGCGCGCATGCCGACGAACTGCTCGCCGTGGCCGGCCGCGCGTCGATCGCGCTGACCGACGGCCGCACCGCGACCGTGCGTGCCGCGCAAACCGGCGTGGCCGACCTCGTGCTCGTCGATCTCGCGCGCGATTACGCGCAGGCCGGGCTCGTCGCGCTGACGCGCGCGCTGCAGTGCAGCGACGCGGCTTACGCGGATGCGGTCGGCCTGTTCCAGCAAGCCGGTTTTCGCGTCGTCGGCATCGCCGACGTGCCGGGCATGGTCGCGATGCGCACCGTCGCGATGCTCGCGAACGAGGCGGCCGACACGGTGAACCAGGGCGTGTGCTCGCCCGCCGATCTCGATCTCGCGATGGAGAAGGGCGTGAACTACCCGTGCGGCCCGCTCGCGTGGGCCGATGCGATCGGCATCGGCCGCGTGCATCGCGTGCTGTCGAACCTGGCGGCGAGCTACGGCGAGGACCGCTATCGCGTGTCGCCGCGCATCGCCGCGCTGCACTCGGCCGGCCGCACGTTCCGCTAGCCGCCGGCCCCACCACCTCGATCACGACAACGACATCACTCCATTGGAGGAGCACCCCGATGACTCACCCGACGCACCCCGCCGCCGCCCTCGAGCCGATCGAGACCGCCAGCCGCGACGAACTGCAGGCGCTGCAGCTCGAGCGCCTCAAGTGGTCGCTGCGCCACGCGTACGACAACGTCCCGCACTATCGCCGCACGTTCGACGCGGCGGGCGTGCATCCGGACGACCTGAAGACGCTCGCCGATCTCGCGAAATTCCCGTTCTCGACCAAGCACGACCTGCGCGACAACTATCCGTTCGGCCTTTTCGCGGTGCCGCGCGAGCAGGTCGTGCGCGTGCATGCGTCGAGCGGCACGACCGGCAAGCCGACGGTGGTCGGCTACACCGCGCGCGACATCGACACCTGGGCGAACGTGACCGCGCGTTCGATCCGCGCGGCCGGCGGCCGCCCGGGCGACACGCTGCACAACGCGTTCGGCTACGGGCTCTTCACGGGCGGCCTCGGGATTCACTACGGCGCGGAGCGGCTCGGCTGCATGGTCGTGCCGATGTCGGGCGGGCAGACTGAAAAGCAGGTGCAGCTGATCCGCGATTTCGAGCCGAAGATCATCCTCGTCACGCCGTCGTACATGCTGAACCTGATCGACGAGATGGTGCGGCAAGGGATGGACCCGGCCGAGTCGTCGCTGCAGATCGGCATCTTCGGCGCGGAGCCGTGGACGCAGGCGCTGCGCGAGGAAGTGGAGACGCGCGTGGGCATCGACGCGCTCGACATCTACGGGCTGTCGGAAGTGATGGGCCCGGGCGTCGCGTGCGAATGCGTCGAGACCAAGGACGGCCCGGTGATCTGGGAAGACCATTTCTATCCGGAGATCATCGACCCCGTGACCGGCGAAGTGCTGCCGGACGGCAGCGAGGGCGAACTCGTG
The DNA here is from genome assembly GCF_905339865.1 of Burkholderia sp. BCC1993. Taxonomy (NCBI): domain Bacteria; kingdom Pseudomonadati; phylum Pseudomonadota; class Betaproteobacteria; order Burkholderiales; family Burkholderiaceae; genus Burkholderia; species Burkholderia sp. BCC1993. Next base: position 306,720 of record NZ_CAJPGZ010000011.1, on the reverse strand, counting down.
TTCACGTCGCTGACGAAGGAAGCGATGCCGGTGATCCGCTACCGCACGCGCGACCTCACCGCGCTGCTGCCGCCGACCGCGCGCGCGATGCGCCGGCTCGCGAAGATCACGGGCCGCTCCGACGACATGTTGATCGTGCGCGGCGTGAACGTGTTCCCGAGCCAGATCGAGGAAATCGTCGTCGCGCAGACGAAGCTGTCGGGGCAGTTCCAGATCACGCTCTCGCGCGACGGCCACATGGATCGGCTCGATCTCGCGGTCGAGCTGCGCTCCGAGGCCGCCGCGTGCGTGACCGACGCCGAGCGCGCGGCGATCGCGCGCGAGCTGCAGCACCGGATCAAGACGATGATCGGCGTGTCGGCCGGCGTGACGGTGCTCGCCGCGGGCGGCATTCCCGCGAGCGCGACCGGCAAGGCCCGGCGCGTGATCGACCGCCGGCAGGCCGCCTGAGTTTCGCCGTTCCCTGTTCTACCCCGAGGAAACCTGTTCGATGGATGGATTGAAAACCCTGGCCGTGGCCGTCGATGCGCGCGGCATCGCGACCGTCGCGCTGCTGCGCGGCGACGTGCTCAACGCGTTCGACGAGACGATGATCGCCGAGCTGACCGACGCGTTCACGACGCTCGGCCGGCGCGACGACGTGCGCGCGATCGTGCTGCGCTCGGACGGCCGCGCGTTCTGCGCGGGTGCCGACCTGCAGTGGATGCAGCGCGCGAGCGCGAACGACGCGGCCGCGAACCTGCGCGACGCCGAGCGGTTCGCCGCGATGATGCGGGCGATCCGGCAGTGCCCGAAGCCGACGGTCGCGCGCGTGCAGGGCCACGCGTTCGGCGGCGGCGTCGGCCTGTGCGCGGCTTGCGACATCGTGATCGCGAGCGATCACGCGCGCTTTTCGGTCAGCGAGGCCCGCTTCGGGATCCTGCCGTCGGTGATCGGCCCGTATCTGGTCGAGGCGGTCGGCCAGCGCCAGGCGCGCCGGCTCGCGCTGACCGCGACGCAGCTCGCGGCCGCCGAAGCCGTCGCGATCGGGCTGATCCACCAGGCCGTGCCGCTCGACGCGCTCGACGCCGCCCTCGACAAGACGCTCGCCGAGCTGAGCCGCAACGGCCCGAACGCGCTGATGGAGATCAAGCGCTTTTTCGACGCGATCGGCGAGTACCCGCCGTCGGACGAACGCGCGGCGTTCACCGCGCAGACGATCTCCCGCGTGCGGGCGACGCCGGAAGCGAAGGAGGGCTTCGCCGCGTTCTTCGCGAAGCGGCCGCCGGCCTGGGAGCCGGGCGCCGAATAAGGCCGCGGCGCGGCCCGCCGGGCCCGGGGCGCGATTTGCGTCTCGGGCGCGGGCGCTTGCTCTACAATGCGTGACCCCCGGCGCGCCGCCGGCCCAGCCCCGACCGCTTCTTCGCCCCGATGATCGTCAACCGCCTTATCTCCGAGATCCTGTTCGGCTTCACCGGCCTGATCGGCATCATCAATCCGATCGGCATCGCGTTCCTGTTTCTCGAACGCACCGAGGCGCTGACCGAGCACGAGCGCAACCTGCTCGCGAAGAAGGTGGCGTTCAACGCGTTCATCGTGTTGCTGGTCGCGTTCTTCGCCGGCACGCCGGTGCTGCATTTCTTCGGGATCTCGATGGAAGCGCTGCGGATCGGCGGCGGCTTCGCGGTCGCCGTCGCGGGCTGGCAGATGCTGAACGAGCCGGACGGGCCGGCGGGCGGCGGCGATACGCCGATCAAGCCGATCGATGCGAACGCGATCATGACCCGCGCGTTCTTCCCGCTGACCGTGCCGCTGACCGTCGGCCCCGGCTCGATCGCCACCGCGATCGCACTGAACGCGAACCGCACGCACAAGCTGTCGGAATTCATGCTGTCGAGCATCGTGTCGATCTCGGTGTCCGCGCTCGTCGCGGTCGTGATCTGGCTGACCTACAGCCGTGCCGCGCTGCTCTCCCGCTATCTCGGCACCGAAGGCACCAAGGTCGCGAAGCGCGTGTCGGCATTCCTGCTGCTGTGCATCGGCGTGCAGATCATGCTGACCGGCTTCTCCGAATTCCTGCAGCCGCTCGCCGACCAGATCAAGTAAGCCGTTCGTCGTTCGCGAGTAATCCGTTCGTTCGTCGACGCGGCAACCGGCGCGGCGCCACGCCGCGCATTCTGATCATGGATGCTGCGTGGCGCGTCGGTTTGCGCCGTCGAAGCCTTGCTCAAGTGCGATTGGGCTGCGGTTCCGGCGCGTCGGCGTTCCTGGGCGACCCGGCCGGGCAGCAGGCGGTCGCGTCGACTACGCGTTCGCGCGCTGCGCGATACCATGCGACGTCTGGCCGATGCAGCGCACGGCGTTCGTGCCCGGCGCACCGAACCGGGCCGCGCATCCGGCCGCAACCCCACTTCAATGACGAGGCGAGCGATGGAATACGTGAAATTCGGGTCGACCGGGATGGACGTGTCGAAGCTGGTGCTGGGCTGCATGACGTTCGGCGAGCCGTCGCGCGGCACGCACCCGTGGACGCTGCCGGAAGCGGAAAGCCGCCCGATCATCCAGCGCGCGATCGAGGCCGGCATCAATTTCTTCGATACCGCGAACATGTATTCGGACGGCACGTCCGAGGAGATCGTCGGCCGTGCGTTGCGCGACTTCGCGAAGCGCGACGACGTCGTGATCGCGACCAAGGTGTTCTACCGGATGCGCCCCGGGCCGAACGGCGCGGGATTGTCGCGCAAGGCGATCATGACCGACATCGACCAGAGCCTGAAGCGGCTCGGCACCGATTACGTCGACCTGTACCAGATCCACCGCTGGGACTACGGCACGCCGATCGAGGAGACGCTCGAGGCGCTGCACGACGTCGTGAAGGCCGGCAAGGCGCGCTACATCGGCGCATCGTCGATGTTCGCGTGGCAGTTCGCGAAGGCGCTGTATACGTCGAAGCAGAACGGCTGGACCCGCTTCGTCAGCATGCAGAACCACCTGAACCTGCTGTATCGCGAGGAAGAACGCGAAATGCTGCCGCTGTGCGAGGCCGAAGGCATCGCGGTGATTCCGTGGAGCCCGCTCGCGCGCGGCCGGCTGACGCGCAACTGGGACGAGTCGTCCGGCCGGCAGCAGAGCGACGAGGTCGGTCAGCGGATGTACGACGCGACGGCCGGTGCCGATCGCGCGGTCGTCGAGGCCGTCGCGGCGATCGCCGCCGCGCGCAACGTGCCGCGTGCGCAGGTCGCGCTCGCATGGGTCGCACACAAGCGCGGCGTCACCGCGCCGATCGTCGGCATCTCGAAGCCGCATCATCTGGACGATGCGCTCGGCGCGCTGCAACTGAAGCTGACGGACGATGAAGTCGCGACGCTCGAAGGCCCTTACGTGCCGCACGCGGTAGCCGGCTTCAACTGAGTTCGACCGCACGAAACCGGCGGGATGCCGCCGCCGCGCATGGCGTTCAGCGCACGGCGGCGAGCATCGGGTAGGTGAACAGCGCGAAGTGGATCACATTCAGCCCCGCATGCGCGAGCGCGGATGCGAGCAGCCCGCCGCGCCGCCATGCGAGGCCGTAGCCGATGCCGGCCACCGTGCCGAGCACGATCCAGGGCCAGCCGCCGGCCGCGTGCGCGGCGCCGAACAGCCCCGCGCCGATCGCGAGCGCGGCCCACGGCCCCCAGCCGAACCGTCCGAGCACGCGCGTGAGCCCGCCTTGCACGTAGCCGCGGAACAGCGCTTCCTCGGCGAGCGTGACGAGCAGCACGTTGTTGACGAGCCACATCCAGCCCGACGCCGGCCATTTCGGCGCCCAGCCGACCATGCCGAACGCGAGCGCGCCGGCCAGGCAGGCCGCCGCCGTCGCGACGGCCGCCACGGCACCGGTGCGCAGCGCGCGTGCCGGCGGGACGTCCGGCGCCACCCACGGCAGCACCCACAGCAGCCACAGGCCGACGAGCGGCTTGTCGAAATTCAGGTACATCGTGAACGGCACGGCATCCGGCGTGAAACGCGTCGGCTCGATCACGCGCGGATTGTGGAAGCCGGGAATCAGGTGCAGGCTCAGCGCGATCGCGAGCGCGGCAAACACGACGTGCGCGACGATCCGCACCACGAGCGGGCGGCCCGGCGCGACGCCCCACGCGGCGGCCGCGAGCAGCGCGAGCGGCGCGAGCACGATCGGTTCGAGCTTGCCGAACGCCAGCGCGCCGGCATAGCCGAGCGCGGCAACGGCGATGCTCAGGCCATGCAGCGGTCGCTGCCACGCGAACGCGGCGGCCGCGAACAGTGCGAGCCAGATCGTGGCACACGGGAGAAGCGAGAGAGACATGGGGCGATGCAGGGGGCGAACGAGAGGCGCGCATCATACCCCAGCGGCCGTGACAGGCGGTCCGGCAGGCCGCGCTCGCGCAGGCGGGGCGCAGGCGCTCAGCGGCCGGCGATTTCGGTGACGCCGTCGCGGGTCGGGATGTCGACGCTGTTGCGCTCGCGCATCCGCCGCCGGTACCAGAAGGTCCACAGCAGCAGCGTGCCGAACACCGTGTAGCCCATGATCGGCGACACGACGAGCACGCGCTCGACGGGCCAGGTGACGACCATCCACAGGCGCAGCAGCATCTCCAGCGTCATGCAGGCGCCCCACACGAAGGTCATCAGGCGGAGCATCTGGCGCAGCCCCGGCTGCTCGGCCCAGACCGTCTCGAAACGCGCGGCGCCGCCGGCCATCTCGCGGGCCACCGTCGCGCGCGCGAGATAGAAGATCAGCGGACGATCGCGGAACAACGACAGCAGGAACACGACGCCGATCGTGCCGGACGCGAGCGATTCGCGCATCAGCAGCGTGCGCGCGCTGCCGCCGAGCGCCATGCCGGCGATCGACAGCGCGATGCCGAGCAGCACGACGGCGGCCACCGCATCGATGCGGCGCGAGCGGATGAATTCGACGACGGACCAGACGATCGGCGGAATCGCCGACGCGTACAGCGCGCCGGTTTCGCCGAAAAACGGATGCGCGACCCGGTACGCGACCCAGGGCAGCATCAGGTTGACGAAGAGTTCGAGGATCAGGCCGGCTCGTGGTTTCACGGAAGCGGGCGCGCGGGTGGCGCGCGGGGCGGTGATGTCGCTTCGAGTATATCGAAGTCCGACCCCGCGCGCCGCACCCGGCGCGGTTGTGCACGCACCGAAAACGGGCGGAAACACGCGGCGGCCGGGGGCGGGGCCGCGCCAGGGATGCCCCGGGGCTGCCCCGGGACCGTTCGGCGCCGCGTCCGGCCGCCGAGCGGCCGTCATCGCCCGGTCAACGGTTCGTCAGGCGGCCGCGGGCTGGACGATGATCTTCACGTTCCGGTCCTTGTGGTTGACCAGCTCCTCGAAGCCGTGCGTGACGATGTCGCCGAGCGTGATCCGGCCGGTGATCAGCGGCTGCACGTCGATGCGGCCGTCCGCGATGAAGCGGATCACGTCCGCGAATTCGCCGTTGTAAGCGAGCGAGCCGATCACTTCCTTCTCGGTCGACACGATGTCGAAGAAGTTGAACGACGTCGGCTCCTCGAAGATGCCGACCATCACCGACTTGCCGGCCTTGCGGATCACGTCGATCGCGAGCTGCGCGGTGGCCGTGTGCCCGATGCACTCGAACGACACGTCGGCGCCGTAGCCGCCCGTCAGCGCCTTGACTTCCGCGACCGCGTCGGACGCCTTCGGATCGATCACGATCGTCGCGCCGACCTCCAGCGCCTTCTGCTTGCGCGCGGCCGACATTTCCAGCGCGATCACGCGCCCGGCGCCCGCGGCCTTCGCGCACATGATCGTGCACAGGCCGATCGTGCCGGCGCCGACCACGACGACGGTCTGGCCGACGATGTTGCCGGCCTTCTTCACCGCATGCAGCCCGACCGCGAGCGGCTCGATCAGCGCGCCGGCCTCCGTCGGGAAGTTGTCGGGCAACTTGTACAGCAGCTCGGCCGGCACGTTCACGAATTCGGCGAACGCGCCGTTGTTCATCAGCCCGGTGAACGCGAGGTTCTCGCAGATGTTGTACAGCCCGTGCCGGCAATACCAGCAGGTGCCGCAATGCTGGCATGCGTCGGCCGTCACGCGCTCGCCGACCGCGAAGCCCGTCACGCCCGCGCCGAGCGCCGCGATCTCGCCGCTGAACTCGTGGCCGAGGATGCACTGGCCCTTCAGGCCCGTCAGCGGGTGCGGTGCGTCGACGGGAATGAACACGGGCCCGGCGACGTACTCGTGCAGGTCGGAGCCGCAGATCCCGCACCAGTGCACGCGGATCTGGACCCAGCCGGCCGGCGGATGCGCCGGAACGGGAACCTCTTCGACGCGGATGTCGTGGCGGCCATGCCAGACGGCGGCCTTCATGCTGGGAGCGGTGTTCGATGCCGGTGTACTCACGTTGCTGTCTCCGTCAGGTTGTCGTCGGACGCGCGGCCCCAGGGGGCCGGTTCGTCCGTCGCGCGATTGCGCGAGCGACCGACATGCAGGAACGGGGCCAGCGTGAATCGGCGCTCGGGTGGCGAAGGCGCCGGGCGGGCAGTGTGCGATGCAGCAGGCCGCGTTGCATTGACATCAGCCGGGGCCGAGCGAATCACACGCGAAATTTGCTGCGATTGCGACGGGACGCGGCGGGTGAGACGCCGCGACATTCGTCTCAGCCGTTTGAGACGAAACGCGAGACGCGCGGTTCGGTCGTGGGCGTCGTAGCCGTGGCCGTTGCGGTCCATTGTGGCGATCAGCGAAACGCATCGTTGCGCATGTTTCCCCTTTACTTGAAGTTAACTTCAATTTGTATCATCTGCGGCAATGTCCGATCGCCATGCGTGCATGGTGGTTGCACCGGAGGCGGGGTGCATGACCGAATCGGTCGTTGCTGCCGTGCGAACGGCCGAGCGCGGCTCGTCTCAATCTTCACGGAATGTCGTCAAGCATGCCAAACGTTATCGAATGCCTGATCTGCGAGTACGTGTCGTACCACATGCTGGTAGCCGACGAGCGGGACGCGATACCGTTACCGGCAGACGTCGGGATGGCCCGGCCATCGGAGCGTGCCGATCGCGCGCCGTCTCCGGAGCCTGTCGCACCGGGCGTTTCACCGTTGCGGCCGCAACTGTTCGTGTCGGTTCTGGAGGCGGGCGACGACGGCTTGCTGGTGCGCTGGAGCGAAAGCGGGCGCTGCCATTACGGCGAGCAACGCTGGCGCTTGCGCGTCGCGTTGCAGGCGGGCCGCTGCGCGATCTCCGGGCAGGCGATCGAGCCGGGCGAACCGGTGTACCGTCCGGTGCGGCGGCCGGTGCCAGTCAACGGCGACGAGATGATCCACCCCGCGTCGGTGCCGCCTGCGGCTGGAGCCGCGTGTCACGCGGCACCAGCCTGCGGCGAGGCGACGGATCCGGTTGATGCCTTGGGCTGAGCGCGACCCGTTGCACTCTCGCGTTACTTGAGATCCTTCCGGTACTGGATGAACCCCGCGTTGTTCGCGAGCTTGTCGTACAGCGCGCGGGCGGTCGTGTTGGTTTCGTGCGTGAGCCAGTACACGCGGCTTGCGCCGGCTTCGCGGGCCCGCTCGTACATGGCTTCGATCAGTGCGCCGCCCGCGCCTTGCCCGCGGGCGTCCGCCGCCGTGAACAGGTCTTGCAGATAGCAGTACGGCCCTTCGGTCCAGCACGAGCGGTGATAGATCGCGTGCACGATGCCGACCAGCGTACCCGACGCGTCGAAGGCGCCGAGCACGAACATCGGTTCGGCGGGATCCATCAGGCGCGCCCAAGTCGTCGCGAACACGGCGTCGCTCAGCGCGGTCTCGTAGAAGGTCTGGTAGCCCTGCCACAGCGGGCGCCACGCGGCTTCGTCGGCGGCCACGAGCGGCCGGACCGTGACGCGCGTCGCGTCGTTCGCGCGGCCGGCCGCGTCGCGCGCACGCGCCTGCGCGTGGCGGATCGCGACGAGCGCCTCGCGCTGCGTACCGCTGGCGTCGAAGTTCTCCGGCGCGAGCCAGGCTTCGAACGCGGCGCGCACGTCCGGCCATTCGCCGTCGATGATCGAGAACCACGCGGTATCGCGGTTGCGGCCCTTGTAGATGATCGCCTGCCGGAACGTGCCTTCGTAACGGAAGCCGAGCCGCGCGGCCGCCTTGCGCGACGGTTCGTTGAGGTCGTCGCACTTCCATTCGTAGCGCCGGTAGCCGAGCGTTTCGAACGCGTACTTCATCAGCAGGTACTGCGCTTCGGTCGAAATCGGCGTGCGCTTGAGCAGCGGCGAGAAGGTGACGGAACCGACCTCGATCACGCCGTTGGCCGGGTCGATGCGCATCAGCGCGAGCGTGCCGACGGCGCGGTTCGTCGCGCGGTCGATCACCGTGTAGTGCAGTGGATCGGCGCTCGCCGCCGCGCCACGCGCGTAGTCGCGGTAGCCCGACTCGTCGGCGTACGGCCCGTGCGCGAGATAGGTCCAGTCGCTGTCGTCCGGCGCCTGCGCGTACGCGGCGTACAGGTCGGCGGCATGGCGGTCGGCGTCGAGCGGTTCGAGGCGGCAATAGCGGCCCTCGAGCACGACGCGCGCCGGTCGCGGGCGCGCGGACCAGTCGGGAACGGGGTGGCCGATGGGCTGCTGGAAGTCGTTGGTGAGCGTGGACAAGGTCGATCTCGCTTCGGTTGGCGGCCGGCGACATGCCGGCATGCAGACGATCGTAGTCCCGGCGAGGTACCATGAGAAGCGCCAGCCGACAGCAAATTTATGGTGCCACGAAGGTGCTGCCGAGGCGCCACGAACGCGCCGCGCCGGTGCCATGCCGGCGCCGCGATCGACGCGCCATGCCCCGAGGCTTCCACACCGCGATATCCCGATGACGACTGCCTTTCCTTCCGGCGACGCACCGCTGTTGCCGCTCGACGCGCCGCTCGCGCGCACGGCCGGCGCGCCTTCGTTGCAGCGGCAACTGCTGCGCCGCGTGCGCGACGCGATTCTCGGCGGCGCGATGCCGGCCGGCACGCGGCTGCCCGGCACGCGCGCGCTGGCCGAGACGCTCGGCGTGTCGCGCAACACGACGGCGGCGGTCTACGAGCAGCTCGTCGCCGAAGGCTTCCTGCAATCCGATCGCCGCGGCACGCGCGTGGTCGGCCTGTCGCGGCCGGCCGCGCCGCGCCGGCGGGCCGCACCGCCGGCCGTCGCGCAGCGGCTCGGCCGGATCCGCCCGAGCCTGATCGGCGCCGGCGAGTCGGAAGGCTTCCGGCCGGGCGTGCCCGCGCTGTCGCATTTCCCGGTGGATGCATGGAGGCATGCGATCGACCGCGCGCTGCGCCGCGCCGGCCGCGACCTGCTCGCGTATGGCGACCCGCTCGGCGAACGCGCGCTGCGCGAGTCGATCGCGCGCCACCTGGCCGTGACGCGCGGCGTGCGCTGCGATCCCGAGCAGATCGTGATCACCGAAGGCGCGCAGGGCGCGATCGCGCTGTGCGCGCAGTTGCTGACGAACCCCGGCGACACGGTCTGGGTCGAGGAGCCCGGCTATCGCGGCGCGCGCACCGCGATGCAGGCGGCCGATCTCGACGTCGTGCCGATGCCGGTCGACGCGGAGGGGCTGCGCGCGGCAGACACGGACTGGCGCGAACGGACGCCCCGGCTCGTCTACACCACGCCGTCGAACCAGTTTCCGACCGGCGCGGTGCTGTCGATCTCGCGCCGGCTCGCGCTGATCGACGCCGCACGCCGGCATCGCGCGTGGATCATCGAGGACGATTACGACAGCGAGTTTCGGCATACCGGCGAGCCGATCGGCGCGTTGCACGGGCTTGCGGCCGATTCGCCGGTCGTCTATCTCGGTTCGTTCAGCAAGACGATGTTTCCGGCCTTGCGGATCGGCTTTCTCGTGCTGCCCGACGCGCTGCTGGCCGCGGTGCGGCCGGCGTTGCCGGAGATGCTGCGCGGCGGGACGCGCCATGTGCAGCTCGCGCTCGCCGATTTCATCGAGACGGGGGAGTACGGGCGCCATCTCGGACGGATGCGGCGGCTGTATCGCGACCGGCGGCGCTCGCTGCTCGCCGCGCTGGACGACGCGTTCACCGTGCCGCATCAGGTCGAGGGCGGGCCGTGCGGGCTGCATCTGGCGTTGCGGTTGCCGGCCCGGTATCGCGACCGCGCGATCGTCGAAGCGGCGCGCGCGCACGGGATCGGGCCGTTCCCGCTGTCGGGGTTCTCGATTCACGCGACGTCGCCGGCCAACGGGCTCGTGCTCGGGTTCGGCAATACGTCGGCCGATGCGTTCGCGCCGATGCTGCGGACGTTGTCGACGATCGCGCATCGGGTCGCGGGCGAGTGACCCGGCGCGCGGGTGACGCCGCCCGGGAAGCGGCACGATTGCCGCGCGTCGTTACTTTTTCAGCATGTCGAGCACGGCATCGACCATCGGATGATGCCGGTTCGTATTCCAGACAGCGGCCGCCGTCACGACCATGACCTTTTCCTTCAACGGCCGCACGACGACGTTCTCCGGCGCGAGCTTGCGGGTCGACGCAGGCACCAGCGCCACGCCCTGACCGCAGCCGACATACGCGATCTGCGACGTGACCGACCGTACCTCGTGAATCACGCGCGGCATCAGCCCGTGCGTGCGGCAGACGGACGTCAGCATGTCGAAGTAGACGGGGCTGACCTGTCGCGACGACATGATCAACTGCTCATCCATCAACGCGCGCAGCCGCACCCTCGGCATGGCCGCCAGCGGATGGTCCTTCGGCAGCGCGACGGCCAGCCGGACCTCGGCCAGCGGCATCGTCGCGATGCCGTTCGCCACCTCGCCATCGACGCGTGCAAAGGCGAGATCAAGCTCGCCGGCCTCCAGGGCCGGAATCGCGTCGACGCTGTCGATCTCGTTGACGAACACGGTCAGGTTCGGATGCGCGCGCTTGAGCGCGTCCAGTAGCGGCGGCACCGTGTCGAGCATCGCGGACGTGATCGCGCCGACGTGCAGCACGCCCGACTGGCCGGCCGCGACCTCGCGCACGACACGCTGCAGCCGCTCGGCCTGGCCGGCGAATTGCCGGACGGCCGGCAGGATCGCGGCGCCCGCCGGGCTCAGTTGGGTTCCCTGCCGCGAGCGGTAGAACAACTGGATCCTGAGCGACTGCTCCAGTACCTTGATCTGCTCGGTCAACGGCGGTTGCGACATGTTCAGCCGCTTCGCCGCGCGCCCGAAATGCTGCTCCTCGGCGACGGCGAGAAACATCCAGAGTTGCCGAATCAGCCGGTAGTCGATCGTGTTGCTCATGGCGGGTATGCCCGGAGTGAAGCAGCGCGGAAAATGCCGCGGGGAGGGCGGCGCGGCGCGACATGGTGGCTGCCGGCCGCGCGCGATGTGAGGTTTTTCGTATTCCGGAAATCGTATCACGCAGATATGAAATACGAAATTTACTTGTCACGCTGCCGAAGCGACGATGGCTGCACTTGTCAACGGGAATCAGCATGATGAACCAGCCTTCCTTGCTCGAGCGCCTTGCGTCGCTCGACACCAATACCGTATCCGACGCGCTCGACTTTCTCGGCATGCCTGGCGCAACGGTCGGCCTGCGTCCACTGTGGAACTGCCCGAAGATCGTCGGGCGTGCCAGCACCATTCAGCTCGGACCGAAGACGGATGCCAGGCCGACCGTGCATCTCATTTCGCCGGTCGTCGACGCGGTCGCCACCGACGATCGCGTGCTGGTGATCGCCGGTGGCACGGACGGAATTTCCTGCTGGGGCGACATCCTGGCCAACGCGGCGACCGCGAAGCGGATTCGCGGCTCGGTGATCGACGGCCTGAGCCGCGACATCGACGGTAGCGAATCGATCGGTTATCCGGTGTACGGGCGCGGCGTCACGATGATCAGCGCGCGCAACCGCGTGATCCAGATCGATTCCGGCACACCGGTGCAGATGGCCGGTGTGACTGTCCATCAGGACGATTACGTGATCGCCGACCGATGCGGCACGGTGTTCATACCGGCGGGGTGCATCGAGGACGTGCTCGATCTCGGCGAGCGTATCGCGAAGCGACAGGATGGGATGGTCGCCGCCGTGCGTGCCGGCCGCCCGGTCGCGGACGTGATGCACGACAAGGAATTCGAAGCCATCGCGGTGCGCTGACCGCTCATCCTTCTAGCGGAGTTTTGATATGACGGATCCCAACAAGGCCACGGCGGAAGACCAGGAACTGGTCGCGCTGTTCGAAGGGCTCGACACGCCGGGCGTGTCGGACGCGATGGACAAGCTCGGGCTGCACGGGCAGGCGCTCGGCATCATGCCGTTGGCCAACTACACGAAGGTCGTCGTCGGCCCCGCCTTCACGGTCAAGTACGTGCCGGCGAGCGTGCCGCCCGGCACCGTCGGCGACTTCATCGACGACGTCGCGCCAGGCGACGTCGTCGTGATCGACAACGACGGCCGGACCGACTGCACGGTATGGGGCGACATCATGACCCAGTACGCGGGGCTGCGCGGCATCGCGGGCACCGTGATCGATGGCGTGTGCCGCGACGTCAACAAGGCACTGGGCGACGACTATCCGTTGTTCACCGCAGGGCGCTTCATGCGGACCGGCAAGGATCGCGTGCAGGTCGAATCGGTAAATACGACGGTCGCAATCGGCACTGTGCGCGTGGCGGCGCGCGACATCGTCGTCGCGGATGCGAACGGTGTCGTGATCGTGCCCCGCGGTCGAGCGCGCGAAGTTGCACAGGTTGCTCGCCGGATCGAAGAAGTCGAATCGCACATCCGCGAACAGATCGCACAGGGCAAGACGCTCGGCGAGGCGCGTGCGGCGCTGGGCTATCACACACTGCAAAGCAAGGCCTGAACGATGAACCCGATCGAGACTTATGAGCCTGCGCTGCTGGAGCAGGCGCGCAAACTCGGCACCTCCACGCTGTTCGAGGCCTCGGGCCTGTCCACCAGCGCCGTCGATCCGGCGATCCGCACGGTGTGGCCCGGCGCGTCGGTCGCCGGTCCTGCCTTTCCGCTCGAATGCTCGCCGGGCGACAACCTGTCGATTCATATCGCGATGGAGCAGGTGCCGCGCGGCAGCGTGCTCGTCATCTCGACGGGCGGCTTCGTCGCCGGTTACTGGGGCGAGGTGCTGACTGTCGCCGCCGAGGCGGCCGGCGTGGCGGGGCTGGTCATCGACGGTGGCGTGCGCGATATCGCGGCGCTGACCGCACGGCGCTTTCCGGTATTCACGCGCGGCATTTCCATGCGCGGCACGATCAAGGCGAGCACGCCGTCGGTCGGACAGCCGATCAGCTTCGCGGGAACGCCCGTAGCCGCCGGCGATCTGGTCGTGGCCGACGACGACGGCGTGCTGGTGATACCAGTTGCATATGTCGAGACGACGCTGGCCCAAGGGCAGGCGCGTGCTGACAAGGAAGCGCAAATGATGGACGCATTGCGCGCAGGGCGCAGCACGCTCGAGCTGATGGGTCTGACGAACTGGAGGAACGCTCAATGAGCGCACCGATCGATACGCTGAACCGCTTCCTCGCAGCCGCGCGTCCGTCGGCGACCTACAAGGTGATGGATCGTGTGGCCGCCCGGCGCGCGAGCGGTGCCGCGGTGATTTCGCTGAGCGCCGGCGAGCCGGATTTCGACACGCCGGAACACGTGCGGGAAGCGGGCATCGCCGCGATCCGCGCGGGCCACACGCGCTACACGCAGGTGGCAGGGCTGCGTGCGCTGCGCGAGGCGATTGCCGAGAAGTTCCGGCGCGAGAACGGCCTCGACGTGGACTGGCGCGATACGCTCGTGTGCAGCGGCGGCAAGCAGGTGATCTTCAATGCACTGGCCGCGACGCTGAACGAGGGCGACGAAGTCGTCGTCCCCGCGCCGTACTGGGTCAGCTATCCGGAGATCGTGCAGCTGTGCGGCGGCCGCTCCATCACCGTCCCCTGCGGCGCGGAAAGCGGCTTCAAGCTCACACCGGACGCGCTGCAGGCGGCGATCACGCCGCGCACGCGATGGCTGATCCTGAACTCGCCGTCGAACCCGACCGGCGCGGTGTATAGCCGTGCGGAGCTGAAGGCGCTCGCCGAGGTGCTGCTCGCGCATCCGCACGTGCTGGTGCTGTCCGACGATATCTACGAGCACCTGATTTTCGATGGCATAGAATTCTTCACGATCGCCCAGGTCGAGCCGCGCCTGCGCGAACGCGTGCTGACGATGAACGGTGTGTCGAAGGCCTATGCGATGACGGGCTGGCGCATCGGTTTCGGTACCGGGCCGCGCTGGCTGATCGACGCGATGGAGAAGTTGCAGGGGCAACAAACGTCCGGCGCGTCGACGATCTCGCAGCACGCGGCGCTGGCCGCGCTGACAGGGCCGCAGGACTTCATCGCGCATTCGCGTGTCGCGTTCGAGCGGCGGCGCGATCTGTTCGTCGAACAACTGAACCAGGCGCCGGGCTTGCGCTGCGATGTTCCGCAGGGCGCGTTCTATGCGTTCGCGTCGTGCGAGGGGGTGATCGGCAAGACGACCCGTGCGGGCGTGCAACTGGCGAGCGACGAGGATGTGGTGAATGCGTTGCTCGACGAAGCCGGCGTGGCCACCGTGCACGGGAGCGCTTTCGGGCTCGGCCCGTACATCCGGATCGCTTACGCGCTCGACGACAAGTCGTTGCTGCGTGCGTGCACCGCGATCCAGGATTTCTGCCGGATGCTGACGGCCTGAGCGTCGTTGCCCGGCGTCTGCCATTCCACCCCGGTCGACCCTGTCGCGCCGGGGCGGGCGCTACACCATCCTTACCCGGAATTCGATTAGATGAATGATGAGTTTTCCCAATCGCGTCTGTCGTTCGCCGTCGACGGCACCGAACTGGATGTGTCGGCCATTCATCGCGGCGGCGAGCACGCGCCCGTCGTGTTTCTCCACGGCTTCGGCTCGACCAAGGAGGATTACGCGGACATCGTGCGCCATCGCGAATTCGACGGCCGGCCTTTCGTTGCATACGATGCGCCGGGCTGCGGTGAAACGCGTTGCGCGGATCAGTCGAAGATATCGATTCCGTTTCTCGTCGAGACGGCGCTGAACGTGATCGACCGCATGGGCTTCGATCGATTCCATCTCGTCGGCCATTCGATGGGCGGGCTGACGTCGTTGATGCTCGCACATCTGTATCCGCGGCGCGTGCTGAGCTTCGTCGACATCGAGGGGAACATCGCGCCCGAGGATTGTTTCCTGAGCCGGCAGATCGTCGACCATCCGCGCGACAGCGCCGAGCGGTTCTTCGACGATTTCATCGACCGCACCCGTCGCGCGCCGGCCTACGCGAGCGCGCTGTACTCGGCGAGCCTGCGTCACAAGGTGCGGGCCGAAGCGGTCGGGGCGATCTTCCGCTCGATGGTCGACCTGTCCGACAACGGCGACCTGATGCGCAAATTCCTCGGCCTGCCGTTTCCCAGGATGTTCATGTACGGCGCGCAGAACGCGTCGCTGTCGTACCTGAGCGCGATCGAGGCGCACGGTGTCGTTCTGTCGGAAATCCCGGATTGCGGGCATTTCCCGATGTACTCGAATCCGGTGCTGATGTGGAAGGCGATCGCGAAGTTCCATGCGCGCGTGCGCTGACGCGATGCATGTGGTGGCGGCGCATGTCGTGGAGGCGGTTACCGCACGCGTTCCGCGCGAATGATCCGGTGCGCCGCCGCCAGGCCGAGCACGAGCAGCACCGCGACATACGCGACGACCGCGCTCCACGCACCGTGTTGCCAGAACGAGCCGCCGATGGAGCCCAGCACGCTCGACCCGAGGTAATAGGCCAGCAGGTAGAGCGACGCGGCGTGCCCCTTCGCGGAACCGGCGAGATGCCCGACCCAGCCGCTCGCGACCGCATGGGCGACGAAGAAGCCGATCGTGATCAGCACGATCCCGACGATGATCGCGACGAGCGAATGCGACAGCGTCAGCGCGAGGCCGGCCGCGAACACGAGCATGCCGCTGACGAGGACGGGCGTGCGCCCGAGACGATCGGCGAGCGCACCGGCGCTCGACGAAGACACCATCCCGAACAAATAGGCGCCGAAGATCAGCCCGCATGCGGTCGCGCTCAGGTTGAACGGCGCGGCCGTCAGCCGGAACCCGGCGTAGTTGTAGACGGTCACGAACGCGCCCATCACGAGGAAGCCGATCGCGAACACGAACGGCAGCCGCGCGTGATGCAGCTGCGCGTTCCACAGCCGCAGATGGTGACGCAGCGTCAGGTCGGTGCGCTTCACGAAGCGTCGCGACTGCGGCAGCAGCATCACGAACGCGACCGCCGCGACGAGGTCGACCACGCCGATCGTCAGCATCGCGGTGCGCCACGAGAAATACTCTTCGAGCGCGCTCATCCCGATCCGCCCGATCATGCCGCCGAACGCGGTGCCGCCGACGTAGAGTCCCATCGACAGGCCCAGCCCGTCGGCGGCGATTTCCTCGGCGAGATAGGCCATCGCCACCGCCGGGACACCGCCGAGCGCGAACCCTTCGAGCGCGCGCCAGAGCAGCAGCAGGTTCCAGTTCGGCGAAATCGCGGCGAGCAGGTTGAACAGCGCGGCCAGCGTCATCGACGAGAACATCAGCCCGCGTCGTCCGACGCGTTCGGACAGCGCGCCGGCGCACAGGATGGAGACCGCCAGCAGCCCGGTCGACAGCGACAGGGACAGCGAGCTCGACGCCGCGCCGATGTGGAACTCGCGTGCGAACGCGGGCAGCAGCGGCTGCACGCAGTACAGCAGCGAGAAGGTGGAAAAGCCGGCGAGGAACAGCGCCAGCGCGATGCGCTTGTAGGCTGCCGAGCGCGGCGACACGCCGGCAGGCAGCGCATCCGGCGCGGCGTTCGCGGCGCGAGTCGTGGCGGGTGACATTGCAGGAGTGGACATGACAGGTACCCGATGGGTCAGGGAATGCCCGAATTCTTGCGCACGCTCATGTATATGTCCAATATATGAAATGAACCGTAGCGATACGTTTTGCGACTGGCTCGAAAGCCGCTTCCATCTACCCCGGGATCACATCAACGCATGGAACTTCGGCATCTCCGATACTTTCTGGCCGTGGCGGCCACGTCCAACTTCACGAAGGCCGCGGAAACGCTCGGCATGGGACAGCCGCCGCTCAGCCAGCAGATCAAGGCGCTCGAGAACGAACTCGGCGTGGCGTTGTTCAAGCGGACTGCGCGCGGCGCCGAATTGACCGTGGCGGGAGAGGTATTCGCGGAAGAGGCACGGCGCGTGCTCGACGACGCGGAGCGCGCGGCGCGGGCGGCAAGACGGGCGGCGCGCGGGGAGATCGGGCAATTGCGGGTCGGGTTCACCGGGACGGCGGCCTTCAATTCGAAAGTAGCGGACCTGATTCGCCGCTTTCGCGAAGCGTTTCCCGATACGGATCTGACGTTGCAGGAGGCGACCTCCGGCGTGCTGCTCGACGCGCTGGCGGCCGGGCGGCTCGACGTCGCGATCGTGCGTCCGGAGCGCCGCATCGCGGACACGCTGCTGGCAGCGGACTGGGACGAGGAGCCGATGTTCGTCGCGATGCCGGTCGCACATCGGCTCGCGCAGCGGCGTCGGATCGATCTGGCGGAGTTGGCCGACGAGGCGTTCGTGCAGGTGCCGCGCGAAGCGGGCAGCGCGCTGTTCGACGACATCGTCGCCGCGTGCAATGCCGCCGGCTTCCAACCGCGCATGGCGCAGCCCGCGCCGCAAATCGCATCGGCGGTGACGCTCGTCGCGGCCGGGCTCGGCGTGTCGATCGTGCCGAAGGCGATCACGCAGGTGCAGGTCGCGGGCGTCGTGTATCGGCAGGTCGCGGGCAACGGGCTGCGCGCGAGGCTCGCGATTGCGTCGCGGCGCGACGATCCGTCGGCGGTGGTGCGCAATTTTCTGGCGCTGGCCTGGTAACGCGGGACGCATTTCGTCGCGCCTCGCCGCCGCGTCGGGGGAATGTTCCGATTGACGGACCGCGAACTTTGTCCGGAACGAACGCTGTCGCGGTTCCGCCGCTGCCCGACCATCCGGCATGCGGGTTTCGATTCGTATGTTCCGGATGTGGCGTGGACTATAAATGGAGGGGTGTACCGGTGCTTGTCGGGCGTCCGCGCGTCTCGCGCGGGTCGGCGCCGCGACTGCCGGGGGAGGTGCACCGTGGTTCGCCTGACGCTTGCTCGCGCCGTGCTTCGCACCGCGTTGATCGGGGGCGTATTCGCCCTGGTTTTGGCGGCGCCGCCGGCCGTTGCCGGGACCGTCGCGCCGCCCGCCACGCCACCGGTGATGAAGAACAGGCCCGCCGCGCGGTCTTACTCGATGCCGGTCGACTTCTCGGCGATCGTCGATCGCTACGGCCCGGCGATCGTGACCATCATGACTGCGGCGACCGACCAGCAGACCGGCGGGCCGTCCTTCGTTTACCTCGATCCCGACGATCCGCTTTCCGCGTTCTTCCGCCGCGGCGCGCCGCTGCCGCCTGCGCAAGGCACGCAGGCGCCTGCGCCTGATACGTCGCCGCGCGCGATCGCGGGCATCGGCTCGGGCTTCATCGTCGGCGCCGACGGGGTGATCCTGACTTCCGCGCACGTCGTCGCCGATGCGACCGACGTGACGGTGCGACTGGCCGATCGTCGAGAGTTGAAGGCGACGGTGGTGACCGTCGATCCGCAGAGCGACGTCGCCGTGCTGCACATCGACGCGACAAAGCTGCCGGTCGTGCATATCGGCGATTCGTCGCGGGTGCGTGCCGGCGAACCGGTGATGACGATCGGCGCGCCGGACGGCTCGGGCAACACGGTCACGGCCGGCATCGTCAGCGCGACGTCGCATGCGCTGCCGGACGGCAGCGCGTTTCCGTTCTTCCAGACCGATATCGCGGTGAACCCCGACAACTCGGGCGGCCCCGTGTTCAACCGCGCGGGCGACGTGATCGGCATCGCGGTGCAGGTCTATACGGACGCCGACCGCTATGCGAGCACGACGTTCGCCATTCCGATCGCGCTCGCCATCAAGGTGCGTGCGCAGGTGCAGGCGCAGATGCGGGCCAATGCGCAGGCGGCGCAGCGCGCGTCGTCCGGCAATGCGCTGGGCGTCGATGTGCAGGATGTCGGCGTCGGGCTGGCCGCGGCGTTCGGCCTGCCGCGTCCGGCGGGCGCGCTCGTCAACGGCGTCGATGCCGGCTCGCCCGCCGCCGCGGCCGGCGTGAAGCCCGGTGACGTGATCGTGAAGTTCGGCGGCAAGCCGATCGGACGGTCGGCCGAGCTGAACGACCTGGCCGCCGCGTTGCCGCCCGGCGGAAAGGCGCCGCTGCGGCTGATCCGCAACCGCACGCCGATGACGCTGACGGTCACGGGAGCGGGAGCGGGAGCGGGAGCGGCGGCCGGCGACGCGATCGACAACGTGGCCGCGACGGGCAGCAGTGCGGGCAGCGCGGGCACGGTCGGCGCGGCCGGTGCCGCCGGCGTGGCGATGGCCGCCGCACGGCCGGCAGACACCGGCGATCGGCTCGGGTTGACGATGCATCCGCTGAGCGACGCCGAACGGCGTTCGACCGGGCTCGCGGTCGGGATGATGGTGGATGCGGTGCACGGGCCGGCCGCGAGCGCGGGCATCCGGCCGGGAGACGTCGTGCTCGAACTCAACGACACGCTGCTCGAAACGCCGGACGACGTGCAGGCGCTCGAAGCGAAAGGCGGCGTGATCGCCGTGCTGATTCAGCGCGAGAACGCTCGCAAGTTCGTGTCGGTGCGGGCGCGGTAGGGTGTTGACGGGGGCGCGGGGCAGACCCGCGGTGCTCCGTCGATTCGTCATGTGGACGATGCAGCGCATCCGACGGCTTGACCGGAAACGGCGAACAGGTTGTGACGCGCTTCATGGGCGCCCCTGATCGCGACGACGCGCAACGCGTGGCACCGGAATCGAGCACACCTCGGCTGATGTGCGTTGCACTCACGCCATGCCCGTGGTCGCATCGTTACGCATGCGATATTCAGTCGGCGTTGTCGACAGGTATTTCCGGAACAGCCTCGCCAGTTGTGCGCCACTGTTGATGCCACAGCGACGCGCGACCTTGTCGACCGGCAAGCTCGATTCCACCAGCATCCTGCAGCTCATGTTCAAGCGCGCGCGTTGCAGATAGTCGGATGGCGTCATGCCGATCTCGCTCTTGAACCTTCTCAGGAAGTTGCGCTCGCTCATGGCCGCAACTTGCGCCGCAGCATCGATCGAGACGGGCCGGTCGACGTTTGCCTCCAGCCAGCGCGCGGATGCCGTGATCTGCTCGCTCACACGTGGCGCGTTGCTCGCCGCAACGAACGCATCCGACGGTGCAGGCGCCGGCATCGCCAGAGACCCGGACACTTGCCGCGCGAGCTCCCCGCCCAAATCGTCTTCGACGACGCGCAACGCAATGCGAATGGCATCAGGCTCGCCGCCCGGCGACCTGGCGGCATGCATGTCGGGAGTGTCGTTGGCTGCACGAAATCCGCTCGGAAGACCGGCCGCATCCAGAAGCAGCTTTCCGTCAGCGATCGGATGAACGGTTTCGCATAGCGGATGCTGGCGGCGCAGCCAACTGATCAGCCGCTTGTCACGACAGGCCGCATGATCAGCCGCTCCGCCGGCGACGAACATGATCTGCTTGCCTTCCACGCGCCGCCGCGAATCGATGCTTTCCGTCCAGACGAAGACCGATGAAGAGGCGGCAATTCGGCCGCCAGCAGCGGACACCAGCGATACGTCATAGCGCGCCTCGCCGGACGGACGAGCTGTGGTCAGCGCACTTGCCTTATGAAAAATCTCGATGATCGCCGCGACGTCGTGCAGTGCGAATCCGTTGGACAGCACAATGTCGACTCGCGTCGGCGCCCATGCGGCGGGCTTCTGCGAGCGAGACATGGTGGAGTGCTCCGATTCCATCGGTGATTCCCCAAGGATGTTGTTGACCGGCAGCGGCCCGCTTCGGGCTCTGCAACTCGAAGCCGTTGACGCATGCCTTACAGGCGGCCCTCGGCAACCATCGCGTGGCCGGATTCGACAGCCTGTGGCTGCCTGAAACAGGTAAGCACCCACGGACATGCGGCCCCGAGAATTCTAGGAAGGGCGGTCGGGGCGGCTTGACACTCCGTCTCAAAAAAACGGAACTTCTATCGGATGCGCAGGGCCCGGTCGGATTGCCGGAAGCACGAGCGATCAGGCCCGCCTTCGCGCAGGTGGAGAAATCGCGATTCGCAAACGATTGCTTGATGCTGAAGAAGTGGGAGGAGGGGCGCCGTGTGCTACGGCAAAGCACGTACTGGTATGCTTCGCGTGCTGCACTAGCGCGTTCCGGGCGAGCTATTGGATCAATATGGCGTTCAGGAGTGCTGGGCGGATCAAAGCCGGACGAAAATCAGCGAAGAGCGCCGCATTGAACGACGACCCACTACACACTGCGATACCGCCAGGCCGCCTGTTGTTGCCGCCGGAGCAGCCGGTGCTCGCGCCCGGCATCGTGCACAGCAGTTTCAGCGTTCAAGGCGACGCCCGTCGAAGCTTGCTGGCCTGGCAAGAGCGCATGAGTCCTGTCTACGACATACTGCCCTCGTCAAAGCAAGCTGAGGATACGTTCGATGCATCGATGTCCCGTTACACGATCGACAATCTGAGCATCTTCGACTTTCGCACGGGGCCGAACCTGGCCGTGCGATCGTTGGGGCGGGTTTCGACCGAGAGCGTGCGGGACATCACGTTCAGCATATTCCTTGAAGGGCCACCGGCGCAGTTCCTGGGCGGCAAACCACGGTCCGACACGCCGCACGTGCCGCACGTGCCAAGTATCCTCGCCCTGGACATGGATCAGCCGTGCACGATCCGGAGTTTTCATGGCCGGATACTTCTCCTTTTTGTGCCGCGCGCACTGGTGGAAAAGTCATTCCCTGATGCGGCCTCGCTGCATGGCCGCTGGATTCACGCTACCGATCCTCTGACGCGCATGCTGATCGAGCATGTGGTGGCGCTCAAGAAAACCATCGTCGGACTGAGCAAGGAGGAGGCGCATCGGTCCTTTCTCACCGCGGTGGAGCTGATCGTTGCAGCCTTCTGCCGCCAGGCGGGTCTTGCCGGCAATGCCCGAGCGGCGGTACGCGCTGCTGTATACGGGCAAGTGCGGCGGCACGTCGAGGCACATCTGCATGATCCGAATTTGTCGCCTGACAGTGTGTTGGCGTCGCTACATCTCTCACGCGCCAGCGTGTACCGCATATTCGAGCATGAAGGGGGCCTGGCCGCTTATATCCGCAACCGCAGGCTGCGAATGGCAGCCGATGAACTGGTGCGCTTTCCCCATGTGGAGGTACAGGACGTTGCCTCGGGGTTGGGCTTCAATGATGCGTCAAGCTTTACACGTGCATTCCGTCGCGCCTTCGACATCTCGCCACGGGAATTGCACGAGTACGCGCCGTTGCTCCAGCATGGAGATACAAAACGGGAGCGCTTCACGAAGAGGCAGGGTTGAACGGATTGGCTCGTCGGCTGCGACGAACCTGGCCGGCAGCATGTGTTTCGATAGCCGCTCGAAAGCGGCCACTGACTTCGGCCATCGGGGTGAACGATTGCTGCATGACTCGGCGCTGCTTCGGGAGATTACGGCGCATGAAGCGCCCGCCGTCAGCCTGCATGCTCATTCGGACACTCGAGCGACCGCTCCAGTCGGCAAACGGCCGTTCCGACGAGAACGATTCAGATCTCGTCATCTGCCAAAGCGCGGCTGACCTGCACTCAGGGTGTCCAGAACCTGGTGAATTCTCAACCCGACGGATGGGCGCTGCGGCGACATGCTACGATCAACGCGATCCGACTTTCATTCCGACGCACCATGACGACAATGTATGAATTGCTCGGTGTGTGCGAGAACGCCACCGACGAGGAAATCAAGCGCGGCTACCGAAAAGCAGCGATGAAAGCGCATCCCGACCGCAACGTCGGGTGCGAAGCGGACGCGCATGCGCGATTCCAGGAGATCAAGGAGGCATACGCGATTCTCTCGGACCCGCAACTGCGCCGCGTCTATGACACCGTTTACGCAGAGGAAATGCTCCGTCACGCACGGCTTCGCGAAGAAGAGGAGCGCTTGAAGGCAGAGCGCGAAGCGGAATATGCGCGGTTCGTGGCATTGGCGATGCGCTTCGCCGAGCAAGGGCAGAACCGCGACGTCGTGTTCGGTGTTCTGCTCGGCCGTGATTGCGATGTTCAACTCGCCGAGCGCATTGCCGGCAGCGTGGTCGAGCTGCATGCGTCGCGCCAGCCGGGCGCATCGCAGGACGGGCAGCGTGATGAGCAGATGCCGCAATGCGACGAGGGGGCGACACAGGCGGCATCGGCGCAGGCGCCAAAGAGCGACGCGCGAAGGAGTGACGAACACGCGCATACGGACTTTTTCAGCGCTCTGTGGCACGGCGTGTTCGGGCTGCGCCAGTGAGTCCTGGTGGGTGACCGGTTTTGCGAACGCGGAACTCGACCGCGGTCGGTGCCATCTTCGGGGGAGGTTCTTCGATCGACTGCTGCATTTTTGACGTGACACAGCGTCTGTGGAAACACAGTTGAGGCGTCAATTGAAAATCCTTCCGACACAAACAGACAAAGCCAGTCTTTCCGCCCTTGGGAAGGAAGCGTGCGCGATGCTCATGTGGCGCGATTATGCGGGATTGGCCGATCAGTTCGGTTATGCCCTCGCGCACGGTCGCGAGCTCGCAGCAGCCATTGAAGCCGACTTCATAGCCGCCGCCGCGTCGCCTTTTAACGAGGTTCTCGAAGAGAACCCTTCAATTGTGCTCACCTATTTCAAACCTAACAGCACGGGATTGTTTGCGGCTGTGGATTGCACCGTTGCAATAGGCGATGCGGCCTGTGTCTTTTTGAGTCTTGTTATTACAGGGAAGGGAGAAGAAAAATACGTAACCTTAGAGGACGTTTGTGGCGTCGCGTCGTAGCCCTGGCAATCTGAAAATCTTGAATGGACTGCTGTCCGTTCCCGGTAGCCCGATCAGGATTGACGGCTGTCGGCCAGTAGCGGAAGTTCGTCGCAGCCGAAGACCTGTCGTTGGAATGGCTGCTTTACATCCGTGACCAGCCGCGAGGCCAATTCACACAACTCGGCCTGAAACCCGGGGCAGGTCAGCGCGCCTGAAATGCCTGACTTCCACTTGCGGCGAAGTGCTATCGGCTCGCCGGTTCGCGCGCCGTCTCGCCAAGGTGAACACGCACAAAGCCGACATGCTCGCGAAGCACATAGAGGGCGTCCGCATAGGCCAGCGGCATGCGCAACGTATTGAGGGACTCGTCGATCTTGTCGAGCTCCTGAAGGAGCGCCTGTCCGTCACCTACCGACGCGTGATCCAGCGCGCGACGCTCGATCGCGATCAATGCGCCGTAGTACCGATAGAGGCGCGACTTCACGCGCCAGTTGTAAATTGCGGGGATCAACCTCAATGCTGGGAACACCAGAAAGGCGATCGGCAATACGACGACCAGCAGGCGGTCTGCAATGCTGGCGAGCCAGAAGGGCATCGTGCGATAGAGAAAGCTTTTGCCGGACTTGTAATAGCGCGCGGCGTCCTTGCTGATCGGGTATTCGCGTTCGGTCGGGTTCGGAAATTGCCCGGCGTGCTGCAGGAGCCCCGGCATGCTATGCACTTCCTGGGCAGCTTCGATAATGAGATCCGAAATGGCCGGATGCAGGTTCGACCGGGCCACGATTTCGACGGTTGGGCTGATCAGGCGCACCGTGTCGGGCGGTATCCGGTGTCGCAGATCGAACACGCCCGCCGGCAGGTCGATTTCGTCGAGATAGGGAAAGAGTCGCGTATACGTGCTGGCATCCCGGAAATCCAGCAGCGAGATACCTGGAGTGCGATACAGCTTCAAAATCAACGCGCGCGTGGCCGAGTCGCCGCTGAACACGGCTGCATCGATCCTCCCCGCCGCCAGTTCCGTGGCGGCCTGCGTGCCGTCCAACGGCAGGAATTCCGTCGCGCCGCCCGGTTCGATGCCGTTGGCGGCAAGCAGCTTGAGAGTAAGCTTGCGCGTGCCGCTGCCCTCGCGGCCGACTGCAATCTTCTTGCCTTCCAGCTGCAATAGCTGCGTCAGGCCCTTGCCCCGGTAGAAGATCACCGACGGAATATAGAAGACGCTGCCAAGGGATACGAGCTTCGACGCGGCGAATCCGTCCGATACGCCGCCTTGCACCAGCGCGACGTCAACCTGCCCTTTCGGGTCCAGCAGGCGTTGCAGGTTCTGGACTGAGCCCTCGGATTCAAGCACGTTGAGCGTGACGCCGTTGCGCGCGAGGATCTTCTTGTATTCTTCGGCCGTTTGCAGAAATGCGCTGTCGTGAGAGCCTGCGCTCATCGTGATCGATTTTGGCGGAGCCGGGTTCGCGACCCAGACAATCACCACGACCGCCAATGCAATGACGAGGGCAATCGACGCGACCATCAACGCGACGTCGCCCCACATCGAATGGCGGTGGCGCAATCGGAGTTGAAGCTGCTTAGGGAGCAGGCGAAATCGTTTCATGAGACGCCGTCCGTAGAGCCTGATTATCAGATCAATGCCATCATGCCAAATTTCGGCAAAAAGCTGCAACCAACCCGGCGTGAACGCAAGACCGTTGGAATCCGAGAACGGCCGTTGGCGTCCCTGCGACCTGAGTGACGGCAATGGGTCGACAAACGACCTCCCCGGAAATCCACGAAGAACGTTTTTTTGCATTGCGCACGTCCACGCGACGCGTGCGCGGAGGGCACCCGCTTGCAACCAAACCTGCCGATCGCTTCCGAACCGGCTGCACCGCGACACGCGACGCTGATCCTGCTGTGCGCGTTCTCGGTGCTGCCGTTGGGCCTGTTCCTGCCGTCGCTGCCGGCGATCGCGCGCGACCTGCACGCTGACTATGCGCTCGTCGCGCTGTCGCTCGGCGGCTACGCGGCGGTCGCTGCGTCGCTCGAGTTCGTGATGGGGCCGCTGTCGGACCGGTTCGGGCGGCGGCCGATCATGCTGACGAGCCTCGGCATCTTCACGCTCGGGTCGCTCGGCTGCGCGATGGCGACCGATATCCGCGGGTTCCTCGCCTGCCGGCTGATGCAGGCTGCGATCACGTCGGTCTATCCGGTGTCGATGGCGACGCTGCGCGACACCGCGGGCGGCGCGCGTGCGGCGAGCCGGATCGGCTATGCGGCGATGGCGGCCGCGTTCGCGCCGATGATCGGCCCGACGCTCGGGGGCGTGCTCGATCAGACGGTCGGCTGGCGCGCGAGCTTCTGGCTGCTCGGTGCGGCCGGCATCGTGCTGCTCGGCTGGTGCGCGTTCGAGCTCGCGGAGACTCATACGAAGCGCGCCACGACGCTTGCACAGCAGCTTCGCGCGTATCCCGCGCTGCTGCGTGCGCGACGCTTCTGGGCCTATGCGATTTGCATGGCGTTTTCGACCGGCGCGTTCTACGCGTTCCTGGCCGGCGCGCCGCTCGCCGCGCAAACGGTGTTCCGCATTCCGCCCGCGGAAATCGGCTTCTACATGGGGACGATCACGGCCGGCTTCGTATGCGGCAGCTTTCTGGCCGCGCGTTGCGCGCACTGCTATCCGCTCGCCACGACGATCCTGTGCGGCCGCATCGTCGCCTGCATGGGGCCGGCGATCGCACTCGCGCTGTGGTTCGGCGGTGCGACGCATGCGATCGCATGGTTCGGCCCATGCGTGCTGATCGGCATCGGCAACGGGCTGTCGAATCCGGGCGCACATGCGGGCGCGATGTCGGTGCGGCCGGAACTGGCCGGCAGCGCATCGGGGCTGGCCGGCGCGATGACGATCGCGGGCGGGGCCGTGCTGTCGTCGTTGACGGGGGCAGTGCTGACCGTCGGCAACGTCGGTCGTGCGCCGCTGGTCATGATGCTGCTGTCCACGGCGATCGCGCTGGCGGCCGCGGTGTGCGTACGAATCTTCGACGGCCGCGAACGGGGCGCGTGATCGACGCGACAGGATCGGTATGCCGATCCGGCGCGATGCGATCGCGGCCCGGATCGGCAAGGAGCGATACGACCCGACCCGACCCGACCCGACCCGACGGCCGTCGGACCGACTGCGCGTCGCGTGCGCCCGCACGATGCCTTACGGCTTCGCCCCCATCACGAACTCGAACGTCGCGACACCATCGACGCCACCCGTCACCCGGTCGCCCGGCTGCAGCGCGCCGACGCCGGCCGGCGTGCCGGTGAAGATCAGGTCGCCGGCCTTCAGCTCGACCGAGCGCGACACGTACGCGATCACGTCCGGCACCGCCCAGATCATGTCGGCGAGATCGCCTTGCTGGCGCGTTTCACCATTGACCGCGAGCCAGATCCGGCCGCTTGCCGGATGGCCGGTCGCGGTCGCCGCGTGCAGCGCGGTCACGGGGCCCGACGCGTCGAAGCCCTTCGCCCAGTCCCACGGCCGGCTCAGCTTCTTCGCTTCGGCCTGCAGGTCGCGGCGCGTGAGGTCGACGCCGACGCCGTAGCCCCACACGTGCAACAGCGCATCGGCCGGGTCGATCGACCGGCCGTCCTTGCCGATCGCGACGACCAGCTCGATTTCATGATGGAGGTCGCCGGTCAGCGGCGGATACGGGACGGTGCCGGCGGCCGGGACGATCGCGTCGGCCGGCTTCGTGAAGAAGAACGGCGGTTCACGGTCGGGATCGGCGCCCATTTCGCGCGCGTGGTCGGCGTAGTTGCGGCCGACGCAGAACACGCGGCGCACCGGAAAGCGCGCGGACGACTGTTCGACTTCGACGGAAGGACGCTCGGAAGCGTCGATGACGTATGCGGACATCGGATGGCCTCGTTCGATGAAAAGACGGATGCCGTTGCCCGCGCAATGCGCCGCGGGCCGGCATGCATGGAACGATACCCGACGCATGCGCGCCGGGATGCGACGCAACTGCGCTTTAACCGGACAAATCTACGCGTCGCCGGCCGCCGGCGCTGCATCGGCGGCCGGCAGCGCGGCGTTCGCATCCCGGTACGCCTTCGGCGACACGCCGACCCGCGCGCGGAAACGCCGCGCGAAATACCCTTCGTCGCGGAAGCCGACCGAGCGCGCGATGTCGGCGATGCGCCGGCTCGTATGCGCGAGCAGCGACTGCGCGAGCGCGATCCGGCGCTCGGTCACGAGATCGGTGAAGGTGCTGCCGGTTTCCTTGCGCACCAGGTGCGCGAGGTAGTTCGGCGACAGGAACGCGGCCTCGGCGGTGGCCGCGAGCGTCAGGTCCTCGCGGGTCAGGTTCGCGCGCACGTGGCGCAGCACGCGCGCGAGGGCGTCGCGCCGGCCCGCGCGCTGGGCGCCGCGCTGCGCGAGCTTGTCGAGCGCGCCCGCGTACTGCGTGCAGACGAGGCCGATCAGCTGCAGCAGGTAGCCGCGCAGCAACGTGGTCGAGCCGAAGGTGCGCACGCGGTCGGCATCGAGCATGCACAGCGCGAGGCGGCGCGCCTCGTCGAACGCGTCGCCGGTCAGGATGAAGTCGAGATGTTCCTGGAAGCGGAACGGCGTCAGCTCCGGAAAGCGCTGCGCGGGGACATCCTCGAGATCGAGCGGATCGACGTCGAGATCGGCGCGCAGGAACGCCTGGCTGAAGTTGATGACGATGAAGTGCGCGCCTTCCGGATGCGGAATCAGGTGCTCGCGGTGCGGCAGCACGAACGCGAGCGCGCCGCGCGGAAACGGCCGCGTGACGCCGCCGATCCGCTGCTCGGTGTCGCCGCCGAGGTTGAACTGGATCTGGAAATACGCGTGCCGGTGCGGCTCGGTGATCGCCTGGCGCGACGCCTGGTCGCGGATGTAGAAGTCGAGCCGGTCGCTGCGTTCGGGCATCCCGTACAGGCGCGGCGGGGCGGTGGAGGGCATGAAGGATTCTGCTGTTCGTGACGCGGTTGAGCCGCGATGGTACAGCGAACCGGGCGCGGCCGGAATCCGCGGGCCGATCCGCGCAGGCCGGCCGGGCGGGCCGCGTGGGGGCGCGCCCCGCCCGGCGACAGGGCAATCAGGCGGCCGGATGGAAGCCCAGGTAGCGGCAGCGCGTGCCGGCCTCGTCGGTGGCGAGCCGGCTGGATGCGCCGACCGAGCGGAGCGTGTCGGCGGTCGCGGTGCGATTCGTGAGCAGCGTCCATGCCGTCGGCGCCGGCTCGGCGGCCGCCGTCGCGCGCGCATCGTCGAGCGCGCTCAGCGCGGCCAGCAGCGCGTCGGCGGACGGCGCGTGAATCGCGAAGCCTTCGTTCGCGACGGCTGCCGTATCGATGCCGAGCGCCGCGCACAGTCGCGCGCGCAGCGGCGTCTCGGCCACGCTCGTCTCCCGTGCGCGCGCGATGTTCTCGCGTGTGAGCGCATCGACGATCGTGCCGCCGCGGGTGAGCGGCGCCTGCTGCCATGCGTCGGCCGGGCACTGCTTGCCGTCCGGCACCAGCGGTACGAACGGATTGACCTCGGCCGGGTAGATCCGGCACACCAGCGGCCGTTCGTCGTAGATCGCGCAGCGCAGGTCGTCGCGCAGGTTCGGGCACGGCCCGGCATGGGACGCGGTGAGCAGGGTGGTGACGCGTACCGGCAGCGTGCCGCTGAACGCGGGCGACGAACGTGCCCGCTTGTATGCGGCGAACGCGTCGTCGGGGGCCGGTTCGACGGGCCACGGCATGGCGTCGCACAACAGTTCCACGTGGCCGCCGCGCCGCAGCCATGCCGTGGCCTCGGCGACGGTCAGCGGAATGCGCAGGTCGTGGCAGCAGCGGCCGCAGCCGGTGCATGAAAAGTCGATGTCGTTCTGATTCATTTCGATAGGGAGCAGGGGTGCGGCCAGCTTGCGTCAGTCGGCGATCAGCGGTGCGACGCGGCGGCGCAGTTCCGGCACGACCTCGGCATCGAACCACGGATGGTGCTTGAACCATGCCTGGTTGCGCGGCGACGGATGCGGCAGCGGCAGCACGTCGGGGCCATAGTCGCGCCACGCGTGCACGGTGTCGGTCAGCGTCGCCTTGCGCGTGTCGCGCAGGAAATGCCGCTGCGCGTACTGGCCGATCAGCAGCGTCAGCCGGATCGACGGCAATTCGGCGAGCAGCCGGTCGATCCACAGTGGTGCACATTCGGGACGCGGCGGGTTGTCGCCGCTCGCGCCGCGGCCGGGGTAGCAGAAACCCATCGGCACGATCGCGAAGCGGGTCTCGTCGTAGAACGTGTCGGCGTCGACACCGAGCCAGCCGCGCAGCCGCTTGCCGCTGGCATCGTCCCACGGGATGCCGCTCGCATGGACGCGGGCGCCGGGCGCCTGCCCGACGATCAGGATGCGGGCGTCGCGATGGGCGCGCACGACGGGGCGCGGGCCGAGCGGCAGGTCGGCTTCGCAGGCGCGGCACGCGCGGATTTCGGTGAGCAGCACGTCGAGCGGCGTGCGCGTTCGTTTCGGCATCGATTCTGAACGGGGACGGACTGGCGGCGCGGATGCAAACGCGTCCATGCGGCGCGGCGAGCCGGAGCGGACCGGCGCATCGCGTCAGGCATTTCGCGGGGCGCGGCGTGGTGCTGCGCGGCGGCTCCGGCATCCCGTGCCGGGATGGATCACCTGTCCGCCGCACCACCTTCGGCGACCGCAGCATCATACAACGCCGTCTGCGCGATCGCCGCGGCGATGGCCGCGTCGTCGTGCGTACCGTCGAGCATGCCCCAGCGGCGGTACTGCAACAGGAACCACCGGCCTTCCTGCGGATCCGGCCGGTTCACGGCGCCGCCGTCGTGGAAGCGGATCGGCAGCGGCGGCTGCGCGAACGGCCCCGGGCCGTAGTCGCCGAGCAGGCGCGGTGCGATCAGCCGGGCCGGCACGCCGAGCGCATCGGGCGACGCGAGCCAGCCGGCCGCGTCGCGACGGTGCGCGGCGCTGTCGAGCCACGCGCACGCATCGACGAGCGTGCGGATCAGCGCGCGCGCGGTGGCCGGATACAACGCGACGAAATCGCGCCGGGCCGCGAGCACCTTCTCCGGATGATCGGGCCAGATCTCGCTGGTGACGGCGACGGTCCGGCCCGCGCCGCACGCTTCGGCCACCGCGTGCCACGGCTCGCCCGCGCAGAAGCCGTCGAGTTCGCCGCTCGCGAGCGCCGCGACCATCTCGGGCGGCGGAATCACGACGCTGCGCACATCGCGCAGCGGATCGATGCCGTGCGACGCGAGCCAGTGGTTCAGCCACATCGCATGCGTGCCGGTCGGGAAGGTCTGCGCGAGCAGCGGCTTGCGGCCGAGCGTCGAGAGCGCCGCGCGGACGTCGCCGCTTGCGCGGTAGGCGTCGGCGAGGCCGCGGGCGAACGTAATCGCCTGGCCGTTGCGGTTCAGCACCATCAGCGCGGCCATGTCGGCCTGCGGGCCGCCGATGCCGAGCTGCAGCCCGCACACGAGCCCGTACAGCGCGTGTGCGGCGTCGAGTTCGCCGCTCAGCAGCTTGTCGCGCACGGCAGCCCACGACGGCTGGCGGCTCAGCTCGAGCGTCAGGCCGTGGCGCGCGCCGAGATTCAGCTGCTGCGCGACGATCAGCGGGGCCGCGTCGCTCAGCGCGACGAACCCGAGACGAAGATGCGCGCGTTCCGGCGCGGCGGGAGGCGAAGGGTTCATGGCATTCATGACGGTTGGGACGCATCGAGCAGTTGCCGCGCGACGTCGACGATGCGCAGGCCCTGGTCCATCGCGCGCTTGCGCAGCAACGCATACGCATCGTGCTCGGACAGCCTGCGCTGATCCATCAGCAGGCGCTTCGCGCGATCGATCAGCTTGCGTTCGGCGAGTTCGCGCTCGACGTCGGCGAGCCGGCGGCGCAACGCATCGTCGTGCGAGAAGCGCGCGAGCGCGACTTCGAGGATCGGCGCGAGGCGCTCGGCTGACAGGCCCTCGACGAGATACGCGCTGACGCCGGCGCCGACCGCCGCGTGAATCAGCGCCTGGTCGGCATCGTGGCTGAACATCAGCACGGGGCGCGGCGCGGTCGCGTGCATCACGGCCAGTTGCTCGAGCGTGTCGCGCGACGGCGAATCGGTGTCGATGATCACGACGTCGGGGCGCTGCTCCTCGACGGCGGCGGGCAGGCGGGCGGGCGTCGCGACGTCGTTGAGCATTTCGTAGCCGAGGCGCGCGAGTGCGTCGCCGAGTTCGCCGATCGGCTTGTCGGTGTCGGTGACGAGCAGCACGCGCAGGCGTGCGGGCGGGACGGACGAACTCATGACGCGAACGGGGACGGACCGGCTTCGGTGCAAGGGTTGAACGGGCGGTGCGGGGTGCGGGCGAAAGTCGATGTGCTCGTCGGAACCTCGCGCATGCATCCCCGGCAGCCGGCGCGAACGCGGCCGCGGTGAGCGGAACGGGCGTGGGGACGGTGCCGCGTGACGTGACCCATGCTACGCCGCTCGCGACAGGCGCGCCTCGCCGGCGGCGTCGGTGCACTGCACTGCGGCTTCGCCGATCGCCGCGCCGACCAGCATCACGGCCGGGCTGCCGAGCCCGGCCGCCGCGACGCCGCGCGCGAGGCCGCCGAGCGTGCCGGTCCAGCGGCGCTCGTGCGGCGTGCCGGCCCACTGCACGGCGGCGGCCGGCGTCGACGCGGGCAAGGCGGCGAGCAGGCCCGCCGCGATGCTGGCCACGCGGCTCATGCCCATGTAGATCGCGAGCGTGGTGCCGGTTGCCGCGAGCGCGGCCCAGTCGGGTTCGCCGTGGTCCTGGCGATGTGCGGTGACGAACGTGACGCCCTGGCAGTGCTCGCGGTGCGTGAGCGAGATGCCGAGGCTCGCGGCGGCCGCGAAGCCCGACGAGATGCCGTTGATGATGTCGACGGGAATCGCGGCGGCGCGCAGCGTCGCGAGTTCCTCGCCGGCGCGGCCGAACAGCAGCGCGTCGCCGCCCTTGACGCGCACGACGTGCGCGCCGCGCAGCGCGTAGCGGCGCATCAGTTTCTCGATGAACGCCTGCGGCGTGGAGCGGCAGCCGCCGCGCTTGCCGACGCGGATCACGCGCGCGTGCGGCGCGAGTTCGACGACGCCGGGCGCGACGAGATCGTCGAGCAGCAGCACGTCGGCGGCCGCCAGCGCCTTCACGGCCTTCAGTGTGAGGAGATCGGGATCGCCGGGGCCGGCGCCCAGCAGCGTGACTTTTCCAGTCGTCATGTCGTGTTCCAGTGCCGCGTGCGTGCGGCGGTCGATAACGCATTGTTGCTTGCGGCGGCGGCGGGCGGTCGAAGCGATCGCGACATCCGGCCGTGCCGGGCACGGGGGGACGTCGTTGTCCTGATCTGTTCTGTTGCGCCCGCCTGCGACGGCGGGCCCAACTTGCGGGGACTGCCCACCGGCGCCGTTGCCGGTGTGGTCCGGATTCAGCAATATCCGGGCCAACCTGCTCAAACCGGGCGGCGAGCGCGGCAACAGACGTGGCGTAAGTGCGGCAATTAGTGCGGCAATAAGTGCGGCAATAAGTGCGGCGATACACACGGCGCGACCGCCACGACGGATGCCGGCCCGCATGCGGCCGCGGGGCCGCGGCGCACGCGATGCCGCATCGGCGTGCATCGTGCCCCGTCCACGCGCACCGCGATGTCGCACGGCGACAGTGCTGCAGCGCACCACATCTGTGCCTCGCTGCATCCCGACGCATCGCGCGCGGCGTCCCGCAGCGATGCGTGTGGCAGCCGGCGAGCCTTGCGCGGCGGGGCTGCGCGTGTGATTCGGGCCGACATGGCACGGCGTTTGCGTAAGCTGGCTCGGGCGGATCAATGGCGATTCGTCCGCAGTACCGATTACCGACGCGCCCGGAAACGGGCTTCATGGGCAACGGCGTCCTACACATCGGGTCTCGACGAGACCGGGTGTGCAGGACGCCGTTTTTCGTTTGGCGGATGACATGACCGACAAAGCTACCCGTATCGATCTCTTCAGCTTCCGCACCGCGCCGATGCGCGCGTTCCACATGACGTGGATGGCGTTCTTCGTATGCTTCTTCGCGTGGTTCGCATGCGCGCCGTTGATGCCGCTGATTGCGCGCGAGTTCCACCTCACCGCGGCACAGGTCGCGAACATCAACATCGCCGCGGTGGCCGCGACGATCGCCGTGCGGCTGCTGGTCGGCCCGATGTGCGACCGCTTCGGCCCGCGCCGCATCTATGTCGGGCTGCTCGTGCTCGGCGCGATTCCGGTGTTCGCGGTGTCGTTCTCGCACGACTATGTGACGTTCCTGATCTGCCGGCTCGGCATCGGCGCGATCGGCGCGGGCTTCGTGATCACGCAGTACCACACGTCGGTGATGTTCGCGCCGAACGTGGTCGGCACCGCGAACGCGACGACGGCCGGCTGGGGCAACGCCGGCGCGGGCGCGACGCAGGCGATGATGCCGCTGCTCGTCGCCGCCGGCCTGATGCTCGGCTTCGGCGACGACGCGTCGTGGCGCATCGCGCTCGTCGTGCCGGGCGTCGCGATGCTCGCGATGGCCTGGGCGTACTGGCGCTTCACGCAAGACTGCCCGCAAGGCGACTTCGTCGCGCTGCGCAAGCAGGGCGTGACGGTCGACAGCGGCAAGAAGGGCGGCTGGGCGAGCTTCTTCGCCGCGTGCGGCAACTATCGCGTGTGGATGCTGTTCGTCACGTACGGCGCGTGCTTCGGCGTCGAGGTGTTCATCCACAACATCGCCGCGCTGTACTACGTCGATCACTTCAAGCTGTCGCTGAAGGACGCCGGCCTCGCAGCCGGGACGTTCGGGCTGCTCGCGCTGTTCGCCCGCGCGCTCGGCGGCTGGCTGTCGGACAAGATCGCCGCGCGCCGCAGCCTCGACGTGCGCGCGACGCTGCTGTGCGCGCTGATCGTCGGCGAAGGGCTCGGGCTGGTCTGGTTCTCGCATGCGCAGGGCATCGGCATGGCGCTCGTCGCGATGCTGACCTTCGGCCTCTTCACGCACATGGCCTGCGGCGCGACCTATGCGCTGGTGCCGTTCATCGACCGCAAGGCGCTCGGCGGCGTCGCCGGGATCGTCGGCGCGGGCGGCAACGTCGGCGCGGTGGCCGCGGCGTTCCTGCTGAAGGGCGTCGGCGACGTGCAGCACACGCTGAGCCTGCTCGGGCTCGCCGTCACCGCGACCGCGCTGTGCGCGATGGCCGTGCGCTTCAGCGAAGAACACAAGGCACGCGAGGCCGAGCTGCGCGACCGCGCGCTCGCCGCCGCCAGCGTCGCGAACTGATCGACCGAAGGAAACGTCATCATGAAACTCATCGTCATCGGCCACGGGATGGTCGGCCACAAGCTCCTCGAATGCGTCGCCGCGCAAGCCGGCGCGGCGGGCGCGCTGCAGGTCACGGTGCTCGGCGAGGAACCGCGTCCGGCGTACGACCGCGTGCACCTGTCGGAATTCTTCGCGGGCAAGTCGGCCGACGACCTGTCGCTCGTTGAGCCCGGTTTCTTCGAACGGCATCCGCAGTTCGACCTGCGCCTGAACGCGTGCGTCGCGTCGATCGATCGCGACGCGCACACGGTCACGCTCGCGTCCGGCGAAACGCTCGCATACGACAAGCTGGTGCTCGCGACGGGCTCGCGTCCGTTCGTGCCGCCGGTGCCGGGCCGCGATCGCGCGGGCTGCTTCGTGTACCGGACGATCGAGGATCTCGAAGCGATGCAGGCGTGCGGCACGCACGCGAAGCGCGGCGTGGTGATCGGCGGCGGGCTGCTCGGCCTCGAATGCGCGAAGGCGTTGCGCGACATGGGGCTCGACACGCACGTCGTCGAATTCGCACCGCGGCTGATGGCGGTGCAGGTCGACGACGGCGGCGGCCGGATGCTGCGCGCGAAGATCGAGGCGCTCGGTGTGACCGTGCATACGGGCAAGAACACGCTCGAGATCGTCGACGGCGAGCAAGGCACGCACCGGATGGCGTTTGCCGACGGTTCGCATCTCGATGCCGACATGATCGTGTTTTCGGCCGGCATCCGCGCACGCGACGAACTGGCGCGTGCGTGCGGCCTCGAAATCGGCCCGCGCGGCGGCGTCGCGATCGACGACGCGTGCCGCACGAGCGACGCCGACATCTACGCGATCGGCGAATGCGCGGCCTGGAACGGGATGGTGTACGGGCTCGTCGCACCGGGCTACGACATGGCGCGCGTGGTCGCGAAGCAGCTCGGCGGTGCCCCGGAAGAAGCGGCCGACGCCGCGTTCGCCGGTGCCGACATGAGCACCAAGCTGAAGCTGATGGGCGTCGACGTCGCGAGCATCGGCGACGCGCACGGCGCGACGGCCGGCAGCCGCACCTACCAGTACGCGGACGAGCGCCGCCAGGTCTACAAGAAACTGGTGGTGTCCGACTGCGGCAAATTCCTGCACGGTGCGGTGATGGTCGGCGACGCGGCCGAATACGGCACGCTGCTGCAGATGATGCTGAACCGCATCGAGCTGCCCGAGTCGCCGGAATTCCTGATCCTGCCGTCGTCGGACGGCGCGGCGAAGCCCGCGATCGGTGTCGACGCGCTGCCGGAAGGCGCGCAGATCTGCTCGTGCAACAACGTGTCGAAGTCGCAGATCTGCGCGGCGGTGGCCGACGGCGCGACGAGCCTGGGCGCACTGAAGTCGTGCACGGGCGCGGGCACGTCGTGCGGCGGCTGCGTGCCGCTCGTCACGCAGATCATGAAGGCCGAGATGAAGAAGCAGGGCCTCGCGGTCAACAACCATCTGTGCGAGCACTTCCCGTATTCGCGCCAGGAGCTGTTCCACCTGATCCGCGTCGAGCGCATCACGACCTTCGACGCACTGCTCGCGAAGCACGGCCACGGGCTCGGCTGCGACGTGTGCAAGCCGGCGGTGGCGGGCATCCTCGCGTCGTGCTTCAACGAGTTCGTGCTGAAGAAGGAGCATGCGGGGCTGCAGGATTCGAACGACTACTACCTCGCGAACATCCAGCGCGACGGCACGTACTCGGTCGTGCCGCGCATGCCGGGCGGCGAGGTGACGCCGGAAGGGCTGATCGCGGTCGGTCAGGTCGCGAAGAAGTACGGGCTCTACACGAAGATCACCGGCGGCCAGCGCGTCGACCTGTTCGGCGCGCGCGTCGAGCAGCTGCCGTCGATCTGGGAGGAACTGATCGCGGCCGGCTTCGAATCGGGGCATGCGTACGGCAAGGCGCTTCGTACCGTGAAGTCGTGCGTCGGCTCGACGTGGTGCCGCTACGGCGTCGACGATTCGGTCGGCCTCGCGATCGACCTCGAGAACCGCTACAAGGGCCTGCGCGCGCCGCACAAGATCAAGTTCGGCGTATCGGGCTGCACGCGCGAGTGTGCGGAAGCGCAAGGCAAGGACGTCGGGATCATCGCGACCGAGAAGGGCTGGAACCTGTACGTGTGCGGCAATGGCGGGATGAAGCCGCGCCACGCGGAACTGCTCGCGTCCGACCTCGACCGCGCCACGCTGATCCGCTACATCGACCGCTTCCTGATGTTCTACGTGCGCACCGCCGACCGGCTGCAGCGCACCAGCGTGTGGCGCGACAACCTCGAGGGCGGGCTCGACTACCTGGCCGACGTCGTCGTGCACGACACGCTCGGGATCGCGGCCGAACTCGAAACCGACATGCAGCACGTGGTCGACACCTACGAATGTGAATGGAAGAAGGCCGTCACCGATCCGGACACGCGCAAGCGCTTCCGCCACTTCGTGAACAGCGACGCGCCGGACACGACCATCGCATTCGTCGAGACGCGCGGCCAGATCCGGCCTGCCACGCTCGCCGAGCGCGCGGGCGGCAAGCCCGTTGCGATTCCCGTCGTCGCCGAACCCGCAACCGTGTGACTTCGACCGACACCAGCGTCTTTTCCAAGGAGCCCATCATGAACGATCGTCATCCCCTGTCCTGGACCCGCGTGTGCCCGCTCGACGACATCGTGCCGAACACCGGCGTGTGCGCGCTCGTCAACGGCGAGCAGGTCGCCGTGTTTCACGTCGCGCATGCCGCGGAAGGCGGCGTGTTCGCGATCGACAACGTCGACCCGGTGTCGCAGGCGGCGGTGATGTCGCGCGGGCTGATCGGCAGCCTCGGCGAGCGCGTGGTGGTCGCGTCGCCGCTGTACAAGCAGCATTTCGACCTGCGGACCGGCGAATGTCTCGAAGCGCCCGAGCAGTCGGTGAGCGCGTATCCGTCGCGGGTCGAGGACGGTTTCGTGTGGATCGCCGCCTGAACGCCCCGGAGCACGCATGAGCGCCACCCCCGTCAAGAGCGTGTGCCCGTACTGCGGCGTCGGCTGCGGGATGGTGCTGCACGTCGAGGATGACGAAGTCGTCAAGGTATCGGGCGACTCCGACCATCCGACCAACTTCGGGCGGCTGTGCACGAAGGGCGCGTCGGCGCACGTCGCGTTGCGCCGTTCCGGGCGGCTCGACCGCGCGTTCGTGCGGCGCGCGCGCGAGGACGACCTCGTGCCGCTGCCGGCCCGCGACGCGATCGCCGAGACCGCGCGGCGGCTGCGCGCGGTGCTCGACGCGCACGGGCCCGACGCGCTGTCGTTCTACGTGTCGGGGCAGATGTCGATCGAGGCGCAATACCTCGTGAACAAGCTCGCGAAAGGCTTCGTCGGCACCAACAACATCGAGTCGAACTCGCGCCTGTGCATGGCGAGCGCGGGCACCGGCTACAAGCAGTCGCTCGGCGCGGACGGCCCGCCCGGGTCGTACCAGGACTTCGATCGCGCGAACCTGTTCTTCGTGATCGGCGCGAACATGGCCGATTGCCACCCGATCCTGTTCCTGCGGATGATGGATCGCGTGAAGGCCGGCGCGAAGCTGATCGTCGTCGATCCGCGCCGCACCGGCACCGCCGACAAGGCCGACCTGTTCCTGCAGATCCGGCCGGGCACCGATCTCGCGCTGACCAACGGATTGCTGCACCTGCTGCACGCGAACGGCCGCACCGATGCCGCGTTCATCGATGCGTACACCGAAGGCTGGGACGCGATGCCCGCGTTCCTCGCCGACTACACGCCCGAGCGCGTTGCCGAAATCACGGGCCTCGCGGAAGCCGACATCCGCACGGCCGCGCAATGGATCGGCGACGCGCAGGAATGGATGAGCTGCTGGACGATGGGGCTCAACCAGAGCACGCACGGCGTGTGGAACACCAACGCGATCTGCAACCTGCATCTCGCGACGGGCACGATCTGCCGCCCGGGCAGCGGGCCGTTCTCACTGACCGGCCAGCCGAACGCAATGGGCGGGCGCGAGATGGGCTACATGGGCCCCGGGCTGCCGGGCCAGCGCTCGGTGCTGTCCGACGACGACCGGCGCTTCGTCGAACACCTGTGGCGCGTGCCGGCCGGCACGCTGCGCCAGGACGCCGGCCGCGGCACCGTCGACCTGTTCGAACGGATGGCAGCCGGCGACATCAAGGCATGCTGGATCGTCTGCACGAATCCTGTCGCGACGGTGCCGAACCGGCAGAACGTGATCGCGGGGCTGCAGGCCGCGGAGCTCGTGATCGCGCAGGACGCATTCCTCGACACCGAGACCAACCGCTACGCGGACATCCTGCTGCCCGGCGCGCTGTGGGCCGAGGGCGACGGCGTGATGATCAACTCCGAACGCAACATGACGCTGATGCGCGCCGCGGTTGCGCCGCCCGGCGACGCGCTGCCGGACTGGCGCATCGTCGCGGAAGTCGCGCGCGCGATGGGTTTCGGCGATGCGTTCGACTATGCGTCGGCGGCCGACGTGTTCGACGAGATCGTGCGGTTTTCGAATCCGGCGACCGGCTACGACCTGCGCGGCGCGAGCCATGCGGCGCTGCGCGAGGGCCCGGTGCAATGGCCGGTCGCGCCGGGCGCCGCGCGCGAGCGGCACCCGATCCGCTACCTGAACGACGGCGTGAGCCAGACGCCGCGCGCGGCAGCCGACGGCGGCGATGCGCCGCGCCTCGCGTTCCCGACGCCGTCGGGCAAGGCGCGCTTCTTCGCGCGGCCGCACGTCGATCCGGCCGAGCTGCCGGACGATACGTTCCCGATCGTGCTGAACACCGGCCGTTTGCAGCATCAATGGCACACGATGACGAAGACGGGCAAGGTCGCGATGCTGAACAAGCTCAATCCGCGCCCGTTCGTCGAACTGCATCCGGACGACGCGAGCGCGCTCGGCATCGCCACGAAGGACAGCGTCGAGATTCGCTCGGCGCGCGGCCGCGCCGTGCTGCCGGCCGTCGTGACCGAGCGCGTGCAGCGCGGCAACTGCTTCGCGCCGATGCACTGGAACGACGTGTACGGCGACGACTTGTGCATCAACGCGGTGACGAACGATGCGATCGATCCGGAATCGCAGCAACCCGAACTGAAGTATTGCGCGGTCGCGCTCGCGCGCGTCGACACGGACGCGTTCGCGTCCGCCGCCGACGACACGGCGCGACCCGATGCCGCCGCTGGCGACGCGCGGCCCGTGCCGGCGGCGGTGCAGATCACGGCTTCACAGGAATCCGACATGGCAGACCTCGACACTTTCGCGGCCGCGCTCGGCGTGGCCGATCTCGCGCCGCCGCCGCTCACCGACGCGGAGCGCCTGTACGTGGCGGGCCTCGTCAGCGGGCTGAAGGCGAGCGCCGGCCGGCGCGACGGCGGCGTGCCGGTGCTGCCGGCCGGCGCGCCGCTCACGCCGCCGGTGCGGTTCTGGCTCGACGGAATGCTGGCGGGGCTGTTCAGCCGCGCGGTGCCGGCCCACACCGCGGATGGCGCGGCGCCCGCACTGCCGGCCGAGGCCGCCGCGCCCGGCGGCGTGCGGATCGTGCGCACGCGCCCGAAGGTCGTGCTGCTGTGGGCGTCGCAGACCGGCAACATCGAATCGCTGACCGAGGATTATGCGACGCAGCTGATGAACGCCGGCTTCGAGATCCGCACCGCGTGCATGTCCGACTATCCGGTCGCGTCGCTGGCCGGCGCGCAATACGTGCTGCTGATGACGAGCACGTTCGGCGACGGCGACGCGCCCGACAACGGCAGCGAGTTCTGGGACGCGCTGCAGGCCGGCAGCGCCGCGCGCCTCGACGGCGTGCACTTCGCGGTGCTCGCGTTCGGCGATCGCAACTACGACCAGTTTTGCGGGCACGGCCGCCGGCTCGATGCGAGGCTCGCGGAACTCGGCGCGGCGCGCCTGTGCGCGCGAGTCGATTGCGACGTCGAGTTCCAGCGCGATGCCGACCAGTGGCTCGAACGCGTGGTCGCCCGGATCAAGGAGGCGGATGCGGCGCTGCATGCGGTGCCGACCGCCGGGATGAGCGCGTCGGGGCTGCTGCCGACCAAGGCGCATCCGGCGCCGTCGAAGCTCGTCGCGAACCTGCGGCTCAACCGGCCGGGCGCCGCGAAGGACACGCGCTACGTGTCGCTGTCGACCGAAGGCGCGAACCTCGAATACGAAACCGGCGACGCGCTCGGCGTGTGGCCGACCAACTGCCCGGAGCTGGTCGACGAGCTGCTGTCGGTCACCGCGCTGAAGGCCGATGCCACCGTGTCGGTCGCGGGTGTCGGCGACGTGCGTCTCGGCGATGCGCTGGCGCGCCACTTCGACATCACGCGCCCGCATCCCGACACGCTCGCGTTCATCGCATCGCGCAGCGCGAATGGTGCGCTGAAGGCGCTGCTCGGCGACGATCGCAAGGCCGACCTGAAGCAATGGTTGTGGGGGCAACAGCTCGCGGACGTGCTGCACGAGTTTCCGGTCGATCTGTCGGGCACGGAGCTGGTCGGGATGCTGAAGCGGCTGCAGCCGCGCCTGTATTCGATCGCGTCGAGCCCGAGCGCGCACCCGGGCGAGATTCACCTGACGGTGTCGGCCGTGCGTTATCACAACGGCCGGCGCGCGCGCAAAGGCGTCGCGTCGACGTTCCTCGCCGATCGCGCGGACGACGGCCGTGTGCCGGTGTTCGTGCAGAAGTCCGCGCATTTCCGGCCGCCGGTGAACGGCGACGTGCCGGTCGTGATGGTCGGGCCCGGCACCGGCGTCGCGCCGTTCCGCGGCTTCCTGCACGAGCGGCAGGCGCGCGGCGCGCGCGGACGCAACTGGCTGTTCTTCGGCGAGCAGCATGCGCAGACCGACTTCTACTACGGCGACGAACTGAGCGCGATGCGCGACAGCGGCTTCCTGACGCGGCTCGATCTCGCGTTCTCGCGCGACCAGGCCGACAAGATCTACGTGCAGGACCGGATGCGCGAGCAGGGCGCCGAGCTGTACAAGTGGCTGGAAGAGGGCGCGCACTTCTACGTATGCGGCGACGCCGCGCGGATGGCCAAGGACGTCGATACCGCGCTGAAGGCGGTCGTCGCCGAGCACGGCGGGATGTCGGACGAAGCCGCGAACGACTACGTCGCGAAGCTCTCGAAGGCGCGGCGCTACATGCGGGACGTGTACTGAGCGCGCGCGGCGCGGCTCGACGCGGCCCGCCCGGTTGCGGGCCAGGCTTCGGCGACGCGTTGACCCGCGACGGTTCGTGCCGTCGGGAAGGTCATCGACGGCGAACGTCGTACGCGACAGGCCGGGCGGCGGGCAGGGCGTTCCTGCGTGAACCGCCGGCCGCCGCCGGTTTGCGTCACTGCTGACGGTCCCACGCGCGCGCCTGCTCGGCGCGCACGAACGCTTCCGACGACTGCGGCAGCAGGTTGCGGAACGCGCCGCCGTCGCTTTCGATCACGTCGACCATCTTCGCGATCATCTCTTCCGGATCGTGCTGTTCGAGTGGGAAGGTCAGCCGCTCGGGCGTCACGGTGTGGACGGCCGGATCGCGCCAGCGCCGCGGTGTTTCCATCATCCGGTCGTTGAAGCCGGTGCTGTACGGGCCCGGGTTCACGACCGCGACGCGGATGCCGTGCGGCGCCAGTTCCGCGTGCATCGCCTCGGCGACCGATTCGACCGCGTGCTTCGACGCGCAATAGGCGCCCGTGAACGGCCCGGTGATCAGCCCCGCGATGGACGACACGAACACGATCTTGCCGTGCCCGCGCGCGAGCATGCCGCGGGCGATCTGCTGCGTGAGTTCGAGCGGCCCGAACAGGTTGACGTCGAACAGCTCGCGCACGATCTCGACCGGCAGGTCGACCAGCGCGCCGGCTTCGCCGACGCCCGCGTTGTTCACGAGCACGTCGACTTCGAATTCGGCCGCGCGGGCGCGGTCGTAGGCCGACGTCACGTCGAGCTTCACCGCGCGCAGTGCCGTG
The DNA here is from genome assembly GCF_905339865.1 of Burkholderia sp. BCC1993. Lineage (NCBI taxonomy): Bacteria > Pseudomonadati > Pseudomonadota > Betaproteobacteria > Burkholderiales > Burkholderiaceae > Burkholderia > Burkholderia sp. BCC1993. The sequence goes on along the minus strand of NZ_CAJPGZ010000011.1, from coordinate 263,519 downwards.
CCGCGCTGCGCGGCGGCGTCCGTCAGCGCGTCGATCTCGGCGGTCGTGCGCACGCCGGCCGTGACCGCGTGACCGTGTTGCGCGAGCCGCAGCGCGACTTCGTGGCCGAAGCCGGTGCCCGCGCCGGTGATGAGGATGCGTTTCTGTGCCATGTGCTTACCTCGAGGTGGGAAAGATTGCGTGAAAGCGGTCGCGGCAGTGCCGGGCGATCGCGTCGTCCTGCTCGACGCTGCCGCCCGATATGCCGATCGCGCCGACGCAGCGCCCGCTGCCGTCGACGAGCGGCTCGCCGCCGCCGAACGTGACGAGCCCGCCGTGGCTGTGCTCGATCCCGCGCAGCGGGCCGTCGCCGGACATCGCGCCGAGCGCGGCGGTCGATGCGCGGAAGCGGATCGCGGTCAGCGCCTTGCGTTGCGCGAGGTCGATCGCACCGAGAAAGCAGTCGCCGGTGCGCAGGAACGCGAGCAGGTTCGCGCCGGCGTCGACGATCGCGACCGACACGCCGGCGACCTGCAGCGACGCAGCCTGCGCGAGCGCGGCTTCGATCGTCTGCCGGACGGCTGTGAGCGGCAGTGCGGGGCTGTTGTGCGAATTCATTCGATGTTCCGGTTGAAGGGCGACCGAGGCAGTGTAGGCAGTTCCGGTATATGGGAGAATCCGTATTCCACTCGAAGGAGTTTCAAGTTTTTTTAATGATGAGCAGACGCGATCCGATGGCCGGGCTGCACGTGTTCATGAGCGTCGCGACGGCCGGCAACTTCACGCGCGCGGCCGCCGCGCTGGGCCTGACGCCGGCTGCCGTCAGCCTTGCGATTGGCCAGCTCGAAGGCGAACTGAACGTGAAACTGTTCAACCGCAGCACGCGCGGCGTGAGCCTGACCGAAGCCGGCCAGCATTACCGGCAGCAGACGGAGCCTGCGTACCGGCAGGTCATGCAGGCGCGCGACGCGCTGAAGGAGGTGCGCAGCGAGCCGGGCGGGTTGTTGCGCGTCACGGCGCTGCCGCTGGCCCGCTCGCTCGTGATCGCGCCGGTTCTGGCCGCGTTCCGCGCGCGCTATCCGAAGGTCCGGCTCGAAATCCGCTACGAGAACGAGCTGGTCGATATCGCGAAGGAGGGCTTCGACGCGGGGATTCGTCTTGCCGACCGGCTGCAACCCGGCATGATCGGCGTGCGGATCGCGCCCGCGCTGACCTGCGCGCTGGTCGCCTCGCCCGGCTATCTGGCGCGGCACGGCACGCCCGCGTCGATCGCCGAGCTGGCGCGCCATGCGTGCATCCGTTTCCGGTTTTCGGAGAGCGGGCGCCTGCACAAGTGGCTGCTGCACGACGGGCGCCACGACGTCGATCTCGATCCGGAAGGCGTGCTCGTGACGAACGATGCGGATGCGGTGATCGATGCCGCGCGCGAGGGCGTCGGCATCGCGTTCGCGTTCATGCGCGAGCGCATCGACGCGGACCTGCGCGACGGCACGCTCGTCGAGGTGCTGCCCGGTGCGTGCCGGACACTGCCGCCGATGTGGCTCTATTACGTGAATCGCAAGCACGTGCCGGCGAAGCTGCGCGCGTTCATCGACGTGCTGCGGGAGCGCGACGGTGCGGATGCGACGTGATCGCATCGGCCGGCTGACTGCAGCGATGGCCGTGGCGGCGCATGATGGCAGCTCCAGCCACCAAGCCTTGGAGTCGCGTCATGACGGCATCTCCGTATTCTCCGATTCGAACCCTTGTGATCGCCGCAGCGCTGGCCGGCGCCGCGATCTGCGGCGCACCGGCCTTCGGACAGATGTCGACCGTGCCGGCCGGCTCGGCCACTGCGACGCCCGACAACGCGATATTGCTGACGGTTTTCCTGAAACACGACCAGTCGCGCCCGCTTGCCGAACTGAATGCGCAACTCGCGAAGCAGGGGTTCTACAAGGCGTTTCCGCCGCCGGGCGTCGAAGTGGTGAGCTGGACCGTGACGATGGGGATCGGGCAGATCGTCGTGCTGCGGCTGCCGGCGTCGCGGCTGCGCGAGGTCAATCGCGTGCTCGAGGATACGGCGTGGGGCGCGTACCGGACGGAGTTTTATCCGACTTACGACTACAAGGCGATTGCGTTGGGGGAGCGTGAGCGGGGGAAGTGAGGCGGAATATAAAAAGTGAAATGCGTGGTCGATTTCGAGATGGTGTTGAGGGCGCATCCTTTATCTCGATAATGATTTTTCAATGAAACACATTTTGACTATTTATCGTTCGGTAGTTTGTGGCGAGTCTCCGGAAAATTCGTGCTTGATATGAAATCATCGGGAATGCAATGAATGAGAAATGCCGCTGATTTGGCGGCAAATAGTGTGGAATCGATTGCGAATGGATAATTGCAATCGGACAAGTATTAAAAATAATAAATTTCACACATTTACGACGCTTGGCAATTGTTGACGGTTCGCCTGTGGTTTCCTGACGATTGCTTTGCTAACGTTCATCGATCTGAAAAGAAATCCAATAAAGAGCGATGAACCAGAAGACCTACCGTCTGGTGTATTCCAGATTCCGGGGAATGGTGGTGGCCGTCGAAGAGACGGCTACTGCTTCGGGGAAAACAGCTTCCGGCGAGCGCCGTGCCGGCCGGCGTGCGCTCGGCGGTTCGGGCTGGCTGATCGCGGCGGCTGCATCGCTGGCCGGCGCGCCTGCGCTCGCGCCGGCGCAGATCGTGCCGACGCCGGGCGCGCCCACCCACGTTATCCAGACGCAAAACGGCTTGCCGCAGGTGAATATCGCCAAGCCTTCCGGCGCTGGCGTATCGGTAAATACCTACAACCAGCTCGACGTTCAGAAGAACGGCGCGATCCTGAACAACTCGCCGACGCTCGTCAATACGCAGCAGGCCGGCTATATCAACGGGAATCCCAATTTCGGGCCCGGCCAGTCGGCGCGGATCATCGTCAACCAGGTGAACAGCGCGAACCCGTCGCAACTTCGCGGTTATGTTGAAGTCGCCGGAAATCGTGCGGAAGTGGTACTGGCCAACCGGGCCGGCATCGTCGTCGACGGCGGTGGCTTCATCAATACGTCGCGCGCCACGCTGACAAGCGGGCAGCCATATTACGGCGCGGACGGTTCGCTCGCCGGCTACAACGTCAATCGCGGCCTCGTCACCGTGCAGGGCGCGGGGCTCAATGCGGCGAACGTCGACCAGGTCGACATCATTGCCCGCGCCGTACAAGCAAACGCAGCGATCTACGCGAAGAACCTGAGCGTCGTCGCGGGTGCCAACCAGGTCAATCACGAAACGCTGACAGCGACGCCGATCCAGGGCGACAGCGCCGCACCTGGCGTCGCGATCGACGTCAGCCAGCTTGGCGGGATGTACAGCGACCGGATCCAACTGGTCGGCACAGAAGGTGGTGTTGGCGTACGTAACGCCGGCACGATCGCGGCGCAGGCGGGCGATATGACGCTGCAGTCGAACGGCCGGCTCGTGCTGACCGGCAAGACCACGGCGACCGGCAATCTCGCGATGTCGGCAGCGGGTGGTATCGACAACAGCGGCACGATCTACGCGCAGCAATCGGTATCGGCGAACACGGCGGCCGATCTAGTGAACAGCGGTACGTTCGCCGCGCGACAGAACGCGACGATTGCGGCTGGCTCGGTGAACTCGACCGGCACGCTCGGCGCCGGCGTGAACGACGACGGCGCCGTCGGGCACAGCGGCGACCTGAACGTCACGACGTCGGGGCAACTGACGGCGACCAGCCAGAACCTCGCCGGCGGCAATGCGTCGCTCACCGGCGGAGGGGTGAATCTTGCCGGCAGTCAGACGGCTGCGAACGGTGCGCTCGCGTTGAATGCGACGCAGGGCGACCTCAACTTGTCGGACGCGAAGACGAGTGCGCAGGGTGCCATTACGGCGAATGCGGCCGGTATGCTTGTCAACGATCGCGGCAGCCTGTCGAGCGACAACGACATCACGCTCAGGGGCGGCAACGTGTCGAACCAGGGCGGCAAGGTGTCGGCGCAAGGCTCGCTATCGGTGCATTCGGCTGGGCAACTCGCCAACCAGTCGGGCACGCTTGTGTCGCAAGCTGCGGCGGAGGTGCGCGGAGGCGCGATCCTGAACAATCGGGGCGCGATCCAGAGTGCCGCCGGGATGACGGTGGCCGGTGGGGCGCTGGACAACTCGGGCGGGCGCGTTACGTCGCTGAGTGGCGATGGGTTGTCGGTGGCGACGTTGGGACTACTGACGAATGCGGGCGGACCGACGGCGGATGGCGCGCAGGGCGGCGTGATAGGTGGCAACGGCGACGTCACGCTCCAGGCGGGTCAGTTGGTCAATCACGGTACGGTGACCGCCCGGCAGGATCTTCGCGCGACGAGCCAGGCGCTCGATAATGGCGGCGGCACGTTGTCAGCCGGGCGGAATGCGAACATCGATGCCGATGCAGCACTGACGAACGCCGCTGGCAGTATCGCAGCTGGCCATACGGCGGTCGTCAAGGCGACGTCACTCGACAACAGCGGCGGCGTCATCAACGCGGCGCAACTGACACTGACTGCCGGCGATCTTGCGAACCGCGGCGGGTCGATTGTGCAAACCGACACGGGCGCCATGCTTGCGGCGGTCTCCGGGACGTTCGATAACACCAGCGGTACGCTGCAAACCAACAGCACCGACCTGAGCCTGTCGCCGACCGCGCTGGTCAATGACCATGGCAAGATCGCGCACGCCGGCAGCGGCACGTTGTCGATTGCGACCGGCGCGCTGTCGAACAACGGTGGGCAGATCGCGACGAATGGCGCACTCGCGCTGCAAGCGGCCGAGCTGTCAAACCGGGCCGGCACCTTGAGTGCGCAGCGGCAGGCTTCCGTCACCGTCCAGTCGCTGGACAATCGTTCAGGAGGCTACGTCGGAGCCGACAGCGTCGCGCTGAATGCGCGAGGCAGGATCGATAACGGCGGCGGCATGATCGAGGCGAACAACGGCCTGACGGTCGCGGCCGACAGTCTCGCGAACGACACGGGTTCGATCAAGAACATCGGCGCAAGCAGCCTGAGCGTAACATCGAAGAACGCATTGTCGAACACGGCCGACGGCACGATTGGTGGCAATGGCGACGTGTCGGTCCTGGCGGGCCGTTTCGACAACTCGAACGGCTCTCTGTTGTCGGCGCAGGCGCTCACGCTGAAGTCGAGCGGCGCGTTGACGAACACCGCCGGCCTGATTCAGGCCAACGGTAATCTGGACGTTCACGCTCAGGGGGCGATCGGCAACGCCGGCGGTCAGATCGAGGCGAGCGGTGCGACATCGACGCTGGCGCTTTCCGGCAGCAGCATCGACAACAGCGATGGCCGGATCGTCAACGTCGGGACCGGTTCGACGACGATTGATGGAGGCGCATCGATCACGAACACCAATGCGGCAGGCAAGCCCGGCGCGGGCGTGATCGGCGGCAACGGGAACGTGGCGGTCACGGCGCAATCGCTGGCGAATACCCTGGGCGCCCAGATGCTGGCGGGCCGCGATCTGATGCTTGCCGTCGCCAATCGGCTCGACAATTCGAGCGGCGTGCTGTCCGCTGCGAACAATGCAACGCTGAACGGCCAGAACACGGTGCTCGTCAACCAGACGGGTTCCATTCGCGCGAACGGTGCGCTGGCGCTGACCTCCGCATCAATCGACAACACGAACGGCAAGATCGGCAACGACGCAGGTAGCGGCGGCAGCGTGGTGTTGAACACCGGCGCGCTGGTCAACCAGGGCGGCGCGATCGGCAGCGATCAGGATCTGACGCTGATGGCTGGCTCGCTGAGCGGCGACGGGTCGGTGGTCGCCGGCCGTAACGGCAGTGTGTCGCTAGCGAGCGATTACACGCATACCGCCGTGAACAAACTGCACGCGAACGGCGATCTGACGTTCTCTACGTCGGGCAAGCTGACGAACCAGGGTACGCTCGACGCCAACGGCGCGCTAACCGTCAACGCAGCCAATGTCGACAACCAGGTGGGCGCCGGTCTGAACTCGGCAAACACGACCGTCAATGCGAACGGCGGAACGATCGACAACGCAGGCCGAATCGAGGGCGACACGGTCGCGACGAACAGCGCGACGCTGAACAACACGGCGACGATCATCGGCCGCGACGTCACGCTGAACGCCGGCGTCATCTCGAATGCCGGGGCGGCGGCCGTGATCGCTGCAGCCAATCGGGCAAACCTGTATGCGTCGAACCGGTTGTCGAACACCGGCGGGGCGAGCATCTTCAGTGTCGGCGACATCAACGTCGCGGCGAACGGCCAGCGAGACGCGGACGGGTTCCTCGCCAATCGCGCGCCGATGGTGCTGAACGACCAGTCGTCGATCGAGGCGCTGGGCAACGTCGAACTGGCGGCCGATACGTTCACGAATACGCGCCCGGCTCCTGTGGTCGACACCAAGACGACCAGCGTCGACAAGAAGCATGAGACGAAGCGCAGCAAGTACATCGGTTGCCCGACCGGCAACGCGGCGCCGAATCACGGTGTTTGCTCCGATTCGACATGGCGCGGGCCGTACAAGACGCCGCAGACCGCGACGTATTCGAGCAGCCAGCTTGTCTCCAGCACAAACGGCGACAATGCCGTCGATCGCGTGCTCGTCGTCAACGTCAACGGCCAGTCGCAGACGATCTACTACAACACGCTGACCGACAACGGCAACGGTACGCTCACGGCCGTTTACTGGGACGGCTACGACCCGCGTGTCAACTACGACCCCGCCAGCGAATACGCGACCCGCAGCGACGGTCACAATGGCTACCAGCGCGTCGAGATCGCGCGCGACACCACGACGACGATCCGGCAGGACAAGGTAACGAGCCAGGCGCAGCAGGCGCAACTCGTCGCCGGCGGCAACATCGTCATGAAGAATGTCGGCACGATCAACAACGAATACAGTGCGATTTCGGCAGGCCGGTCGATCAAGATCGGCGATACGGACGTTGCCGGAAACGCAGCCTCGGGCGGCTACGGCGGGACGACGGTCAATAACATCGGGCAGACGCTGTATCAGTACGAGCGCGACGACATCGTCTCCACTTATGCGTGGAACGAGAACACCAGCTCGGACGTCGGAACGATCGTGCAGCCGTCGCGGGTGTACACGCCGGTCGCGATCGGCAATAGCGGCGGCACGATCGTCGCGAACCAGTCGATCAATATCGATGCGAAGGACGTGAACAACCGCAATGTCGCAGCGGAGAACTCGGCGACGGGTGCGACCGGCGGCACGCTCGGCGCGAACCAGGCCAATGGCGGTGTGACCGGCACCGGGCAGTCGAAGGTCGGCTCCGCGACCGGACAGAAGCCAGTCGACGCAGTGCAGTCGGTGGTGAGCCCGACCGGTGTGCTGCCCGACCTGAAGTTGCCGACGAGCGGCCTGTACTCGATCAATCCGGCGCCTGGGCAGCCGTATCTGATCGTCACTGACCCGCGCCTCACGGGCTACACGAACTTCATCTCGAGCGATTACATGCTCGGCCAGCTCAACCTGAATCCGGCGAGCATCGAGAAGCGTCTCGGCGACGGCATGTATGAGCAGCAGATGGTGCGCAACCAGATCACGCAGCTGACGGGGCGCACGTTCCTGCCGGGTTATGCGAGTGCCGAAGACGAGTATCGCACGCTGATGACGAGCGGCGCGAATTACGCGAAGCAGTTCGGCATGGTGCCGGGGATGGCGCTGTCCGCCGCGCAGATGGACGCGCTGACGAGCGACATCGTGTGGCTCGTGAACCAGACCGTGACACTGCCGGACGGTAGGACGACGCAGGTGCTCGCACCGGTCGTGTATCTGGCGAAGACGCACGCGAACGATCTGCAACCGACCGGTGCGCTGATCGCGGCCGACGACGTCGAGATCCGCGCAGCCGGCAGCACGACGAACAGCGGCGTGATCAAGGGCGGCACGAAAACGGTCGTGACGGCGACGGACATCCTGAATCGCGGCGGCGCGATCGCGAGTAGCGGGACGAACGGCACGACGGTGGTGTCGGCGAGCAACGACGTCGTGAACGCGTCGGGCCAGATTACCGGCAACCGGGTGGCAGTGCTGGCCGGGCGGGATGTGCTCAATACGACGCTGGTGGATACCGTCGGCGTGAGCGGGGCCGCCGGGGCGAGCAAGGTCAGCCAAAGCCTGGTCGGTCAGCAAGGAACGATTGCGTCGACGGGGGATTTTGCCGTGCAAGCTGGGCGGGATCTGTCGATTCATGGCGCGAATCTTTCGGCGGGTGGCGATGCGCTAGTCACGGCCGGGCGCGATATCAACGTTGATACGGTTCAATCGAAGACGGATCAGTCGTTGTATCTGAACGAACAGCATCATTGGGAAGAGGCGACGACGACGCATGTCACGAGCGGCGTCAGGGCGGCCGGCAACCTGACGATGCAAAACGGGAACGATGCGTCATTCAAGGGGGCGACCGTGATGGCCGGGAAGGATCTGTCGGTCGTGGCGGGCGGGAATCTGACGGCGACGGCGGTAACCGACGAGCATCAATTGAATAACGTCGCGGTCGACGGCCGTGCGCGCCAGGAGGTCGATCGCACATACGATCAACGGGCTGTCGGAACAACCTTCAGAGCGGGGAAGGATGCGACGCTTGGCGCCGTCAACGGGACCGATGCGACCAAAGGCAATGTCGTATTGACGGGCTCCTCGGTGACGGCTGGCGCGAATGCTGCCACGCCGGGCGGCGTGACGATCGCGGCATCGAGAGACTTGACCGTCAATGAAGCCCGCGAAGAGCACGACAGCTATCAGAACGTGCAGGTTAAGCGCGGCAGTTTCGTGTCGGGTACTGCGACGAAGGAATCGCACGACACGCGCGCGAATATCGGCGTGGCGAGCACTGTGTCCGGCGATACGGTGCAGATCCAGGCGGGCAGGGATCTCGCGGTTCAGGGCAGCAACATCGCCGGCACCAACGATGTGAAGCTCGGGGCGGCCAACAACATCACGATCACGAGTTCGCAAGATACCGTCCAGTCGGCGAACAGCTACGAGAAGAAAGAATCCGGGTTCATGTCGAACGGCGGGTTGTCCGTATCGGTTGGCACGCGTTCGATATCGGATCAGCAGCATTCGACAGACGTTAGTAACACGGGCAGCATGATCGGTTCGCTGAACGGGAATCTGACGATCGCGGCGGGCGACGACCTGCACGTAACGGGTAGTACGCTGCACGCGGGCAATGACGTGAACCTCGCGGGTAAGAGCGTCAAGATCGATGCTGCGACGGATACGACGAATTTTGCGGAGCAACAGCAGTTCCGCCAATCCGGATTGACGGTGGGCGTGACGAACCCGGTTGTGGCTGCGGTACAGACGGGCAGGCAAATGGCGAACGCGGCCCAGAGCGTGGGCGGCGATCCGCGGCTGCTCGCGCTTGCGGCGGCCACAACGGGGCTTGCGGCGAAGAATACCTATGACGCGGTGAAATCGGTCAGTGGCAATCCGGTGACGGCGGCGGCCAGTGTCGGTATCAACGTATCGGTTGGGGCGAGCAAGAGCGACAGCCAGACGCAGGCACAGTCGAGCACGGCAGCGGGGAGCACGGTGTCGGCGGGTCGGAATGTGACGATCGCGGCGGCTGGTGCCGGCAAGGACAGCAATATCGACGTGATCGGCAGCACGATCTCGGCAGGCAAGAACGCGATGCTTGCCGCCGAAGGCGATGCGAATCTTCAAGCGGCTCGGAATACGAGCAGTCAGCACAGTACGAATAGTGGATCGAGCGCTTCGGTAGGTGTTTCGTTCACCGTTGGCGCAAAGACTGGGGTTGCGCTCACGGCAGGAGTGGCAGGGAATCGTGGTAACGCTGACGGTGATTCGTCGACATCGACGAATACGCACGTAACCGCAGGCAACCAACTCGCCATTCAGTCAGGTGGAGATACGAATCTGAAGGGCGCGGTCGCATCTGGGACGCAGGTGGTTGCGGACGTTGGCGGCAACCTGAATATTGAAAGCCTGCAGGACAAGGATCGCTACGACTCGAAGCAGCAGAACGCAGGCGTATCGGTGAGCGCGTGTCCCCCGCCGTGCGTATCGAGCGTGGCGGGCAATGTCGGCCAGACGAAGATGAGCAGCGACTACGCCAGCGTGACCGAGCAATCGGGGATCAAGGCGGGCGATGGCGGTTTCCAGGTCGATGTGAAGGGCAACACCGATCTCAAGGGCGGAGTAATCGCGAGCAGCGACAAGGCTGTGCTGGACGGTGTGAATAGTCTGACTACGGCGACGCTGACGCATAGCGATATCGAAAACCATGCGTCATACGATGCCTCGCAAGTCGCGCTGAGCGGTGGCTACAGCTTCGGCGGGGATAACGGTTCGGGCGGCAACAAGAGCGGTATTGGTAAGGGCCAGAAGGGCAAGGCCGACAATGTGAATCCGGTTCCCGGGACCGAGTTGCCGAAGGGTGATGGTGGATTCTCGGTAGCACCCCCAATTGCGCTGGGCGCATCGGGCGACGCGAATTCGACCACGCGAAGCGGGATCAGCGGCGGCGCGTTGACGATTCGTGACGATTCAGCGCAACAGCAACTCACCGGTCAGTCCGCCGCTGAGATTGTCGCGAGCATCAATCGGGATACATCGGATACCGGCGGCGCACTTGCGCCGATCTTCGATAAGGGGAAAATTCAGGCCGGATTCGATATTACGAGTCAGTTCATCAATCAGGTTGGAACGTTCGTTACGAATCGTGCGACCGAAGTCGATGCAGCGAGGAAGGCGGCAGGCGACGCGAGCTTGACGCCGGAACAGCGCGCGGCGGCGCAGCAGCGAGCGGATCAATTGTCGGCGGAATGGGCGCCGGGCGGGACCTATCGTCAGGTGTTGACGGCGCTGGCTGTTGCGGCTGGCGGGAATGTGACGGGAGGAGCTGGTCAGTTTGCTCAGAACGCGACTGTGGCATATCTGCAGGAACTGGGGGCGAATGGTGTCAAGCGGATTGCGGATTCGCTTGGTAGCGAGTCGGCGCGTGCGGCGCTTCATGCGATCGTTGGCTGTGCGGGAGCGGCAGCGGGTAGTCAGAACTGCGGCGCGGGGGCGATGGGGGCGGCTGCTAGCTCAGTGATCGGAACGCTGCTCAAACCGACAGAAGGAATGTCTGCGGAGGACCGACAAGCGCGAGAGAACCTGGTGAGCAGTCTTGTGGCGGGAATTGCCGCGTCGGCGGGCGCAAATGCGGCGACGGCGACAGGGGCTGCCCAGATTGAAGGCGAAAATAATCAGTTGTGGGTGGTACCTGCGCCACGCTTGCCGCCTCTCGGTGGGTACGCAGGGAATGCGCCAACGAAAGGCGATGGTGTGATTGTTGATTCCGCCACTGAACTTGACCCGCCGATTAAAGTAGGCACACCAGGGTCGCAACTTGCGGGATCGGGTGTAATTGATCGAATATTTGATGCTCCGGCAATAGACGTTGTTTCGTGGCTGGTTGAGCATTTCGTTAATTCGGTTGGCGGGAAAAATTCCAGCGTTCCACCTTCAATCACTGGAAGTGACGGAACGCTACCGGCCGGTATAGGCGGATTGGGTACACCAATTCCGATGCCACCCAGCAGAGACCCGAATGCGACTGCCGAGAAATTTGCAAAAGATGCGTTCAATGGTCAGACACCCGTAAAAGTTGCTAACAACGTTACCGGGGAGGGAAGTTGGGTCGCCATTTTGCCAGACGGTACTGCTGTGACGTATCGTCCCGCTGGACAGGCATCATCCAAGACGGCTGGTGACACTGCAACCGTGGAGGTCAACAACTCGGCGGTTAAAGCAATAAACAGGGGTGAAATTGCAAAATTTAAATTTCCTGGAAAATGAGATTGCCATGAATGAATTCTCAGAAATAGCTTACCAGAAGCAGCTTATCGTATCCGGGCTTGATGATTTTTCTCCTAATGCGACGCTTCCGCGTGTGTTTGGTGGTCAGTTTGGTTCGAGTCCTGAGAGGTGGAAGGCCGCCGTTGTTGAGTTTCTGTGCATTAACGTTCGAGTGGGTTTGCTGGAATGTGTGAATCGAAAGGAGATATCAGGTGAAATCGGTGAGATTGTATTGAGGGAGTTGCTGAATTTTGGTGATAAAGAAAAAAACATGGATGCCGAGATGGTATGGAATATTCTATATTTCAGTTCGACTCCAGATATGGACCAAATATTGCAATCGTTGGGTTTGAATTCTTGGGATGCACTCAATCAAGGCGTGAATCGCCAGTTTTGTGAGATTTTGCGGGCATTGTATTATAAGGTTTGAGTGGCTGGTGTGATGGTTTGTGGTGCTTGTTGAAAATATGGCGATATGGGCGGGTGATGAAAGTTTATGTTGTGACGCTGGGGGGGTGATAAAAACATCACTTTACGTTCTGTGTCGAGCTCGCAAGGAGTTGCGTAGGCGAGATGGATGATCGACATGAGAAAAACTCGGATCCAAGTAGATTGGTTTCGGGCGCAAAATTGTTGTGGGTTTTGAGGGGGTTGCATGATGAGTGGTGAGGCGGGTTGTTGTTGCTCGAAATTATGGAAATCAATTTCCGAAACACGAGTTGAAATTATAAATATGTTCGAGAATGCACTCCGGAGAGTGATGTGGGGCTGGATAATGGGATGTGGATTTTCTGAGTCATGCCCCGCTTGAATTGGTTGGATTGGTCAGGGTGGACATGTCTATTGGATGTTAAATGCTCGGCACAGGTGCTTTGTGTGAGCATTGTTTCTCCGGCGCTAGATAGAAAAGTGTGAGCGACGGTGAATTGAGAAATCGGTGTCGACACTGACTGAATGAAGAAAAAAATGCGAGAGACCCAAAAACCGCCGCTTGTCGTCGACCTCGATGGCACGCTGACGACATCGGACACCCTTATGGAATCCGTGATCCGCGTCGTCAGGCGTAATCCTGCCTACCTGCTGCGATTGCCATTCTGGTTCACCGGCGGGCGCGCCTCATTCAAGGCGAAAGTGGCAGAACACGCCGATTTTCGAGCTGAGACACTCCCGTATCGCGAACCGCTTGTCGACTATCTCGAGAGCGAACGCGAAAGCGGCCGCAAGATCGTGCTCGCAACTGCCGCGCATCGTTCGATCGCCGAGCAGGTAAATGCGCATCTCGGTCTGTTCGATTTGGTCATCGCAACTACCGGCAACACGAATCTCAAGGGTGCGACCAAACTGGCCGGCATTCGCCGGCTGGTCGGCGACGACTTCGTCTATGCGGGTGACAGCAAAGCCGATCTGCCGATATGGGCAGGCGCGAAGGGTGCGGTCCTGGCCGGCGTTACGCATGGTGTTGCGGTGCATGTCCGTAATCGCGTTCCGGTTGAGCGAGAGTTTTCGAACGAGCGCGCAGGCTTCGCCACATGGTGCAAAGCGCTGCGTGTCCACCAGTGGCTGAAGAACCTGTTGCTGTTCGTTCCGCTGCTGACTGCATTTGCGTTCCTCGACACCGACAAGGTTGCCACACTCGCACTAGCCTTCCTGTCGATGTCGCTTGGCGCGTCGGCCACCTACATCGGCAACGATCTCTGGGATTTGGACAACGATCGCCGACACCCTCGTAAGTGCAACCGCGCATTCGCAAGTGGCACGCTGTCGATTGTGCAGGGGCTCGGTTGCGCGGCACTGCTGCTGACTCTGGCGTTTGCGCTGGCATTCGTGGTGTCGCCCGAATTTGCCGGCATGTTTGCGCTCTATCTGCTGCTCACGACCGCATACAGTTGGCGCCTGAAATCGATCGTTCTGCTCGATGTCGTCGTTTTGTCGTTGCTGTACACGTATCGAATCATCGCCGGAGCCGTCGCTGCGGAAATCACGGTCAGCCGCTGGTTGCTCGCGTTTTCCGTATTTGCGTTCCTGAGCCTCGCGCTTGTAAAGCGCTGCTCCGAACTGGTGCTTTTGCGTCAGCACAACAAACGCGTGTCGGCAGGCCGCGATTACCGCGTGGGCGATCTCGAAGTGCTCTGGCCGTTCGGTATCGGCGCATCGCTTGCCTCAGTGGTCGTGTTCGGCCTCTTCATCAACGCCCCCGAAACCGCCGCACGCTACGCGATTCCGCACTTGCTCTGGTTCGTGCAGATCGGCCTGATCTACCTGTTCGGGCGACTCTGGATCACCACGGTGCGCGGCGCGATGCACGACGATCCGATCGTTCATATCCTCGAAAACCGCGGCAGCGTCGTCATGCTTTGCGTCATGGTGACGATCGTGCTGGCCGCTCACTTCCTGCCGGCGCCGTAAGCGGCGACAACCTCATGACGGAAAAGAACCAAAACCGGGTGCGAGCCTTCTGCCGTTTCGCCATCGTCTACGTGCTGCTGTTCGTGTGCGCCGGAAACATCACGAACAGCATGCTGTTGAAATGGGGTTTCCGGGATGATCAGAAGGGCGACTTTGCAACGAGCTACAGCCTCGTCGGCATGATGAACGGCAATGCACCGAAACCTTATGTCTACCGGTCGTCGTTTCCGAGTGCCGCCAAGTGGATTGCCGAGCAGCTTGACCAGGCAAGACAGGACAAGTTGTTCAAATCGATCAAACGACATGACTCGCTGCGCAACGCCTATTTCACGAGCGTTCCGGAAGAATACTGGACGCCTGTCACGGCGCTCGTTTATCACCTGACGTACACCGCGATCGTGCTGTCGACCCTCTTTGCGCTTCTGCTGATCTATAAGCTGGCCAGGCTGCACGGACTCGGCTTCGGGCATTCCGTCGGATTTCTGGCCGCGTTCAGTTTCGTCTATCCGTTGACGTTTCAGCAGGGCGGCTACTACTACGATTTCTTTGAACTGCTCGGCGTGCTGGGTGCGTGCTACTTGCTGCTCAAGAAGCGAATGCTGGCATGCACGCTGATGATTGCGGTCTTCTCCCTGAACAAGGAAACCTTCTTTCTCGTACCGCTCGCGTTGTTCCTGTTGCACGAGCTGGACGTCGCAATGTCGAAGCGCGTTGTGTGGCTCGTCCTGCAACTCGGGATCTGCATAGCGACCCGGCAGTTCATCATGAGCGGATACAGTGAAAATGCCGGCGGATTCGTCGAATATCACGTGTGGGACAACCTGAAGTTCTGGGTGAATCCGAAATCCTATCTGTCCTTCTACAACCTCATCGGCAAAGGCATCTTCACGCCGAGCCTGGAAAATCCGCTGATGCTCGTGCCGCTTGCCGTGTTCTTTCGGGCGGCCTGGCGAGCGACGCCGACGCGCTTCCGAAGCTATTTCTTTGCGGCATTCCTGCCCGTGCTGGTGCTGTTCTTCTTTTTCGGCTATCGGGACGAGGCGCGCAATTTCTCTATCGTGTTTCCCGCGATCGTGTTGATTGCGCTGCACGGCGCGAACCGGTTCAACGCAATTTTCAGCACGAGTGCAGATGCATCGGGTGATAGTCGTGTCTCGCCCAATGGTCGGCCGGATATCGTGATGGCAGCGGAGGCGGCGCGATGAACTGGCTGATCGTTGCCGCGAGTGGCGTGTTCGGCGGCCTCGCCAGCGTATTGCTCAGGGTTGCTGCGCTCAAGGAAATCGCACCTGGCGAGTCGAACGTACTGCCATGGATTGCACGAGGTGCCGCTGTTGCCGCTTACGGCGTCGGGTTCTTGCTTTACGCGGCCGCATTGCGCAAGACAACCCTCGGCATCGCCTATCCCACCATGGTGGCGATCTCCATGCTCATCGTCCTGTCGTTCACGGCGATGCATGAGCATCTTTTGCGGCCAATGCAGGCGGCCGGCGCATTCGTGATCCTTATCGGCGTTTGGATGATCACGCGGTACGCGTAATCCAGAGAAACCAGCAATCCATGAAGAAAAAAATCCGGAGGGGCAACCTCGTCGCAGCTTCGTTACTGCTCGCATCGGCCGGAGCAGCGGCGCAATCCGCTTTGTCAGGCACGCTACCCGCGAGCAACGATCAGCGCGCTCGCGAGCAGGAAGAAGCACGCGAACGCGAAAGAACCGTTTCTGCACCTGCGGTTCGTTCATCGGTGACCGAGCGTGTCGCGTTCCCGTCATTGCCGTCCGAAACGCCATGTTTTCGCATCGACCGTTTTACGCTCGATGTACCCGATTCGCTGCCTGACACGGTGAAAGACCAGGGCGCGTCAGCGTTGCCGATGGATCGCTTCGCCTTCGCGCGCGAGTGGCTCGGTCACTACGAAGGTCAGTGCGTTGGCAAGCAGGGCCTCGACGTGCTCGTGAAAGGGCTGTCCCAGGCGATCCTGGCGCGTGGCTACATCACGACGCGCGTGCTTCTGCCCGAGCAGGATCTGTCCGCAGGCACGCTCAAGCTGGCGTTGATTCCCGGCGTCATCCGTTACGTCCGCTTCGCGGACGAAAAACGCCGCGGCACCTGGAAAACCGCCTTCCCGACCCGCGACGGCGACCTCCTGAACCTGCGCGATCTCGAGCAAGGCCTCGAGCAAATGAAGCGCGTCTCGAGCCAGGATGTCTCGATGCAGATCGTCCCTGCCGACACGCCGGGCGAAAGCGACGTCGTGCTCGATGTAAAACGCGGTAAACCCTGGACCGTCGCCGCTTCGATCGATAATTCCGGTACGCGCGCCACCGGCCGCCTGCAAGGCAACCTGTCGGTCGGCATCGACAACCCGCTCGGCCTGAACGACATCTTCAACATCGGCGTGAGCCAGGATCTCGAACTGGGCGACAAGCGTCTCGGCTCGCACGGCTGGAACGGCTTCTACTCGATTCCGTGGGGCTATTGGACCGCGACACTGTCGGCGTACACGAACACCTACTACCAGCAGATCGCCGGCGTGAACCAGACCTTCGTCGCGAGCGGCAACTCGAAAACCGTCGACTTCAAGCTGAACCGCGTGCTGCTGCGCAGCCAGAACGACGTGTTCGGCGCGCAATTCCGGCTGTCGCGCCGCTTCGGCCAGAGCTTCGTCGAAGACACGGAAATCCCGCAGCAACGCCGCAACAACACGTTCGTCGAAATCGGCCTGACCGATCGTCATTACTTCGGCGGCGCGCAGTTCGACGGAATGCTCGCGTACCGGCAGGGGATCGGCGCATTCGGCGCACAGGACGACATCCTGGCGGCCGAAGGCGGCCCGACCTACCGCTACCGGATGGCCGTGCTCGACGCGAACCTGCAGGTGCCGTTCGCCATTGCGAAACAGCCGTTCCGTTATGTCGGCACCTTCCACGGCCAATACACGAGCAATACGCTGTACTACATCGACGACCTGACGATTGGCAGCCGCTACACGGTGCGCGGTTTCGACGGCGAGACGATGCTGGCAACTGCGCGCGGCTTCTACTGGCGCAACGAGTTGCAGATGCCGATCGGGCAGACGGGGCAGGCGGTGTATGCAGGGCTCGATTATGGTCGCGTGTGGGGGCCGCAGCCCGTCGCGCTGGTCGGCACGCAATTGGCCGGCGCCGTGATCGGCGTGAAGGGAAGCGTCGGTACGCGATTCGGCGCTTACGCGTACGACCTGTTCGCGGGCACGCCGGTCTACAAGCCGTCGGGTTTCCCGACGTCGCGCGTGACGCTCGGTTTCCAGCTGACGGCGCAGTTTTGACGGCGACGGTTATGTGACGGAACGCGGGCGTAGCCCGCCAAGAGGGGAACGACCTGAATCGATCAAGCGGGGCATGCAACAGCAGTAATTAGCAGTATTTAACAAATAAAGGAGAAGGAAATGAAAATGAATCGACTGTGTGTGGCAACCGCGATCGGAGTGGCGGTACTGCTGGCGGGATGTGGCGGTGGCGATGGTGACGGTAGCGGCACCACGGCAACCGGTAACACCGGCAACAGCAATAACGGCTCGACCGGTGCGGTGACGGATTCCACGTCGACCGATCAAGCCGCAACGTTCAAGTGTCCGAGTGGCTACAAATCGATACAGGTGACGAAGAGCACGATCCCGAATGCAACCATGACGCTCGCGACCGACGACGGCGTGGCGACGTATACGTTCAAGACACCGCAGGACGGCGTGGTCCGCGACGGGACGGTGTGTCTGGGCAAGCCCGATCCGGTTCCAGCAGGCGTGCAGGCCGATGTGATCTACGAGATCAAGACGTATGGCGGTTTCTACGAAATGCCAGACCGGAAACTGACCCTGAACTTCACGTCGAACCTCATTCCAGATCCGTTCCCGCCGGTTGTCGAGCTGGCAGACGTATCGAGTGGAACGGTCACGTACAAGCCGGCAATCCAGGGGAGCCTCATTTCGACTCCACCCAATTTCAGCCTGAGCGTCTATCCGAACGCTCCCGGTTTGTATGTCGTGCGACTGAAACGGTAAGCACTGCGCCAGGCCGTGGCGAGCGCCCCGTTTCGTCTGCCGACGACTTGGCGCGTTGAGCCGCGGCCATCATGGTTAGCCTATCTGCTTGATATCGAGTCGCCCCGGCCTCCCTGCACACGGGAGCAGCGGAGTGCCGGAAAAATATGATCCGCTTCCTTGAAGGTATTTGACCCCATTCAAGTGGGCCCGCTCGGGCTTGCGGATTCGTGCTCGTCGCGGCGCCCCGTACGGCAGATTTCTCCCAAATGCATCACAAGTCATTCATCCGATGAAAAAACCGCCTGCGTTCCCGGTATGATGCGCACCGTGCGTTTGTCGGCCGCACGATTTTTATGTGAAGTTCACGCGCCGGCCAGCCACAAATCCGCACAATGCGAACCTGAAAGATTTTGTAATATAAGACCCGTATACTTGTAAGTTCTGATTCAGGCGCTCCCTGCCTTTTCTTCCGGCCGACCGCCCACGCAGAACAACCAGATTCGTCGCCGCGAGGCCACCCTGCGCCGCGACAAGCTACGCACCACCACTGAACACTCTATGTCTTCCCGCCACCCTGGCCAGCCCGGCCGTGCCGCGGCGGCGATCGCCCGTGTCGCGACGCTGATCCGCAACGAGCGCGTGCTGTCGCCGCTGCTCGCGCTCGGCATCGGCCTGCTGCTGATCGTGGTGTTCCAGCACCTGTCCGAATCCGTCGACTACCGGTCGGTGATCCGCCAACTGCGCCACCTGTCCGCGGGCGAGTGGGGCGCGTCGCTTGCCGCGACGGCCCTCAGCTATCTCGCGCTCGTCGCCCGCGATGCGGTCGGCCTGCGCTACGTCGCCGCGAAAGTGCCGCGCGCCGCGCTGTGGATCGGCGCGATCGCCGGCTCCGCCCTCGGCAATGCGACCGGTTTCGGCGCGCTGACGGGCGGCGCCGTGCGCGCGCGCGTGTACGGCGTGTCGGGCGTCACACCCGCGCAGATCGGCCGGATGACCGTCTTCACCAGCGGCACGCTCGCGCTCGCACTGGTGCTGATGACGGCGGTCGGCATGGTCTGCGTGCCGCAGACGCTCGCCGCGATGCTGCATGTCGCACCCGGCGTGCTGACGTGGAGCGGCGCCGCGCTGCTCGTGGTGCTGGCCGTCATGACGATGCTGTGCGGCAACGCCGCGCGCCCGGTCGTCACGCGCTTCAAATGGCTCGCGTTCGACGTGCCGGCGCGGCGCGACCTCGTCGCCCAGGTCGTCTATGCGGTGCTCGACGTCGTGGCCGCGGGCCTGACGCTGTGGGTGCTGCTGCCGGCCGCGCCAGTCGGCTTGCCGACTTTCATCACCGTGTACGCGGCCGCGCTGCTGCTCGGGATGATCGGCCATACGCCCGGCGGGATCGGCGTGTTCGAGGCCGCGATGGTCTTCACGCTGGGCCGCGAAGTGCCGGCGCACACGATGGTCGCCGCGCTGATCGCCTATCGCGCGATCTACTTCGGCGTGCCGCTCGTGCTGTCGGCCGGCCTGCTGGCCGGCTTCGAGGGCCGCGCGCTGCGCCGCCGGCTCGTGACGCGGCAGGCCGCGCGCGTGTCGCAGCTGGCGCCGCTGTTCCTGAGCCTCGTGACCTTCGCGGTCGGCGGGATGCTGGTGATCTCGAGCGCGACGCCCGCGTTCTGGCACCGGATCGCGATCCTGCGCAACATCGTGCCGCTGTGGGTGCTCGAAGGCTCGCAGGTGATCTGCAGCGTGCTGGGCGTCGCGTTGCTGTTCGTCGCGCGCGGGCTGCTGCGCCGGCTCGACGGTGCATGGTGGATGACCTTCGCGCTGACGCTCGCGAGCCTCGCGCTGTCGCTGGCCAAGGGCCTCGCGTTCGTCGAGGCCGGCGTGCTCGGCGCGCTGCTGGTGCTGCTGCTCGTCAGCCGCCGCCGCTTCAACCGGCATTCGTCGCTGCTCGCCGAGCGCTTCACGGTGAGCTGGTTCGTGTCGGTGACGATGGTGCTCGTGCTCGCCGTGTGGGTGCTGTGCTTCGCGTTCCGCGACGTGCCTTACACGCGCGATCTGTGGTCGCATTTCGCGTTCGACGAGCGCGCGCCGCGGGCGCTGCGCGCGACGCTGGCGGCCGGTGTGTTCGTCGCGATGTTCGCGCTGTGGCAACTGCTGCGGCCGGCGCCCGGGCGTTTCGTGAAGCCCGCTGAGCAGGACCTGATCGACGCGGAGCAGATCATCCGCGCGCAGGAGTGCAGCGATGCGGGCCTCGCGCTGATGGGCGACAAGTCGTTCCTGTTCTCCGAATCGCGCCGCGCGTTCCTGATGTATGCGAAGAACGGTCGCACGTGGGCCGCGCTGCACGATCCGGTCGGCCCGCGCGAGGAATGGCCGGCGCTGATCGGCAAGTTCATCGCGCTGGCGCACGCGCACAGCGGCCGCGCGGCGTTCTACCAGGTGCGCGCGAACGCGCTGCCGCTGTATCTCGACGCGGGGCTCACGCTGATGAAGCTCGGCGAGGAAGCGCATATCGCGCTCGACCGGTTCGACCTGAAGGGTTCGAACCGGTCGCACCTGCGCTATGCGCTGCGCCGCGGCGACAAGGACGCGCTGACGGTCGAGGTGATCGCGCCGCCCGACGTGCCGGCCGCGCTGCCGTCGCTGCGCGACATCTCCGACGGCTGGCTCGACAGCCGCGACGCGCGCGAGAAGAGCTTCTCGGTGGCCGCGTTCCACGACGGCTATCTCGCGACGCAGTCGGTGATGCTCGTGCGCCAGGCCGACAAGCCGATCGCGTTCGTCACGTTCATGACGACCGACCTCAACACCGAGGCGACGGTCGGCGTGATGCGTCATCTGCCGGACGCGTCGCCGTATGCGATGGAGTATCTGTTTACGCAGCTCGCGCTGCATCTGAAGGAAGCGGGGTTCCGCAAGCTGAGCCTGGGCATCGCGCCGTTCTCGGGGATGGGGGCGGCGAAGATGCCGTCGCCGTGGCACCGGTTCGGGCTGATGGTCTGGCGCTTCGGCGGCCGCTTCTACAACTTCCGTGGCTTGCGTGCATTCAAGAGCAAGTTCGAGCCGCACTGGGAGCCGCGCTATCTCGCGGCCTCGGGCTCGGTCGGCGTGTTCGTCACGCTCGCGGATCTGTCCCTGCTGGCTGGAGGTCGGCGTTCATGATGTTGAAGAAGGGTATCGCGCGGGCGGCAGCCGCCTGCGCGGGAATGATGCTGGCCGGCGCGGCGTTCGCAGCGCCGGCCGCGGCGAAACCGGAAACCGTGTCGGGCGGCCGCTACGGCCCCGTGACCGTGACGAAGCCGGGCGGCCCGCTGCGCGGCTTCGTCGTGCTGTTCTCGCGCGGGCGGGGCTGGGGCGCCGCCGACCAGCAGGCGGCCGACGCCCTCGCGAAAGCGGGCGCGATGACGGTCGGGGTGGATTCGGAGCGCTATGCGGCGAACCTCGCCGCGAAGCAGGAAACCTGTCACCACCTCGACGGCGATGCCGAAGCGGTCAGCCACCAGCTCGAACGCCTCGCGCAATCGGCGCGTTACTACACGCCGATCGTCGCGGGCGTGGGCCAGGGCGGCGCGATCGCGAAACAGATCCTGTCGATGGCGCCGGAGAACACGATCGCCGGTGTCGCGTCGGTCGCGCCGGCGGCGAAGCTCGATGCGCGCTTCAAGCCGTGCCCGCCCGATCCGACGATCGTGCGCCGCGCGATGCCGGGTTTCGTCGAAACGGCCGCGGCCGGCGACACTGCGAAGCTCGTGTCGCTCGTCACGTCGCACCTGCACGACACCAGCAGCACCGACGAGCTCGACGTGTCGGACCTGCCGCTCGTCGAGCTGCCGGCCAAGGGCGGCAGCGACCGCCTCGCGATCGTGATCTCGGGCGACGGCGGCTGGCGCGATCTCGACAAGACGATTGCCGAGGCGCTGCAGCGCGACGGCGTGGCGGTGGTCGGCATCGACAGCCTGCGCTACTTCTGGAGCGAGAAGCCGCCCGCACAGGTGAGCCGCGACCTGGCGCGCGTGATGCGCACCTACATGGCGCGCTGGCATGCGAACCGCGTGGCGCTGGTCGGCTATTCGTTCGGCGCGGACGTGATGCCGTTCGCGTACAACCGGCTGCCGGCCGACCTGCGCGACAAGGTGGCGGTGATGTCGCTGCTCGGCTTCGCGCCGGCGGCGGATTTCCAGATCCGCGTGACGGGCTGGCTCGGGATGCCGGCGAGCGACAAGGCGATGAAGGTCGCGCCGGAAATCGCGAAGGTGCCGCCGCGGCTCGTGCAGTGCTTCTACGGCGCGGAAGAAACGGACACGATGTGTCCGGCGCTCGCGAATACCGGTGCCGACGTGATCAAGACGGGGGGCGACCACCACTTCGGCCACGACTACATTGCGCTCGAGAAGAAGATCCTCGGCGCGTTCGGCAAGCCGGTGGCGGCGCGCTGAACGCCGGCGCCCGCTGCGCGGCGGGCGCGGCGCTTGCGGTTCATCGGACGGGCGGCCTGCGGGCCGCCCGTTTTCATTTCCCGGCTTGCGTCTCGACTTGCGTCGCCGCGTCCTGCCGCGGCGCCGCCGTTCTCGCATCGCGCTGATAGAAGCCGGGAAACCGGTCGAGCTGCCGGCGCGCGGCGGCCAGATCGACATCGGCGCCGAGCACCGCGCTCGAAAACCCGGTGCGCTCCATCAACAGCAACTGATCGACCAGCACGTCGCCCGTCGCGCGCAGGTCGCCGGCGAAGCCGAAGCGCTTGCGCAGCAGATACGCCTGGCTGTATGCGCGGCCGTCGGTGAAGGACGGGAAGTGCAGGTCGATGCGCGCGGCCTGCGCGATGCGTGCGGCGAGCGGCCGCAGCTCCTCGTCGTTGCCGATCGCCAGGGTCGTGCGTGTCGCGGTGTCCGGCGCGTTCGTATCGTCGGCGTGTTCGGCCGGCGTCAGCAGCCGGATGCGTGCGTTTGCGTTCACTGTTTCGTCGCCCGGTTTCATGCGTGCTCCGCCTGGTCACGGGCATCGTTGGCCGCGGCCTTGAAGGGCTCGGCGCCGATGCGGCGCACCGTGTCGATGAATCGTTCGCTGCGGCCGTCGGCGTCGAGCCGTGCGTCGAGATAGACGTTGACGAGCGCGTCGACGACATCGACGATCTCGTCCGCCGAGAACGACGGGCCGATCACCTTGCCCGGTCGCGCGGGGCCGCTCGCGCTCGAGCCATCCGAGCCGCCGAGCGTCACCTGGTACCACTCGGCGCCGTCCTTGTCGACGCCGAGGATGCCGATGTGCCCGCTGTGATGATGGCCGCAGGAGTTGATGCAGCCGCTGATGTGCAGGTCGATGTCGCCGACGTCGTGCAGCATGTCGAGATCCTGGAACCGCTCGGCGATCGCATCGGCGATCGGGATCGAGCGCGCGTTCGCGAGCGCGCAGAAATCGCCGCCCGGGCACGCGATCATATCGGTCAGGAGTCCGACGTTCGCGCTGGCAAGACCGATCGCGCGCGCATGCTCCCACAGCAGGAACAGGTCGTCGACGTGCACCCACGGCAGCACCACGTTCTGCGTATGCGTGACGCGTGCCTCGCCGGCCGAGAAGCGCTCGGCGAGTTCGGCGAGCGCGTCGAGCTGCTCGGGCGACGCGTCGCCGGGCGCCTGCAGGCGGCGCTTGAACGACAGCGTGACGATACGCAGCGCCGGGTCGCGATGTGCTGCGACATTGCGCGCGAGCCAGCGCGCGAAGGCCGGATGGCGGCTGGCGTGCGCGGACATGCGCGCTTCGACGTCCTGCAGGTCGAGCGTGCGGGGCGCGAGGCGCGGCGGCACGAACGATGCCGCGATGCGGTCGAACTCGGCCTGCGGGATCGTGTGCGGGCCGCCGTCATGCTCGACGATCTGGCGGAATTCTTCCTCGACATCGTCGATATAGCGCTGTCCCTCGCTCTTCACGAGGATCTTGATGCGCGCCTTGTACTTGTTGTCGCGCCGCCCGTAGCGGTTGTACACGCGGACGATCGCCTCGATGTAGTTCATCACCTGCTGCCACGGCAGGAACGCGCGCAGCAGCGTCGCGATCAGCGGCGTGCGGCCCATGCCGCCGCCGGCGCTCACGCGAAAGCCGAGTTCGCCCGCGTCGTTGCGCACGAGTTTCAGCCCGACGTCGTGCCAGTCGGTCGCAGCGCGGTCCTCGGCCGCGCCGGTGATCGCGATCTTGAACTTGCGCGGCAGGAACGCGAATTCCGGATGAAGGGTCGTCCACTGGCGCATCACTTCGGCGAACGGGCGCGGATCGGCGATCTCGTCCGGCGCGACGCCCGCGCGCTCGTCGCACGAAATGTTGCGGATGCAATTGCCGCTCGTCTGGATCCCGTGCATGTCGACGGTCGCGAGCAGGTCCATCACGTCGGCCGCCTTCGCGAGCGGAATCCAGTTGAACTGCACGTTGGTGCGGGTCGTGAAGTGCGCGTTGCGGGTCGGCAGGCGCAGCGTGCCGAGCAGCGCCTGCGCGTCGCAGGCGGCGCGGTAGGTGGCGTCGTCGGGCACGTCGTAGTCGCGTGCGATCCGGGCGAGCACGCGCAGCTGCGCGCTCGACAGTTCGCCGTACGGCACGGCCACGCGCAGCATCGGCGCATGGCGCTGCACGTACCAGCCGTTCTGCAGGCGCAACGGCCGGAACGCATCCTCGCTCAGCGTTCCGTGCTGCCAGCGTTCGAGCTGGTCGCGGAACTGGGCGGCGCGACTGTGCACGAGCGCCCGGTCGAATTCGGTATATCGGTACATGACGTGATACGCGAGAGGAGCGGCGGCGCAGGAGCGCGCGCCGCTCGGGAGGGGACGTTGCGACGGGTGTCGGGCAACAGGGACAGCGTAGGGAACGCGGGGCGGCGGGACAAGCAGCAGATCGGAACGGAAAGGGCGCAGCAGATCGGAGCGGAAACGGCGCAGATCGGAATGGAAAGGGCGCAGCAGATCGGCGGGGCGCGCCGGTGTGCGCCGGTGTGCGCCGGTGTGCGCCGGGGCATGCGTTGCGCATGCCCCGCGTCGGGTTCAGGCTTGCGCCGGCGCGTCGACGATCAACGCCGGATCGAGCGCGCGGATGCGCTGGTCGATGAAGTAGCCGCCGCCTTCCTGATAGCGCAGATAAAGCCGGCCGCACGATACGCAGCGGCTGACGTTGCAGCGGTTGTACGGAAAGTGGCGCGGCGCGATCGGCGCGTCGTCCGACGCATAGCGCGTGCCGGCCGGATGATATTCGTCGAAGCTCGGCTCGGCCTCGCCGGGCGGCGCAAGCGTGGCCACTTCGGTCAGTTGCGTGTCCTGCAGCGACAGCGGCAGGGTCGTCCAGCCGGCGAGCGATGTTCTCGTGCACGTACACGGCTGCGCGACGTGTGCCGCTTCGGCCACCAGTTTCAGCAACGCGTCGTGATCGAGGTAGGGCAGTTGGCTCATGGGCAATCGTGAAGGAGCGGCGGGATCAGCAATGTAACCCGCGCGCAGCTTCGCTGCATGGACGTGATGCGGGCGGCGCGCAGCGTGCGCACGAGGCGCGATCAGCCTGACTTGCGTACCGCCGGCCCGGCGACCAGTTCGCCGAGCACGCGGATCGCGCGCTCGATGTCGCGGCTCCACGGATGGCCGAAGTTCACGCGCACGCAGTGCTCGAAGCCGTGCGCGGCCGAGAACAGCGGCCCCGGTGCGAAGCTGATGCCGCGCGCGATCGCCTGGCGGTGCAGTTCCATCGCGTCGATCGCGTCGGGAAACGACAGCCACAGGAAATACCCGCCGTCCGGCCGCACCCACTCGACGCCGGGCGGCAGCCAGCGCCGCAGCGCGTCGTCCATGCGCGCGAGCTGCGCCTGCAGTGTGCCGCGCAGCTTGCGCAAGTGACGATCGTAGCCGCCGTGCTCCAGATAGTTCGCGATGCCGGCCTGCGCGGGAATGCTCGCCGACAGCGTGGTCATCAGCTTGAGCCGCTGCACCTTCTCCGCGAACCGGCCGGCGGCGGCCCAGCCGATCCGGTAGCCGGGCGCGAGCGTCTTCGAGAACGAACTGCAATGCATCACGAGGCCGTGCCGGTCGAATGCGCGCGCGGGCAGCGGGTAGTCGGGGCCGAAATGCAGCTCGCCGTATACATCGTCCTCGATCAGCGGCACCTCGCGTGCGGCCAGCAGCTCGACGAGCGCGCGCTTCTTGTCGAGCGACAGCGTGACGCCGGTCGGATTCTGGAAATTGGTCATGAACCAGCACGCGCGGATGTCGTGCCGGTCGAGCGCGTTCGCGAGCGCATCGAGATCGAGGCCCGTGCGTCGATCGACGGGAATCTCGACCGCGCGCAGGTCGAGCCGCTCGATCGCCTGCAGCGCCGCATAGAAACCGGGCGACTCGACCGCGACGACGTCGCCGGGCCGCGTGACGGCCATCAGGCACAGGTTCAGCGCTTCGAGCGCACCGTTGGTGACGACGATCTCGTCGACGGGCTGCGCGACACCCGTTGCCAGATAGCGCCGTGCGATCTGCTGGCGCAGCGCCTCGCTGCCGGGCGGCAGGTCGACGACCGTGCTCCACGGGCTGACGAGCCGCGTCGCCTGCGCGAGCGATTTCGCGAGGCGCGGCAGCGGAAACAGCTGCGGCGCGGGAAATGCGGAGCCGAGCGGCACGATGCCGGGCTGCGTCGCGGCGTCGAGCACCGAGAACACGAGGTCGCTGATGTCGACCTTGCGCGTGGCGCCGGCGCGGCTCGCGCGGCGTTTCGCGGGCGGGTTCGCCGCCGGGCCCGCGCCCGGCGCGACGTAATAGCCGGAACGCTCGCGTGCGCGGATCAGCCCCCACTGTTCGAGCAGGTAGTACGCGCGAAACACCGTCGACTGGCTCACGCCATGCTGCGCGATGATCTGCCGCAGCGACGGCAGGCGCGTGCCGACCGCGAGGTTGCCATTGCGGATTTCGTCGGCGATCGTCTGGGCGAGGGTTTCGTAGCGTTTCATCGGCGCGGGCGGGGCATGCTTGGTGCCGCTCGCGCGGGGCCGATGCGGCGCCGCGCCGGCGGGCGTGCGTCATTGTCCGACGAGCGGCCCGAAAAGGAAAGCGCGACGGCCGCGGCCGGTCGCGCTGTCGTGGCGATGCCGATGCGTGCGCATCCGTCGCGCGTGATCGCGGCGTTCACGCCGGCGTGGCGCGGATGCGCATGCGATGGCGCGACGCGCAGGCATGCGGAGGTGGCGATACGACGCGACGGATGACCCGCGTCGCCGAACGTACCGAACGCGCCGAACGCACCGAACGCACCGAACGCACCGAACGCACTGA
This sequence comes from Burkholderia sp. BCC1993, assembly GCF_905339865.1. Classification (NCBI taxonomy): domain Bacteria; kingdom Pseudomonadati; phylum Pseudomonadota; class Betaproteobacteria; order Burkholderiales; family Burkholderiaceae; genus Burkholderia; species Burkholderia sp. BCC1993. The sequence goes on along the minus strand of NZ_CAJPGZ010000011.1, from coordinate 235,974 downwards.
ACGCACTGAACGCACTGAACGCACCGAACACACCGAACACACCGAACACACCGAACACACCGAACACACCGAACACACCGAACACACCGAACACACCGAACACACCGAACACACCGCATGCATGCGCAGTACATGCAGCCGTGGCCCGTGGCTGCAGCGGAACCGGCACCGGCACACGTCGAGTCTTGCCTTTCACCTGATGATTCTCCGTTCGCGTGGCCGGGTTCGCGCGCGTGCGGCGACATGCGATCGCACGCGTCCACGGATGACGTGCGCCGCATGAGCGGATGCAGTGCGCGTGCGGCTTGTTCCAATTGCGCGGCGATATTTTTTGTGGTCTTGTTGCACGATCAAGCATCGACTAAAAAAAGGACAGTCGAATGCATACGGGGAATTCGGACGAGGACCGATTGATCAGGGGAATCGGCGCGTGCCGGCGTGCGCGCCGCGCGGCATGCCGGTGGCTTGTCGTCTTGACGCTGGGCTGGCAGGGCCTGCCTGCCTGCGCCGCTTCCCCCGAGACCGTCAGCGACAACATACTGCGTGTCCTTGCATGGCCCGGCTACGCGGACAACGATGTCGTCAATGCATTTGAGACGCACTTTCATGTGCACGTCGAAGTGACCTTCGTCGATTCCGACGAAGCGTTGTGGACGCGGATGCACAGCGCGTCGCCGCCACCATACGACGTGCTTGCGGCCAACACGGCCGAGATCCAGCGCTATGCGAGCGACGGCCTGCTCACGCCGATCGACCTGTCGCAGGTCCCCAACCGTCGGCGGCAACTGCCGAATTTCCAGCAGCTCGCGACGATCGGCGGACTCGTGCGAAACGGCTCGACCTATGCGATTCCGTTCACGTATTCGTCGATGGGACTGATCTACGATCGCAAGCAGGTGCCGGTCGCGCCGCACTCGATGGTGGAACTCTGGAATCCGCGTTACCGCGGCAAGGTGCTCGACTTCAACAGCGCGCAGCATAATTTTTCGTTCACCGCGCTCGCGCTCGGCTATTCCGACCCGTTTCACCTGTCGCCCGCACAAACGCTTGCCGTCGCGCACAAGCTGGTCGAACTGCGGCGCAACCTGCTCACGTATTACACGCTTCCGGAAGAGGCGACCACGCTGTTCGTCCAGCATCGCGCGGCGCTGATGTTCGGCAACTATGGCACGCAGCAGGTCGAACAACTGCGTCGCGCCGGTGCGGATGTCGGCTACGTGATTCCGGACGAAGGTGCGCTCGCGTGGCTCGACTGCTGGGGCGTCACGCGCGGCGCGGAGCATCGCGAACTGGCGTTCGCATGGATCAACTACATGCTCGAACCGGCGATCGGCGTGCTGCTGACCGAACGCCAGGGGCTCGCGAATACGCTCAAACCGCCACCCGGTCTCGAGGCCGGTCACCAGCACCTCGTCTGGATCCAGCCGGTCGAGGACATCGCGCGGCGTGAGTCGCTATGGAGCCGCATCGTGTCGGGCGACCGGCCGGAGCGGTTCGAAAAATGATCAGGCTCGGGCTCACGTGGAAGCTGTCGATGCTGTTCGCGTGCATCGGCGTGATCGCGTCCGGCACGACCGGCTACTACACCTACCGCGCGAACCGGACGATGCTCGTGCAGGAAGCGCAGCACAGCCTGCTGATGTCGACGCACTTGCTCGGACAGCGCTTCACGACCGCGCTGTCCGACGTGGCCGACGATGTGCTCGTGCTCGCGCAATTGCCGGCTTCGGCGTCTGTCGTGGGCGGCGAAGGCACCGATCGCGCGCCGCGCACGCGGCTCGAACAGGTGTATTACAGCTTCATGAAGAACCACCCCGAGTACCTGCAGATCCGGCTGATCGCGCGCGGGGATTTCGGGCTCGAGCGGATCCGCGTCGATCGCGACGCGCACGGCATCGTCGTGTTGCCTGAGAGTGCGTTCCAGGAAAAAGGGCAGTTTCCCTACGTATTCGATACGCTTGCGACGGCGCCCGGTCATATCTACCTGTCGCCGATCGCGATCAATCACGAGACCGGCTCGCATGCGGCCGAAGGGCTGCCGATCCTGCACGTGGGCACGCCGGTGGTCGACGAAGGCGGCCGGGTCGTCGGCGCGCTGGTCGTCGACGTCGAGCTGACGCGCATGTTCGACCGGCTCGAACGCGATCTGCCGCCAGACTACGTGGTGTATCTCGCGAACAAATGGGGCGATTTCCTCGTGCACCCCGATCCGTCGCAGATCTTCGGCTTCGATCGCGGGCGCCGCGTGCTGATGCAGGACAGCTTCCCCGACACGCGGCTGTTGTTCGTCGGCGCGCGCACGAACGTGGCGCTCAACGGTCTCGCGCAGCCCGACGCCGCACCGGGCCAGATGTTCGCGTTCGTGCGCACGCCGTTCGGCAACAACGAGGGCAACCGCTTCGTGGTGCTCGGCATGGCGCGTCCGCTCTCGGACGTGCTGGCGCCGGCCGGGATTCTCGGCGAGCGGATCATCCGGATGGTGCTTTTGATGAGCGTGGCGGCGGTGATTCTCGCGATCCTGTTTGCGAGCGCGATCACGCGGCCGTTGCAGATGCTCGCGCGCGCGGCGACCCACGTGTTCGACGATCCGGCCGCCGAACGGTTGCCCGTCGCGCGGGCCGACGAGATCGGCGTGCTGGCGCGCTGTTTCGACAGCATGCGCGTCGAGATCCGCACGCAGGTCGCGATGCTGCGCGCGAAGCAGCTGGAGCTTGCGCACCTCGCCGGTCACGACCCGCTGACCGGCTTGCCGAACCGCCTGTTGTTCATGGAGCATCTCGATGCCGCGATCCGGCATGCGGCCGCGGTGCGCGAGGGCCTGGCGGTGATGTTCGTCGATCTCGACCGCTTCAAGCAGATCAACGACCAGCACGGGCACGCGGCCGGCGATCGCACGCTCGTCGCGGTCGCGAAACGGCTGAGCCTCGCGCTGCGCAGCGGCGACATGGCCGCGCGGCTCGGCGGCGACGAATTCATCGTGCTGATTTCGGACGTGCGATCGCCCGCGGTGATCGGCGATATCGCGTCGCGTATCCAGATCGTGATGGCCGAGGAACTGGAATTCGGCGACCGGCACCTGGCCGTGGGCGCGAGCATCGGCGTCAGCGAATATCCGGCGGATGGCGCGTCGGCCGAGGAACTGCTGGTCAAGGCCGACGCGGCGATGTACGCGGCGAAGGGGGCCGCGCAGCGCGCGTGCGTGCGTTACCAGGAACTGCTGGGTGGCGGTATCGCCACGGACGACGGCGGCCGCGTGGCGGCGGAGGGCAGCCGCTGACGGCAGGCCGGCCCGGCGCGCGGCAAAAACGCGGCGAGCCCGTCACGGGACGGGCTCGCTGGATCCGGGCGGACCGCGCGCGATGCGCGCGGCGGCGGACTTAGTGGCCGAAGTAGACCGAGTCGCGCGCGTTGCGCACCTTGACCGCCGGTGCGCCGCCCTGGACCACCGGGGCCGGCTGCGCGCCGTAGCCGCTGTTGTCGGCAGCGTGCGCGCGCGCTTGCGCGGCCTGGATGTCGGCCGGGTAGTACGGGCTCGACTGGCTCGGCTTGTAGCCGGTGTTTTCGAGCTGGACGAGTTCGTTGCGCACCTGGGCGCGCGTCACGGTGCTTTGGGCGAAGGCGCCGAACGAAGCGGACAGGGCGACAGCGGCGACGACTGCGGAAACGAGCGATTTCATGATGACCTCCGATGTTCTATTGGGTTCGCCGGCGACACCATGTCGTAAGCGATTGATTACATCGTAGGCGTCGGTGGATCTAGGGTAAACGTGGATTCCAGCGAAAGATCATTGCCGGTGAGGCAACAATTCCAACATGGAATCGATCGGTCCCCATTGCGCGTTGCGGGAATTGCAAACTGACGGCGGGCGAGGGCGGCGAGACACCGCGCACGGGCGAACGCCCGGTGGCGGGGCGCCGGCAGGTGGGTCGGCAGGCGGGGGGAGGGCGTTGCCGGATCAGACGCCGTCGTCGTCGATTTCCTTGCGCTCGCGGCGTTCCTCGTTGCCGCGGCGCGCCCGCAGGCGCTGGCGCGACAGAACCGCGATCACCTGCTGGGTGGGCGCGCCGGACGGCAGCTCGTTGCGGATGCGATCGGGCACCATCGGCAGGCCCGCGCGCTGCCGGCGCAGTGCCTTCGCGATTGCCCGGCGGCATTCGTCCCCGTGGCAATCCCATTCATCGCGGATTCTCTGGCAATAACGGCATTGTTCCATCGGGACAGTCTAACGCGTCTTGGGGATCGGAGCTGAAGGTGCAGCGGACGGCGCTTGGACGGGCGGGCGCGAGGCGGTCGTTGTCTGCGCGTGTCCGGCGACGGCATTCGACATGATTCGAGGCTGAATCTTGCCCGAGCGCGGCGCGGGCATCGGGCGCGGTCACGGGATGGCGCGCCATCGAAGCGCTGCCCCCGGTTCAATCCAATTCATGATGCGTCGCTCTATCATGTGAAAAATACATGCACCGCTACAAGGAGGCGAGATGACGCTTGCGCAGTTGCAGGCCCTGGCTGCCGTGGTCGAACTCGGCTCGCTGACGGCCGCGGCCGACCGGCTCAGTCGCAGTCAATCCGCGATCAGCCACGCGTTGACCGAACTGGAGGACATCACCGAGGTCAAGCTGCTGTTGCGCGACCGCCAGCCGGTCGTCCTGACCGCTGCCGGAGAACGCCTGTGGCCGTACGTGCAGAACGTCGTCCGGGAAGCGCAGACACTGCGCCAGCAGTTCGGCCTGGCGCGCGGCAAGCTCGAAGGGCGGCTGGTGGTGGCGTCGCTGCCGAGCGTCTCGCTCGCGTTCGTCGTCCCCGCGCTCGAGGCGTTGAAGGAGGCGCACGAGGGCGTGACGGCGGTACTGCTCGAAGGCACCGACGCGGAAGTCGAAGGATGGCTCGACGACGGCACCGCCGACATCGGCGTGGTCGCCGGCACGAAGACCTTCGCGCACCACCTGCCGTTGCTCGACGAGGACTTCGTCGCGGTGGCGGCGGACGGCATGTTCGACGGCCGCGAGAGCGTGTCCGCGAAACGGTTGTCCACGATGCCGTTCATTTTTTCGAAGGCGGGGTGCGGGCCGGTCATCGCGGATTACTTCGCGCGCAACGGTGCATCGCTTCGCGCCGCGTTCAACGTGGTCGAGATGCGGACCATTCTGTCGATGGCGGAGGCGGGAATGGGCGTGTCGATCGTCCCGCGCATCACGCTCACCTATACACGGTTCGGCGGCCGGGTGCTGGCGTTGTCGCCCAGGCTGCACCGTTCCGTGCGGCTGGCGTGGAACGCGAGCGGCAACGCGGTCGCCGACGCATTCGTGAAACTGGTCGACGCGCAACGCGCGAAGGCGGGAAAGGCGATGCAGGCACGCGCGAAAAAGGGCAAGTAGCGGGTCGGCGGTACGAGGCGATGACGGGGTGAAGCGCGCTCATGGACGACTTGCAGTTTATTCATGCTGGCAGCCGTCGACATGCAATATATTGCTGGACACTCGCCCTGACTTCATCGCCCCGAAGGAGACTGCCATGCCGGCCTTGCCCACCCTGATTGCTTTCGGACTCGTATCGCTCGGCATGGTCCTGACGCCCGGCCCGAACATGCTTTACCTGATCTCCCGCTCGATCTGCCAGGGCCGCCGTGCGGGGCTGGTGTCGCTCGGCGGCGTCGCGCTGGGGTTCGTGTTCTACATGTTCTGCGCGGCATTCGGCATTACCGCGCTGGTGATGACCGTGCCGTACGCGTATGACGCGCTGCGTTTATCCGGCGCGCTGTACCTGTCGTATCTCGCGTGGCAGGCGCTCAAGCCGGGCGGCCGCTCCGCGTTCCAGGTGCGGCAACTGCCGCACGACAGCCGCGCACGGCTCTTCACGATGGGCTTCGTCACCAACCTCGCGAACCCGAAGATCGCGGTGATGTACCTGTCGCTGCTGCCGCAGTTCATTGCGCCTGGGCGCGGCAGCGTGCTCGCGCAATCGCTGGCACTGGGCTGCGTGCAGATCGCGGTCAGTGTCTGCGTGAATGCGCTGATCGCGAGCATGGCCGGCTCGATCGCGGGGTTTCTTGCCGGTCGGCCCGTCTGGGCGCGGGTGCAGCGCTGGTTGATGGGGACCGTGCTGGCCGGACTGGCCGTGCGTATCGCGCTGGAATCGCGAAGCTAGGGGCACGGTAGCGGCAACGCGGCTTGCGGTGGAAACCGGCGCGCCGATGCGCATGCAAGGTGCGGCGGTCGAATCGACGCAGCCGCTCCGCATGGCGCAGCCCGTCACGTATTCGCCGTATCCATCAGCGCGTCGCGCGCGCCGTCCCGCACGCGCCAACCCCGGCCGCCCGCCGCGCGATCACGCGCCGCGGGCGGCCGTCGCATCAGCGCTCGCGGCGCTTCTTGCTCAGCTCGATCGTCTCGAACAGCTCGTACTGTGCGCTCGGGTGCTGATCCGCGCCCGGCGCATGGTAGTAGCGCATCGTGATCGTCGTGTGGCCGCCCGGCTTGCCCGGATCGTGGTCGAACACGGCGATCCCGTAGCCGGTGCCCGTATCGCGGCGCGCGGACCAGATCGCATCCTCCAGCGCATCGGCCGGCTTGCGCACGAACGTGTTCGGCGCGGCGCCCGGCACCGGCCGGTTCGGCCTCGTGAAGACCTTGGCCTGCGCAAAGCCGGTCGCCGGGTTCTCGCCGTACACGTCGAGCGGCGCACTGGTGCCGCCGCCGCCGAGGATCAGGTGGATCGTGCCGTGGCTCGTGTCGAAGGTCGTGCGGTCGGGATCGGTCGACCCGACGGGACGCGGCTGCAGCGTCTCGACGACTTCGCCGGTCGATGCATCGACGCCCGCGCGGTGATTGCAGCCGCGCACCGGGTAGCTGCGCTCGTAGTCGTGATCGTGACCGCACAGCACGAGGTCGACGCCGTAACGGTCGAACAGCGGCAGCCACGCCTCGCGGATGCCCTTGTCCGAGCCGTTGCCCGTCTTCGACGAGCTCAGCGCGTCCTGGTGCATCTGCACGACGATCCAGTCGATGTCGTCATCGTGCGACGCTTGACGCAGCGTGTGCTCGAGCCAGCGCGTCTGCACGCCGTCGCTGTAGCCGCGCACGTAGAACGACGTGCCCGGTTCGATCGGCGCGCGGCCGGTGCTCGCGGCCGGCACGAGCGGAGCGGGGCCGCCGACGAACGCGGCCGCATCCTGGTACACGACGTCGTCGGCGTCGAGCGAGATGAACAGCACCGAGCTCACGCGGAAGCTGTACCAACGGCCCGGAAAGCGCGTGCCGTTCTCCGGCAGCGTGTAGCGCGCGAGGTACGAGTCGAGCCCCTGCGGGCCGTTGTTGAATTCGATCTCGTGATTGCCCGGGCACGGCATCCACGGGCGGTTCGCGGCCGACGTCTGGTTGTTGTTGCCGAAGTCGCGCCACACCTCCGGCTGATGCGCGGGGTTCAGGTTCGCGTAGCAGAGGTCGCCGTTCAGCAGGTGGAACAGCGGCTGGAACTGCTCGACGGCCTGCACCGCGAAGCGGCTTTGCGGCGACGACAGCACCCATGCGCCGTTCGGCGTCGCGAGGTCGCCGTAGCTCGTGAAGCGGAACGGTGCGCGCCCGCGCGGCGCGGTCGTGAAGGTCGCGGCAAACGGCTGCGCGGAATTGCTGTCGTTGTCGGCCGTCAGTTCGTAGCGGTAGCGCGTATTCGGCTTCAGGCCGTGCACGCGTGCGTGGTACGTGAACACCGTTTCGCCGTTCAGGCCGTCGGTGTAAAGGCGCTGCACGCCGTGCACGGTGCGTGCCGGTTCGCCGTCGGCGACGATCCGCGCCCGCGGATTGACGGCCGGCGCGAGCGATGCCCACGAGATCGCGACTTCCGACGTCGGGTCGCTGCCCCATGTCAGGTGCACCTGTTCGGGGGTGCCGTCCGGGTTCGACCCGGCGGCACGGGCGCCCGCGAGCCCGCCCGCAGCGGTGGCGAGGCCGGAGACGCCGGCCAGTTTCAGGAAGCCGCGACGCGATACGGAAGCGGCCGGCTCATTCGACTCGGCGGGGAAGTTGTCCTGGTTCGACATGATCGTATTTTCGTTGAGTGGCACGCGAAATGCGGAACCGTCCGGCCGTGCGCGAGCGCGTCCGGGGCGTGGGCCGGAAACGAGCGGGATCCCGGTGAAACGCATTGTCGAAGCGCAGTTTTGCCGGGTTGTGACAGACGGTCATCCGCGCCCGGACCCGATGCATCGCCGGGTGAGTGTGGCGTTGCCGGTGCGGAGGAAATTTATTTGTGCGCGTCGCGACGGATTTTTCCGCATGCGTCGTTTAACGAACGAACGGCCACGTCCGGCCATCACGTTCGCGACACGACGCTTCGGAGTCTTGCATGAAACTTTCCATTTCATTACGGTTTGCCGCGGGATGCGTGGCCGCGCTGGCGACCTCCGCCGCATTCGCGCAGGCCGTCATCGTCGCGCCGGTCGCGCCGCCGCCGCCGCGCGTCGAAGTGATGCCGGCGCCGCGCGCGGGCTACGTATGGGATCAGGGCCACTGGCACTGGCGGCAGGGCCGCTACGTGTGGATCCCCGGGCATTGGCAAGCGGTGCGCGTCGGCTATCGCTGGGTGCCCGGGCACTGGGCCGCGCGCGGCCCGAACTGGCGCTGGGTGCCGGGTCACTGGGCGTGACGCGCAAGGTGCCGCGCGGCGCGCAGCGCAGGTGCGGCGGGACTTCCACACAACCTTTTCCGTCGAGCCATGCCGTTTCGAACCATCGTGATCCTGACAGCCGCGGCCGTCGTGCTGGCCGGCTGCGTCGTGGTGCCGGCGCGTCCGGTGTATTACCGGCCCGCGCCGGTCGTCGTATATTGATCGCGCCGGCCGGCTGGCGATCGACAGGATCGATATGCCGTTCGAACCGGATGTCGACGAAACCGGCCTGGCGGATGCCGGGCACGGCGCGCGACGCGCCGTGGACGCGCCGGCATGGCGCCGTGCGGCGCCGGCCCGACGCATGCAAGGAGAGCACGACGATGAGCTTCAGCCGGACGGCGGGCCTGCCCGCCGGCAGCATGCGGCGTGCGCGCCGCGCATGGCGGAGCAGCCCGCGTTGAGCGACGCCGATCCGGACGCGGAACTCGTCGCGCGGGTCGGCGCGCGCGACACGTCGGCCGTGCGCGTGCTCGTCGCACGCAAGCTGCCGCGCCTGCTTGCGCTCGCGACGCGCATGCTCGGCGACCGGACCGAAGCCGAAGACGTTGCGCAGGAAACCTTCCTGCGGATCTGGCATCACGCGCCGCGCTGGCGGGATGGCGAAGCGCGCTTCGACACGTGGCTGCATCGCGTGGTGCTGAACCTGTGCTACGACCGGTTGCGCGGGCGGCGCGAGGAGCCGGTCGACACGCTGCCCGACGTGCCCGACCCGCAACCCGAGCCGGCCGCGCACGCGGAGTTGCGCGCGCGCGATGCGCGCGTGCGCGAGGCGCTCGCCGCGTTGCCGCCCAGGCAGCGGGAAGCGCTCGTGCTCCAGTACTATCAGGACATGTCGAACGTTGAAGCGGCCAACCTGATGGGCATCACCGTCGATGCGCTGGAAAGCCTGCTCGCGCGCGCGAGGCGCAACCTGCGCGCGCAACTGGCCGGCGACCCACCTAGCGAGGACAAGCGATGACACCCGAACGATTCCGTACCATCGTCGCCGCGTACGGCTCGGATGCGCGGCGCTGGCCGCGCGACGAACGCGCGGCGGCCGAAGCGTGGGCGCAAGCGCATCCGCGCGACGCGCTCGCGGCGCTCGACGATGCCGCCGAGCTCGATGCCTGGCTCATGCAGGATACGGTCGCGCCGCCCGCGCCGGCGCTCGTCGAACGCATCGTCGCGTCGGCGCCCGCGCCGCAGCGTGCGCGGCGCCGGGGCACGGTGTGGTGGTCGGGCGCGGCGTTCGCGGGCGTCGGGCTGGCCGGCGCGCTGGCGGGCGCGGTGGCCGTGTCGATGCTGATGCTCGGCAGCGCGCCGATCGCGCAACACGAACCGGGCTACCTGACGACGACGTTCGGCGGCCCGGGCATCGACGGAGGCGACGAATGAGCGAACGCGGCTGGAAATTCATGCTCGTCGGGTCGGTCGTGTTGAACGTGTTCATGTTCGGTGCGATCGGCGGCGGCGCGTATCGGTGGTTTTCGACGCATCGTGGCCTGGATGGGGCCGGGATGCCCGGACAGCGTACGGCATTGCGGTTCGCCGCGGACGAATTGTCCGACGCGCGTCAGCAAGCGTTTGCGACGGCGCTGAAGGCGGCGCGCAAGGAAGGCCGGGATTCCGCGCGGGAAGGGCGTGACGGGCGGATCACGGTGCTGGATCTGCTGGCGGCGCCGCAGCTCGATCGCGCGGCGATCGACGCGGCGCTCGATCGGACGCGGGCGGCCGATAGTGCATTGCGGGGGCAGGTCGAGCGCAGCATCGTCGATTTCGCGGCGACGCTGACGCCGGATGAGCGCGTGAAATTCGTCGACGGGTTGCGGCGCAGCGGGAACTGGCGGCTGCCGGCGAGGTTTCAGAAGAAGCGCGACGCGGCGGGGAGCCAGTAACTGGCGTGGCGTGACGATGCGTCATGCTCGCGAATCGGTTGGCGGCGATCTCGAGTGCCGCGACGGAGGCGAACCATGGATCGAAGCGAAGACTTGATCGTGCGCACCATGTCGGCCGACGAGGTGGCCATGTCGGTCGAATGGGCGGCAGCCGAAGGGTGGAACCCTGGCCTGCATGATCCGCCGTGTTTCAGGGAAGCGGACCCGGCCGGTTTTTTCGTCGGCGTGTGGCGTGGCGAGCCGGTCGCGTGCCTTGCTGCCGTCGCGTATGACGAACGCTTCGGCTTCATCGGTCTGTACATCGTGAAACCCGGGTTTCGCGGCAAAGGCTTCGGCATGCGAATCTGGCGGCACGGCATGCGTTACCTGGGAGACCGCAATATCGGTCTCGACGGTGTCGTGGCCCAGCAGGCGAACTACCGGAAGTCCGGGTTCCGGCTCGCGTATCGCAACATCCGCTATCAGGGGCGCGTGGACGGCATCGGATGCGCGCACGTGGCCGCGGCGGCCGATGTCCCGTTCGAGCAGTTGCTGGCGTACGATCGCCAGTGTTTTCCTGCGCCGCGCGCGCGTTTCGTCTCCGCGTGGCTCGCGCAACCGGATGCCGTTGCGCTCGCAACGGTCGACGCGGGTCGCATCATCGGATACGGCGTCGTGCGCCGCTGCAACGCGGGCTGCAAGATCGGCCCGCTGTTCGCCGATGACGCCGGCGTCGCCACGGGGCTGTTTCGCGCGCTGGCGGCGCGCATGCCCGGCGAGGTGATCGTGCTGGACGTGCCGGAAACGAATCCCGCGGCCGTCGCGCTGGCGGAACGGCACGGCATGTCGAGCGTCTTCGAAACCGCGCGGATGTATACGAAGGAAGCGCCCGCGATCGCGATCGACCGCGTGTTCGGGGTGACGTCGTTCGAGCTGGGGTGATCGCCGCAGTTGATGTCATGTCGCCACTTCGCATTCCTTTGAGTCCAGCTGGCTTTGCGGGAAGGACAAGCGGACGAAAGTGCGGCATGCCATGCAGGACTTCAGGTTCGAGTACTCGCGGCCTGTGTCGATCGAGCAAGGTCGCGAGCCGATCGTTGCCGGCCGATCTGCAGCATCGCGATACCGACGAGCACCAACGCGATCGCACTCGCTTCCAGCATGCCGACGTGTTCGCCGGCTGCCCAGCCGATCAGGAGTGCAACCGTGGGCGTGATGTACGTCGAACCCGACGCGGCAACGGGCCCAAGTTCCTGTAGCAGAAAGTAATAGAGCAGGTAAGCGATGCCGGTCCCCAGCAGACCGAGTCCCACCGCAACACCGCACGCGGCACGCCAGTCGTGAAAGATGCGATCGATTCCGGTGAAGTCCGTCAGCACGGCAAGAATCAGCAACGCCAGACCCATCTGCCACGTCACCAGCGCGAGCGGCTGAAGGCCGAACGGCGACAGAAAGCGCTTCACGTAGACGTACGAAAGCCCGAGGATGATCGCGCCTGCCAACATCCACGCGACACCCGCCGGATCGACCGGATTTCCCGCGCCTTCCCACGGGCGCGCAATCAGTACGACGCCGGCAAAACCCGCGACGATCCCGGATGCCATCAGCCGGTTCATTTTCTCGGTTCTGAGGAACAACAGCGAAAAGATCGCGGTGAAGATCGCGATCGAGCCGCCCAACACGCCCGCGATCCCCGATGGCAGCAGCGCCGTGCCTTTCACGATGGCCACGTAGTAGAGCGCTGTCGCGATTGACGCCATGACGAAGAAGTGCGGCAGATGTCGTGCCTGGCTCCGATGGATCGCGCGCTGACGCCATGCGGCGAACGCCAGCGGCAGGAAGCCGAACAGGACGCGCAGGAAGGCGATCTGCATCGGGCTGATCCACGCCGCCGCCCATTTCATGTAGATGAAGTTGGATCCCCAGATCAAGCCGAGAAGAGCGAAAGCGATCCTGGTCAGTTTCATGGTGCCCGCCTTGTCGGCCAACGAGATTGATCGTCAGTTAATCAGGGGCAAAAACGGGAAGATAGAACAAAACCGGCATCACGCCGGTGGATCGCGACATCCTGCTTCGCGATCCCTTGCAAGACGCGCGGTGCGCTGTCCGGTGAATTTTCGGCGTCATTTGAAAGCAAACAGCAAGGCATACGCTGCAAGCGTGGCAAGGCAAAAAAATATCTGTCGGTCGCGCGACGGATTTCCCGCGACCCTCCGTTAAACACGGGTCCGCATCGCGAGAGCCCCCGTCATGAACCACCCGAACGACATCTCACCGGCCGCCATCGCGCTGAACCGTTTCGGTCTCGGCGCGCGGGCCGACGAAGCGCCGCCTGCCGATCCGAAGGCCGCGCTGGTCGCCCAGCTCGACCGCTACGACCCGAGGCCGGCCGCATGGGCCGGCGAGCCGGACGCGATCACGCTCGCCACGCGCTTCGCGACGACCCGCAACACGATGACGAGCGACGACGCGGCGGCCAGGCGCGCGAGTGCGCAGTCGATCCGTCGCGACGGCCATGACGCCTATCGCAGCGCCGTCACCGCGCGGTTGAACAGCGCGCTCGCCACGTCCACGCCGTTCGTCGAGCGTCTGGTGCATTTCTGGTCGAACCATTTCGCGGTGTCGGTCGACAAGGGGCCGGTTGCCGCGTATGCGGGCGCATTCGAGCGCGATGCGATCCGCCCGCACGTGCTCGGCCGCTTCGAGGACATGCTCGTCGCCGTCGAGCAGCATCCCGCGATGCAGCTGTTCCTCGACCAGGCGCGCTCGGTCGGCCCCGACAGCCCGGCCGCGCTGCGCGCCGAAGCCCGCCAGCCGGCGGCACGGCGCGGCCTCAACGAGAACCTCGCGCGCGAAATCATGGAGCTGCACACGCTCGGGGTACGCACCGGCTACACGCAAACGGACGTGACGGAATTCGCGCGCGCGCTGACCGGCTGGAGCATTGCCGGCGGACGCGGGCCGCAGCCCGGCGATGCGGCGCCCGGCGCGTTCGTGTTCCGCCCGAAGCTGCACGAACCGGGCGCGCGCACGGTGATGGGCCGCATCTACGATCAGCCGGGCGACGCGCAAGCGCGTGCGATCCTGAGCGATCTGGCGCGTTCGCCGGCGACGGGCCGGCATGTCGCGTTCCAGCTCGCCCGTCATTTCGTCGCCGACAATCCGCCGCCCGCGCTCACCGACCGGCTCGCCCGTGCATTCGATGCGAGCGGCGGGGATTTGCCGACCGTCTATCGTGTGCTGGTCGATGCGCCGGACGCATGGTCGCCGGTCAATCGCAAGTTCAAGACGCCGTGGGAGTGGGCCGTGTCGTCGCTGCGCGGGCTCGGCTGGCGCGATACCGGCGACCTGAAGGCCGCGCCGCTGCTCGCGCAGCTCGGTCAGCCGGTGTGGCGGCCCGGGTCGCCGGCCGGCTACGACGATGTTGCCGCGAGCTGGGCCGCGCCCGACGCGCTGGTGCGCCGTGTCGAGATTGCGCAGCGGTTTGCCGCACGCACGGGCGACCGGCTCGACCCGCGCACGCTCGGCAATACGCTGCTGGCCGGCTCGCTGAGCGCAACGACGGCGACGGCACTGTCGCGTGCCGAGAGCGCGACCACGTCGCTTGCGCTGCTGCTCGTGTCGCCCGATTTTCAACGGAGATGAACATGGCCCGATCCCTTACCCGTCGACATTTCCTGAGCATCGCCGCCGCCGGTGCGGGCGCGATCCTCGTCGCACCGCGCATCGTGTTCGCGAACGTCGAAACCGACCGGCGCTTCGTGTTCGTGATCCAGCGCGGCGCGGCCGACGGGCTGAACATCGTCGTCCCGTATGCGGAACCCGCGTATGCGTCGTTGCGCGGGCCGCTGGCGATCGACGCGTCGACGGCGACCCGCATCGACGGCACGTTCGCGCTGCATCCGTCGCTCGTGCAGACCGCGCAGATGGTTCGCGACAAAGAGGCGCTGTTCGTCCACGCGATCGCGTCGCCGTATCGCGACCGCTCGCATTTCGACGGCCAGAACGTGCTCGAGACGGGCGGGCGCGCGCCGTACCAGGTGAAGGACGGCTGGCTGAACCGGCTCGCCGCGATGTTGCCGGCGACGCGGGACAACGCGATCGCGTTCGCGCCGACGGTGCCGCTCGCGTTGCGCGGCAGCGTGCAGGCCGCGTCGTATGCGGCGTCCGGGTTGCCGGCCGCACCGGACGACCTGCTCGCGCGCGTGTCGGCGCTGTACGAGGCCGACGCACAGCTCGGGCCGCTGTGGCAATCGGCGATGGCCGCGCGCGGTCTGGCCGGCGACGCGCATGCGCGCCAGGATCCGGCGGGCGTCGGCAAGCTCGCGGCGACGTTTCTCGCGCGCGACGACGGCCCGCGGATCGCGATGATCGAGACGGGCGGCTGGGACACGCACAGCGCGCAGAACGCGCGGCTCGCGAATCAGTTGAAGGCGCTCGACACGATGCTCGCCGCGTTGCGCGACGGTCTCGGGCCCGTGTGGCAGCAGACCACGGTACTCGTCGCGACCGAGTTCGGTCGCACGGCCGCCGCGAACGGCACGGGCGGCACCGATCACGGGCAGGCGTCGGTCGCGATGCTGGCGGGCGGGGCGGTCGCGGGCGGACGCGTGATCGCCGACTGGCCCGGCCTGCGGCCGGGCGACCTGTACGAAGGGCGCGACCTGAAGCCGACCGCGTCGCTCGACGCGCTGATCGCGGGCGCGGCCGCCGAAAGCCTGCGGCTCGATCCCGTTCATACCGCGTCGACGCTGTTCGCGGAAAGCGGCGCGACGCGGCCGATGACGGGCCTCGTTCGCGGAGCCGCGTGATGCGCGGATTGATGCGCAGCTCGATGCACGACTCGATGCACGGCGTACGCGGGTTCGCCTCCGCCGACCGATCGATTACACAACAGGGAGAATCGTAGATGAAGATCCGATCCGTATCGCTCGCCGTATGGGTAACGACGAGCGCGGCGCTGCTGTCCGCGTGCGTGGTCGAACCCGCGCGGCCGCCGCAGCCTGCGCCGGTCGCCGAAGTGATGCCGCCGCCGCCCGCACCCGGTTATCGCTGGGCGAAAGGTCATTACCGCTGGGCCGGCAACCACTGGGCGTGGGTGTCCGGGCACTGGGTCGCCGTGTATTGAAGCGGGCGGACGACGAGCCGTTCACCAGCCGATCCGGTGCTTCTCCTCGGTTTCGCTGTGTCGCCAGTCATCGTCCGCGTGCAGATACTGGCTCGTCGTCGTCAGCGATACGTGTCCGAGGTTGTCGCGCACGAGCCGCAGGTCGACGCGGCTATCCGCCATGTGCGAACCCGCGCTGTGGCGCAGCCAGTGGGCCGATGCCTGTTCGAGTACGCGCGCCTGTTGTTCGCCTGCATCCCCTTGCGCACGCAACCGGTCGGCCGCGAACCGGAACACCTGCTTCACGATCCGGTGCAGCGCCGCGCGCGTGAGCGGCTTGCGC
Source organism: Burkholderia sp. BCC1993 (assembly GCF_905339865.1). Lineage (NCBI taxonomy): Bacteria > Pseudomonadati > Pseudomonadota > Betaproteobacteria > Burkholderiales > Burkholderiaceae > Burkholderia > Burkholderia sp. BCC1993. The sequence goes on along the minus strand of NZ_CAJPGZ010000011.1, from coordinate 220,006 downwards.
GTGCGACCGGCGGGCAGCACGAGCGGCGTGGCTTCGCCGTCGGCCGGCAGCGCGGGCAGGCCATGCGCGCGCCGGTAGCGCGCGAGCTCGGCCATCATCTCGGCGGTGGCCGGCACGAGGCGCTGGCGGCCGCCTTTGCCGGTCACGTCGAGCCACCAGCGATCGCGCCCGTTCGCATCGCGCCGTGCAAAGAATTGCCCCATCGTCGTGTCGGCCGCCTCGGTGATGCGCAGCCCGCCGAGATACAGCAACGTGAACACCCAGCGCGCGCGATCCGCATGGAAGGCCGCACGCGCATCGTCGCGCGGCATCGCGGCGATCGCATCCTTGACCGCCTGCCACAGCGGCGGCCCGAGATGGCGCGTGACGCGCGGCGCGGGCCGCCGTTGCCGCTGCCGCGACAGCGCGAGCGGATTGCCGGCCAGATAGCCGGCCTGCACGAGCCACGAGAACATCACGTTCAGGATCACCATCGCCTGCCGCTGGCTGGCCGCCGACAGCGGCCCGTAGAACGGCCGCCAGCGCGGGTCGCCGCGCGGATGCTTGCGGCCGCCGTTCGCGCACCACACGTCGGCGGGCGCGGGCGCGAGCAGGAACTGCCGGTACACGACGAGATCCTCGTGCGTGAGCGACGACAGCGGCTTGCCGCACGCGATCACGGCCCACAGCAGCAGGCGCTCGGCCTCCTTGCGGTAGTTCTGGAACGTGGTGGGCGTATCGACGAAGCGCGCGAGCCATGCGCGCACGGCGTCGAGATCATGGGTCGCGGCGATCTGCGGATGCGCGCTCGTCGAGCGATTGGTGCCCGCGCGCCCGTCGAGTGCGGCCGGCACGGTCAGCGCGTCGATCGGCTGCGGCCGCAGCGCGGTGTCGGACGGAACGGGTGAGGTCATGCGAACAGGGGGCGCGGCTCGCCCGTGGTTGGGCGGGCGCACGCGGCGCGACGAAGCGTACGAGGAAACGCCGATGGTAATACACGATCACGACTTGGCGAAACGGAACGGGTTTCCGGCTGGCGCTCATACCGTCTGCATCGGCCGTTTCGGTGCAGACCGCTTCCTGCTTTCCGGCGTCAACAGCCGTATTGCTGGGATCGGGAGCAACCCGTTCACGAATCCGGCTTCCCGGCCCGTCGAACGCCTCACCCCAGCGACAACACGCTGTTCAGCAACATCCGCACGAGCGTCGCCTGTCGCGTGACACCCGTCTTGGAAAAGATCGCCCGCAGGTGCGAGCGCGCGGTGTTCTTGCTGATGTCGAGTTCGTCGGCCGCTTCCTCGAGCGTCGATCCGTTGACGAGCGCGAGCGCCAGCGCGGTCTCGGCCGGCGTGAGATCGAACAGTTTCCGCACGATGTCGTGCGACGCCTGCGACTTGCGCTCCGCATCGCGGATGAAGATCGCGCATGCGGGCCGGCGCGGATTGTCCTCCGACCATTCGCTGAGCGGCACCGGGCGGATCAGCACGCCGAGCGGCGGCTTGCCCGACGGGCGCGGCACGGCAATCGCCTGCGCGACCGACGGTGCGCCGCCCGCGCGCTCCGCGAGCACCTGCCGGATGAGCTTTTGCAGCTTGCGGTCCTCCAGCGGATACGATGCCTCGAGCGCACCGGCGCGCACGCGCAGGCCGTCGCATTCGGCGAAGATCTCGTCCGCGACGGAATTGGTCTTCATGATCGTGCCGCGCTCATCGAGGATCGCGGTCGCGACGAGCATGCGGTCGATCGTGCTCGCATACAGCGTGCGCTCCGATTCGACCATCCCGAACTTCGCATGCAGCCGCACCGCGCGCTTCAGGTGCGGCAGCAGCGCGTTGCAGACGGCCTTGTCGGTCGCCGAGAACGCGCGGCCGTGATGCGAGCGGCACACGCGGAAGCGGCATTCGATCCCGTCGGGCGTGCGCAGGTCGGCGCCCATCAGGTAGCCGACGTCGAACGGCTCGAGAAACTCGCGATACATCGCGCTGCTGCGCCACACGCCGACGCCGAGCAGTTCGTCGACGGTGACGACGCGATCGCTCGGCAGGTTCACGAACGGATCGAGCGCGTAATAGTAGTTGTTGTACGACGCGACGCCTGTCAGCGGCGCGCTCGCCGCGGACGCATTGATCATCAGCCCCGCATGGCCGCTGGCGGGCCAGCGCAGGATCATCGTCACGTAGTTCGCGCCGAGGTGCACGCGGATCTGTTCGAGCGCGCCGCCCCACGGCACGTCTTCCAGCGGGCCTTCGTAGATTGTCGCGAGCAGCGCGTCGAACTGCTCGAGCGTCAGTTTCGATTGGGCAAGGCACGGGGGAAGGGCCGGGGGCGCCGTGGTCATCGGGTTGTCTCCTGTTGCCGCCGCCGGGTCGCGGTGCGCCGGGCGTGCGGGTGCGTGCATGGGCGAATGCGGACCGCCGGCGGCGGCGCGCGGTTGCCTGCACCGGAATACGGTAACGCGTCCGTGCATGCATGACATCCCACGAATGAGGGGGGCGGCGCGCATACTGTAAGCAATTTGTGAACTTTGCCGGCGCACCATTCGTCTAATCGGCCCGCCAACGCTTCCTGAGGACCATCAGATGAATCGCAAGACCAGAACGCTGCTCGGCGCGGCTGTGATTGCCGGCAGCGCGCTGCTCGCCGGATGCCAGACCGGCGCGGCCGCGTCGGATGCGCGCGCGGCCCGCCCGGCCGACGGCCGGCCCGTGACCCGGACCGTTTATGTTGCGCCGCAGGCGGTGCGCTGCACGGGCGTCGCGCCGATGGACTGCCTGCAGGTGCGCAGCAGTCCGGCCGAGCCGTGGAGCCTGTGGTACGCGGGCATCGAGGGCTTTGCGTACCAGCCCGGCTATCAATATGTGCTGGAAGTCGACGAATATCGCGTCGCGCAGCCGCCGGCCGACGGTTCGACGATCCGCTGGGTGCTCAAGCGGGTCGTCGAGCGCCGCCAGATGAACTGACGGCCGCGTCTGCCCGCGGCGCCGCTCACGCGGACGGCCGCGGCGCGACCGGCCTTGGCGGCGCGGCGGTATCGATCCGCCGGAACACGACGGACGACAGCAGCGTGACCGCGCCCATGCAGACGAACGACAGCATGAAGCCGTTCGCCATCGAGCCCCAATGCGCGGCGAACAGGTTCACGAGCCCGCCGCCGATCGATACGCCGAGCCCCATCGCCAGCATCTGCATCATCGTGAACAGGCTGTTGCCGCTGCCGGCGTCGGCGTGTGACAGCCCCTTCAGCGTCACGGCGTTCATCGCGGCGAACTGCATCGAGTTCGCGGCGCCGAACACGACCAGCAACGCGATCTCCAGCGCCGGCGCGGGCCGGGCCGACACCAGCGCGAACCCCGCGATCGCGCCACCGACGATCCCCGTGTTCACGACCAGGAACGTCGCATAACCGAAGCGTTTCGCGAGCGGCGCGATCCAGCGCTTCGCGATCACGCCGGCGATCGCGGCCGGCAGCATCATCATCCCCGACTGCAGCGGCGTATAGCCGAGCTGCACCTGCATCAGCAGCGGCAGCATGAACGGCACCGCGCTCGTGCCGATCCGGCACAGCAGGTTGCCGAGCAGCCCCGCGCCGAAGTTCGGCTCGCGGAACAGCCCGAGCCGGAACAGCGGCTGCGCGCGGCGCCGTGCATGGGGCAGGTACGCAAGCGCGCTCGCCACGCCGAGCACGGCCAGCCCGATCGCCCAGCCGGTGCGGTGCGCGGGCATCGGCGGATCGATCGCGAGCGACAGCGCGATCATCGCGACCGACAGCAGCCCGCAGCCGATGAAGTCGAACGGCGGCGGCTGCGTCGCCTGGTCGTGCGGCAGGAAGCGCTGCACCGCGATGAAGCCGACCACGCCGACCGGCACGTTGACGATGAACACCCAATGCCAGGAAATCGCCTGCGTGAGCCAGCCGCCGAGCGTCGGCCCGACGATCGGGCCGAGCTGCGCGGCGATCGACACGAACGCGATCGCCGCGACGTACCGCTCGCCCGGCACGCGGCGCAACACCGCGAGCCGCCCGATCGGCAGCAGCATCGAGCCGCCGATGCCCTGCACGGCGCGCGCGACGACGAGCTGGCCGAGCGTGTGCGACGCCGCGCAGCCGATCGATGCGAGCGAGAACACCAGGATGGCGAGCGAGAACACGCGGCGCGTGCCGAAGCGGTCGGCGAGCCAGCCGGACGCCGGTGTGAGCATCGCCATCGTCAGCGTGTAGACGACCACGACCGGCTGCATCGCGAGCGGCGACGCATGCAGGCTTTGCGCGATCGACGGCAGCGCGGTGTTGACGATCGTCGTGTCGAGCGACTGCATGAAGAACGCGGCGGCGACGATCCACAGCAGCGCGGAGTGTGAGGGTTCGCGGGACATGACGAAACGGGAAGTGCGGCGACCGGCGCGGCGGCGACGTGACGGGCGGCGCGGCCCGACGACGGCAGGCCGCGCGCCGGCGCGCGGCCGGTCTACAAGCACTCGATGGTACCGATTCCGGTGGTCATCGGGAAGATGCCTCGATGCGCTGAACGGCGACCGGCCGCCCGCGCTGCCCGACGTCGAATTCATCGCGCTCGCCGCGAAGCGGCTCAGCCAGCCGGCCGGCACGCCGCTGGAGCTGCTGGAAACCAGCGACCTGCGCGTGCCCGGCGCGGCCGAGCAAAGGGGGGAGCGCACTCCGCCAGCCGACGGCAACCGTTCGCGCGGCATCCGGCCGGCTTGCCGCCGGCGGGGCAGCGCACCATGCGCCGAGCACAGCTTCCCGCGCGTCGCCGTGTCATGCCGCGCGTTTCTGCGAAATCACCAGCAGCGCGCCGTTCTTGTCCTCCAGCACCGCACGGTATTCGTGCGGCCCGGCCTGCACCGGCACGCGCACCGACGCACCGGCTTTCACGACCCGCGCCATCGCCGCGTAAAGGTCGTCATCCTCATCGACCCGCAGCGTGAGCGCCGCGCGCTCGACGATCTGCTCGTCGCCGGCGACCAGCGCGATCGTCAGCGGGCCGCCGTCGAGCGCGCAATAGCGGTCGCCGTCGCGGAACTTCACGTTCAGGCCCAGTCCGTCGACGAACAGCGGCAACGCCGTGTCGATGTCGGCGACCGGATACAGCAGCATCGATACCTTCATCCTGGATCTCCCTTGTCTTGATATGTGCGGCGTGCAACGCGCCGCCGGTCGATGCTAGCGCGTCGCTCGCGCGCTCACGCAGTCCGATCGGATGACCGTGAAACCCCTCTGTCCCCGCAGGCGGGCAGCTACTCCGAACAGATGATGTCCGCGCCAGCCGGCGCGCCGACACTTCGATTCGTGGACCGTCGCTACTCGTCCGTATCGTGCGGGCGGGCTGCGCGACCCCGACTCGTCCAACATACATGGAGACGCACGCAATGAAGTTTTCCCTCATCTACGAAGCCCAGACCACCGACGCATCGCGCGAGGGCGACCACCGGGTATTCAAGGAAACGGTCGAACAGGCGCTGCTCGCCGAGCAGGTCGGCTTCGACACAATCTGGTGCGTGGAGCACACGTCGCTGACCAACTATGCGCACATGAGCGCGCCGGAAACCTTCCTTGCGTACCTGGCCGGCCGCACGACGCGCATCGGCCTCGGCCACGGCGTCGTGTGCCTGCCGCCCGCGATGAACCACCCGATCAAGGTCGCCGAGCGCGTCGCGCTGCTCGACATCCTGTCCGGCGGCCGTGTGCATTTCGGCGTCGGCAAGGGCGGCAGCCAGCAGGAAGCGGGCGCGTTCGGTTATGACCTCAACGAGCTGCAGCCGATGATCGACGAATCGATGTACCTCGTGCCGAAGATGTTCGTGCAGGACGAGATCGAGCACGATGGCAAGTACATCAAGATCCCGAAGCGTCCGATTCATCCGAAGCCGATGCAGGATCCGCATCCGCCGATGTATCTCGCGTGCACGAACACCGACGCGCTGCTGCGCGCCGGCCAGCGCGGGATGGGCGCGCTGGTGCTCGGCTTCGGCGGCCCGGACGAAGTCGCGAAGAAGAATGCGGTCTACCGCGAGGCATGGGCGAACCGCAAGCCGGAAGACCAGGTCGGCTTCCGCCCGACCCAGCACCTCGCGGCGCTGTGCCCGACGGTGGTGATGGCCGACGGCCAGGCTGCCCGCAAGATCGGCATCCGCGGCCAGCGCTACTTCATGGAATCGCTCGCGTACTGGTACACGGGCGGCGAGCGTCCGGACCCGGCGAAGTGGGGCGACGACCTCGTGCAGGCCGATACCGGCGAGATGGTGATCCGCTCGCGCTTCGCGTCGGAGGAAGTCGTCGTGAACTTCGCCGACCCGGCGCTCGCGATGATGAACCCGAACCACGCGTACGGCACGGTGGACGACTGCATCGGCTATGTCGGCCGCTTGCAGGAAGCCGGCGTCGACGAAGTGCTGTTCCTGTGCCAGATGGGCACGGTGCCGCACGAAGCGCAGATGGAGACGATCCGCAACATCGGCGAGCACGTGATCCCGTTCTTCAACCGCGAGAAGGAACGCGCCTGCGCGTGATGCATGGGGCCGCGCCCGTCGTCCCGTCCGGTCGGACGATGCGGCGCGGTCGAGCGAAGCCGACCATCGGTGGTGGCGAGCATCGCCCGCGGCCATGCCGCGCCGGACAACTTTGAACGAGAGCGGGGCAGGCGCCGCGGCGCAGCCCCCGTTCCACAGGAGACATTCGTGCATCGCGACAACGATTCGAACGCACTGGCCGCCACGCTGATCGCCCGCGCCGAGGCGCTCGCGCCGACGCTGGCCGGCCGCGCCGCGCAGGCGGAAGCGCAGGGCCGCATCCCGGCCGAGACGATCGCCGACATGCAGGCCGCCGGCTTCTTCAAGGTGCTGCAGCCGAAACGCTACGGCGGCTACGAGCTCGATCCGCAAACCTTCTTCGACATCCAGATGGCGCTCGCGCGCGGCTGCATGTCGACGGCATGGGTGTACGGCGTCGTCGGCGTGCACAACTGGCAGCTCGCGCTGTTCGACGAGCGCGCGCAGCAGGATGTTTGGGGCAAGGATTCCGCGACGCTGATCGCGTCGACCTACATGCCGGTCGGCCGCGTGACGCCGGTCGACGGCGGCTTCCGCCTGTCCGGCCACTGGAAGTTCTCGAGCGGCAGCGAACTGTGCGAATGGGTGTTCCTCGGCGCGCTGGTGCCGCCGGCCGAGGCCGGCCAGCCGCCGGAATACCGCACCTTCCTGCTGCCGAAATCCGACTACCGGATCCAGCAGGACTGGGACGTGCTCGGCCTGCGCGCGACCGGCAGCCACGACATCGTCGTCGACGACGTGTTCGTGCCCGCGTACCGCACGCACAAGGCGATCGACGGGATGATGGGCACGAGCCCGGGCCTGGCCGTCAACGACGCGCCGCTGTTCAGGCTGCCGTTCGCGCAGATCTTCGTGCGCGCGGTGTGCACGTCGTGCATTGGCGCGCTGCAGGGCGCGCTCGACGATTTCACCGGCTATGCGGCCACGCGTGTGTCGGCCAACAGCGGCGCGAAGACGACCGACGATCCGGGCGCGCAGAACGCGTGCGCGAACGCGGCTGTCGCGATCGACGAGATGAAGGTGCTGCTCAAGCGCAATTTCGCGGAGCTGATGGCGTCGGTGACGGGCGGCCCGGCCGTGTCGATCGAGCGCCGCGTGCATTTCCGCTACCAGTCCGCGCAGGTCGCCGAGCGTTGCGCCCAGGCCGCGAACGCGCTGCTGCGCTATGCGGGCGGCAACGGCATCTATCACCGCAATCCGCTGGTGCGCCGCTTCCTCGACCTGCACGCGGCGCGCGCGCACTACGCGAACAACGTGGACCGCTTCGGCCAGAACCTCGGCGCCGTGATGCTCGGCCGCGAGAACACGGACTACTTCATCTGACGAGGCGGCGATGAACGACACGCAAGCGCAGCAATACGTGTTCGACGTCGTGGTCGTCGGCTCGGGCGCGGGCGCGCTGCTCGCGGCGTGCCGCGCGGCCGACCGCGGGCTGTCCGTCGTCGTGATCGAGAAGACGGCGCTGTACGGCGGCACGTCGGCGGTGTCCGGCGGCGGCATCTGGGTGCCGTGCAACCACCATATCGCGGAACTTGGCGCGACCGATACGCGCGAGGCCGCGCGCCGCTATCTCGACGCGTGCACGGCCGGCGCATCGTCGCGCGAGCGGCTCGACGCGTATCTCGACCAGGCGCCCGAGATGCTGCGTTACCTCGAAGCGAAGACACCGGTGCGCTACCAGGCGCTGCCGAAGTACGCGGACTATTTCCAGAAGCTGCCGGGCGCGATGCCGGGCTATCGCGCGCTCGATCCGCTGCCGTTCGACGGCGGGCTGCTCGGCGACGAACTCGACCGGCTGCGTCCGCCGTCGCCCGGTACGCTGATCGGCGGCCGCGTGGCCGTGACGTCGAAGGAGGCGCACACGCTGTTCTCGCGCGGGCCGGGCTTCATGAGGCTCGCGATCGCGCAGTTCGGGCGCTACTGGCTCGATTTCGGCGTGCGCCGCCGCACGCGGCGCGACCGGCGCCTGACACTCGGCAACGCATTGATCGGCGGCCTGCGCCGCGCGCTGCTCGAGCGCAACGTGCCCGTGTGGCTCGACACGCCGATGCGCGACCTGCTCGACGTCGACGGCCGCGTGACGGGCGTGCGTGCGCAGCGCTTCGGGCAGCCGGTGACGATCGCCGCGCGGCGCGGCGTGATCCTCGGCGCGGGCGGTTTCGAGCGCAACCAGCCGATGCGCGAACGCTACCTGCCGCAACCGACGCAGATGCAATGGAGCTCGACGCCGCCGGCCAACACCGGCGACGCGATCGCCGAAGGCCACCGGCTCGGCGGCGCGCTCGCGCTGATGGAACACGTTTGGGGGGCGCCGACGGTCGGCGTCGCGGGCGAGGAGAAGCAGCGCGCGCTGTTCGTCGAGCGCAACCTGCCCGGCTGCGTGATCGTCAACGGCTTCGGCAGGCGCTTCGTCAACGAAGCCGCGCCGTATTCGGAATTCGTGCCGGCGATGTATCGCGACCACGCGCGCACCGGCGCGTGCGTGCCGGCGTGGATGGTGTTCGACGCGCGCTTTCGCCGCAAGTATCCGTGCGGGCCGATCATGCCGGCGTCGATGATGCCCGACGCGCGCATTCCGGACGCGTTTCGCGACGTGCTCGTGAAGGCAGACACGATCGACGCGCTCGCCGCGCGGATCGGCGTCGATGCGGCCGGGCTGCACGACACGCTGCGCGACATGGCGCGTTACGCGGCAACCGGGATCGACGAAGCGTTCGGCAAGGGCGACAACCTGTTCGACACGTACTACGGCGATCCGAAGAACCGGCCGAATCCGTGCCTCGGGCCGGTCGACGAGGCGCCGTTCTACGCGGTGCGGATCGACGCGGGCGACATCGGCACGAAGGGCGGGCTCGTCACCGACGCGCAGGCGCGCGTGCTGCGCGCCGACGGTGCACCGGTCGACGGCCTGTACGCAATCGGCAACACCAGTGCATCGGTGATGGGCACGAGCTACCCCGGCGCGGGCTCGACGCTCGGTCCGGCGATGACCTTCGGGTTCATCGCGGCCGACCACCTGGCCGCGCAAGCGGCCGACGCCGGCGGCCGGACAGACCGGCCGTCCACGACTGAACTTGACGGAGTCCGATCATGAGCGATCTCACTACCCATCCGCTGCACACCGACATGCTGCTCGCGATGCGCCGCCTCGCGCGCTCCGTCACGGTCATCAGCAGCGCGCACGACGGCCGGCGCTACTCGATGTCCGCGACGGCGGTCGATTCGCTGTCGACCGATCCGCCGTCGCTGCTGATCTGCATCAACCGCAATGCGTCGCTGTATCCGCCGCTCGATGCGGGGGCACCGTTTTGCGTGAACGTGCTGTCGGCACGGCATGAAGGCATCGCGATCGATTGCAGCGGCCGCCTGAAGGGCGAGGCGCGCTTCACGACCGGCGAGTGGCACATGTCGCCGCTGGGTGTGCCGTATCTGCACGATTCGCAGGCGAGCCTCGTGTGCGAGCAGGACGGCCGCTTCGAATACGGCACGCATACGGTGTTCATCGGGCGTATTCGCGAGGTGCTGATGAGCGGTGACGTGGATCCGCTCGTTTATCTCGACGGTGCGTACACGACGCCAGGCGCGCCCGTGAGCCGGGCGGCCGCGTGACGGCGGCGCGCGTTTTTCCGCATTGGAAAGAGACGATCCATGACACGCAGACTGAACCGCCATCTCGCGAACGGCGCGAACACGACGATCCTGCGCGAGCTCGCGCAACTGATCGGTGCAGCGGCAACGCCGGTGCTCGACGCGTTCGCATGCATCGCGCCGGCACTCGCGTCGAACCCGGCACGGTTCCGCGTGGGCGAAGCCGGCCGGCGCGCGGCCGGTGCGGCATGAGGAGCGGGCGATGAGCGATTCACCGAGCGATTCCCGCTTCCACCGGCTGACCGTGGCCGACGTCATCGCCGAAAGCGACGACGCCTGCTCGTTCGTGTTCGACGTACCCGCCGCGTTGCGCGATGCGTTCGCGTATCGGCCCGGCCAGTTCCTGACGCTGAACGTGCCATGCACGGACGCGACGGTCGCGCGCTGCTATTCGCTGTCGAGCGCGCCGGGCATCGACGCGGCGCCGAAGATCACCGTCAAGCGGGTGCGCGACGGCCGTGCGTCGAACTGGCTGTGCGACCGCATCCGCGCGGGCGATGCGCTCGACGTGCTGCCGCCGGCCGGCGTCTTCACGCCGCGCACGCTCGACGGCGACTTGCTGCTGTTCGCGGGCGGCAGCGGCATCACGCCGGTGCTGTCGATCCTGAAATCGGCGCTCGTGCACGGCCGCGGGATGCTGACGCTGATCTACGCGAATCGCGACGAGCGCGCGGTGATTTTCCGCGACGAGTTGCAGCAGCTTGCGCACCGTCACCCGGGCCGCCTGCGCGTGATCCACTGGCTCGACAGCGTGCAGGGCGTGCCGCAGCAGCGGCATCTCGAGGAACTCGCGCGGCCGTTCAGCCAGCAGGAGACGTTCATCTGCGGGCCGGCGCTGTTCATGGAGAACGCGCTCGCCGCGATGCTCGGCCTCGGGCTGCCGCGTGCGCGCGTGCATGTCGAGCGCTTCGCGTCGCTGCCCGATGCGCCGGCACAGGCCGATCCGGCGGCATCGGCCGCAACGGCGGCGGCGTCCGGGGATCGCGACGGCGCGGCGATCGAGACGGTGCTCGACGGCGAGGCGTTCGCGTTCGACAGCGCGCCCGGCGAAACGCTGCTCGACGCGATGCTGCGCGCCGGCCTGCCTGCGCCGAATTCCTGCCGGATGGGGCAGTGCGGCGCGTGCATGTGCCGCGTCGAACGCGGCGCGGTGACGCTCGACAGCAACCACGTGCTCGACGACGACGAGATCGCGGCAGGCTGGACGCTCGCCTGCTGCGCGCGGCCCGCGAGCGACGCGCTGCGCGTGGTGTTCCCCGATTGAGCCGCAGCGTGTCGATGGCACCGACGGCAACCCTGTTTCGACGCATATGACGATGGACAACGAAATCCTCACCACACCCGCGCTGATCGCGCGGGCTGCCGCGCGCCACGGCGCGCATCCGGCGATCGAGTCGGAGCACGGCCGGCTGACCTATGCGGAACTCGACGCGGCGCGTCTCGAAGCGGCGCGCGCGCTGCTCGCGAGCGGCATCGACGCCGGCGACCGGGTCGCCGTATGGGCGCCGAACCTGCCGCAATGGATCGTCGCGGCGCTGGCGATCCACACCGTCGGCGCGATCCTCGTGCCGGTCAATACGCGGATGAAGGGGATGGAAGTGGGCGGCATCCTGCACGACGGCGGCGCGCGGCTGCTGTTCTGCTGCGGCACCTTCCTCGGCGAATCCTATCCGGCACTGCTCGCGCCGCACCGGCCCGCGACGCTCGAACGCGTCGTCGTGTTCGACGGCGAGCCGCCGTCCGGCGCGCACGATGAAACGTGGAATGCATTTCTCGCGCGCGGCGCGGCGGTGCCGCTCGCCGCCGTGCGCGAGCGGGAGGCGCAGGTGACGCCGGATACCGTGATGGACCTGATGTTCACGTCCGGCACGACGGGCCGCCCGAAGGGCGTGATGACCGCGCACGGACAGAACCTGCGCGCCGCGCAGGCGTGGGCGAAGATCGCCGGCGTGCGCCGGGACGACCGCTACCTGATCGTCAATCCGTTCTTCCATACGTTCGGCTACAAGGCCGGCTGGCTCGCCGCGCTGTCGAGCGGTGCGACCGTGCTGCCGCATCTCGTGTTCCAGCCGGCAGACGTCTTGCGCCGCATCGCCGACGAACGCGTGTCGGTGCTGCCCGGCCCGCCGACGCTGTACTACGCGCTGCTCGATGCGCCCGATCGCGCGACGCGCGACCTGTCGTCGCTGCGGATCGCGGTGACGGGCGCGGCCGCGATCGCGCCGAGCCTGATCGAGCGGATGCGCGCGGAGCTCGGCTTCGAGACCGTGCTGACCGGCTACGGACTGACCGAATCATGCGGGTTCGCGACGCTGTGCCGCCATGGCGACGACGCGGAGACGGTCGCCTGTACGTCGGGCCGTCCGATGCCGGGTGTCGAGCTGCGCATCGCGGGGCCGGACGGCGCGGCGCTCGGGCCGGACGAGACCGGCGAGATCTGGGTGCGCGGCTACAACGTGATGCGCGGCTACTTCAACCAGCCGGATGCGACGCGCGAAGCCGTCGACGCCGACGGCTGGCTGCATACCGGCGACCTCGGCTGTGTCGACGCGAACGGCAACCTGAAGATCACCGACCGGATCAAGGACATGTTCATCGTCGGCGGCTTCAACTGCTATCCGGCCGAGATCGAGCGGCTGCTGGCCGCGCATCCGGCGATCGCGCAGGTCGCGCTGGTCGGCGTGCCCGATACGCGGCTCGGCGAAGTCGGGCATGCGTATGTCGTATTGCGTCCCGGCGCGCACACCGACGCCGACGCACTGAACGACTGGGCGCGCAGCAACATGGCGAACTACAAGGTGCCGCGGCATTTCACGTTCGTCGAGCAACTGCCGACGAGCGCGGCCGGCAAGGTGCTGAAGTACCGGCTGCGCGCGGGCACCGAAGCGGCGGCCTGAACGCCGGCGCACGGCACGAAATCAACGGGACGAACGCATGAACGACAACGGATTTCCGCAGGGCGCGGTGCTCGTGTTCGGCGGCAGCGGCGGAATCGGGCAGGGCGTCGCGCTCGAATTCGCGCGCGCCGGCGTGCCGGTCGCGCTCGGTTACCGCAGCAAGTCCGACGTGGCCGAACGCGTCGCGCGCGATGTGCACGACGCAGGCGTCGCGGCCACCACGCATTGCGTGGACGTGACCGATCCCGCGCAGATCGATGCGGCGCTCGCGGTCGCGATCGGCGCGCACGGCCGCGTGCACACGATCGTGTGGGCGGCCGGCCCGTTCGTGAACCAGCGTCGTATCGGCGACATGACGCACGACGACTGGCGTCGCGCGATCGAGGTCGAGACGGTCGGCTTCTTCAATGCGGCGAAGGCCGCGTTGCCGCATTTCCGTGCGTCGGGCGGCGGGTCGTTCGTCACGCTCGGCTCGGCCGGGCATCTGCGCTGGCCGGATCGCGACGGATTGTCGGTCGCGCCGAAGGCGGCGAACGAGGCGCTGGTGAAGGGGCTCGCGCGCGAGGAAGGCCGTTACGAGATTCGCGCCAACTCGATCCTGGTCGGCGTGATCGAGGCCGGAATGTTTCCGCTGCTGCTCGAACAGGGGCAGTTCGACCAGGCGTGGATCGACGACACGCAGAAGATGCTCGCGCTCAAGCGCTGGGGGAAGGCGCACGATATCGGGCGTGCGGCGGTGTTCCTCGCGTCGGATCGCGCGAACTACATCACGGGGCAGCAGTTGAACGTGTCCGGCGGGTACGGGTTGTAGCGGATGCACCGGGCCCGCTCGGGAGAGCGGGCCCGGCAGACGAACGTTCGGTTGTTCTCGGCGCCGAAGCCGCCGTATCGATCCCGGATCTTCACGCCGCGGGCGCCCGGGATCGACCGCCCGCTTGCATGCGTCGAAGCGCATCAACGGCGATCTCGGCGGCGACTGGTTGCGCGCGCACCGTCCTCGGTATTCACCCTGACCCGTGCCGCGCGCTCATCGCATCCTGACCACGCGCGACTCGCGCGAGGTCACGTCGATGAAACATTTTCTGCCATGCGTGGCGTCACACGTGCTTGCACGCCGTTGCGATGTCGCGCGTGCCGACAGCCGCGCGTGCTTGCCCGGCGCGCGTCGCGGCACCCGATGCATCGCTCCGCCGCATCGGGCACGGCACTGAAGCGCCGAGAACAGATGCGTTCCTGAAACATTTCCGTCGATTCTCCCCCGCATCACCGCGGACGTTTGGCCGCGATGCTTGTCCCGTGCCGGTTCGCGCCGCATGGCACATGCCTTGCGGTTAGGCCGGGGCCGCTCGACACAACCGCGACTGATGGTAACGACAAATCGCGGGAGCGGCACGTAACGACATCGCAATATCGGGGATCGGATCGAGCCGCGGGATGGTGGCCCGTCGTGCCGGACGCACTGCGTCGTATCGGCGGCACGAACGGGCATCGTATGCTCGATCCGTCAAACAGCAAGCTTGCTTGCAAGATGTCGTGCCGGGGGACCCGCCGCGCGTGGCGACATGCGCTGCACGTGGCGGGTCGGCGCGCCCGGCACATGTCGGGGGGACGCCCGTGAAAATGACAGTGAACCAATGGGCAGCGCTGGCGATGGCAGTCACGGCCGGCGCGCACGCGCAGGAAATCTACCTGCAGGGCGGCACGCAGGGCGTCGGCATCGGCGCGGCCGTCAGCTTCAATTCGGTGCTGGGCGCACACGCGGATTTCAACGCGATCAATGTGACGCATGATTTCACAGTGGCCGGCAATCGCTACCAGGACGACATCAAGTTGCGGCAAGGCGGCCTGTATGCGGACATCTTTCCGTGGCGCGGTAGCGGCTTTCGCGCGACGATCGGGTTGCGCTTCAACGACGACGAGATCCGCGGCGTGTCGGTGCCCACCGACGGGACCTACGTGTTCGCCGGCAAGCGTTTTCCGGCGCTGCCGGGGATGTACGCGGTCGCGGAGGCACGCTATCCGACCGTGATGCCGTATGTCGGGATCGGCTACGGGCACCGGCCGGCGTCGAAGGGGCTCGGTTTCGTCGCCGACCTGGGCGTCGCGTACGGCATCCCGCGCTGCTCGTACACGCTGTCGCCGCAACTCGCCGCCGCGGCCGGACCGCAGAAGAGCCAGATTCTGACCACCAGCGGCCTCGACGAACTGAACCGGGTGATGTCGCGGTATCGGTGGTACCCGGTGCTGCAGATCGGGATCTCGTACCGGTTCTGAGCGGGACGCGCATTACGGCACGGCCGCGCTCCGGCCGTTCGACGCTTTCGTGCCGTGGCCGTATCCGCTGACCTTCCTGTTGCTCGACTGCCGGAACGTCCGGCCGAACCGGCTCGAATCGATTGTCCTGGCGCTCACCTGGACCGTGCCGGCCCAGGCGTTCGTCGCAGTCGTTACCGGCACGATGTTGCCGATCGCGTCCGTGATCCTGGTCGCGGTGCTGGCGATGATCGTGCGGCGCGCGTCGGATTCGACGCCGCGCCGCGCCGGACATCCCGCACCGGCGCAGACCACCCATCAGTGAATGGCCATTCGGCCGTCTTTTTTCGTCGCCGCGGCTGGATTACCTTGGACAACAGCAGTTCGACGCGTCGGGCCGACGGCGGAACGTGGGTGGCTTCATGCCGTCCGCTTCTGCCGGCCAACGCCGACCACCGTCTTCCGTCCGATCACGACGATGATAGCAATGCTTGCAATTCACCGTCTTGGCGCTATCATTGATAGCAATCTGGATGGAGGGACTCATGGCAAATCTTCTGGTGCGTAACGTGGATGACAGTATCGTTCAGAGCCTTCGAGAGCAGGCCGCGGCGAACGGCAGGAGTGCCGAGGCCGAACATCGGGCCATTCTGGCCGATGCGCTCGGCCGGCCGAAGCGAAGGACATTCGCGCAAGTGCTGATGAGCATGCCGGACGTCGGTGAAGACGCGGATTTTCAACGTGTTCAGGATTCCGGCGAGGTCAGGCGTGTTTTTGATTGATACGAACGTCATCAGCGAGATCAGGAAGGGCAAGCGAACCAACCGCGGCGTGCGCGGGTTCTTCATGCAAGCCGAGGCCGACGCGAGTTCGCTTTACCTGTCGATCGTCACGGTGGCCGAACTTCGGCGCGGCGTCGATCTGATCCGTCATCGCGGCGATCATCCGCAGGCGTCGGCGCTCGAGGCATGGATGGCGACGATTCTGTCCGGCTATGCGTCGAACATCCTGCCGGTCGATCTCGAGACCAGCCAGATGTGGGGCCATTTGCGTGTGCCCGACCCGGCGCACGCACTCGACAAGCTGATCGCGGCCACCGCGCTGATCAACGATCTCACGGTCGTCACGCGCAATGTCGACGATTTCGCCCGCACCGGCGTCCGGCTGCTGAACCCGTTCGAGTGAGCCGGGTTGCCGCGTCGCGGCAAGCCGCCATCGCTTCCCGCCTTCTTCCCTTGCGCGTTCTCCGTCGCGCATCGCCCGCTTGCAGCCCGTATCACCGGGCTTTAGCGCGCGTCCGATTCCCGGTCCTTTCCCGGCCGGCCTCGTCCTAAATGACCCACCGGCTCTCGTCCCAACAGACGATGTGACGCCATCCCCGACCGTCCAGAATCCTTTCACGAACAACGGATTCTGAACCTGGAGGAGGCCGACATGATCGATGTCCGTGCGCTCGGCTACGTCGTCGTCGAGGCGACCCGCGTCGATGCGTGGCGCCGCTACGCGGAAGACGTGCTGGGCATGCAGGCGCTCGACGCGCCCGACGGCGCGCTGTACCTGAAGATGGACGACCGCGATTTCCGCTACGTGATCGTCCCCGGCGCGACCGACCGCTATTTCGCGTCGGGCTGGGAACTGCCCGACGGCGCCGCGTTCGACGCCGCGCTGACGGCACTGCGGCAGGCGGGTGTCGAAGCCGTGCGCGCCACGCGCGACGAAGCCGCGCTGCGCCGCGTGCAGGCGATGGCGTGGTGCACCGACCCGTCCGGCAACCGCCACGAGCTGTACTGGGGCGCGCGCTGCGACTTCCGCCGCTTCGTATCGCCGCTGGGTGTCGCGCGCTTCGTCACCGGCGACATGGGGCTCGGCCACGCGGTGCTGCCCGCGCCGCAGTTCGACGCGACCGACGCGTTCGTGCGCGGCGTGCTCGGCTTCGAGCTGTCCGACATCTACCGCGTGAAGTTCACGCCCGATCCCGCCGAACCCGAGAAGCGCATTTACTTCATGCACTGCCGCAACGCGCGCCATCACAGCCTCGCGCTGTTCGAGATGGCCGTGCCGTCGGGCTGCGTGCACGTGATGGCCGAAGTCGACTCGATGGACGAAGTCGGCCGCGCGCTCGATCGGGTCGCCGCGCACGACGTGAAGATGTCGGCGACGCTCGGCCGGCACTGCAACGACCAGATGATCTCGTTCTACATGAAGACCCCCGGCGGCTTCGATCTCGAATACGGCTTCGGCGGCCTCACGGTCGACTGGTCGAAGCATGCGGTATTCGAGGCCACCAAGGTGAGCCAGTGGGGCCACGATTTCAGCATCGGATACCGGTAAGCCAGCACGATGACGATGAAACCTCTCGACAAGACGATGTCCGCGCGCGACGTGGTCGCGCAACTCGCCGACGGCATGACGATCGGCATCGGTGGATGGGGCCCGCGGCGCAAGCCGATGGCGCTGGTGCGCGAGATCGCGCGCTCGAACCTGAAGGACCTGACGATCGTCGCGTACGGCGGCGCCGACATCGGCCTGCTTTGCGCGGCCGGCAAGGTGCGCAAGGCGGTGTTCGGCTTCGTGTCGCTCGACGTGATTCCGCTCGAGCCGCATTTCCGCCGGGCCCGCGAACAGGGCCGCGTCGACGTGCTGGAACTCGACGAAGGGATGCTGCAGCTCGGTCTGCGCGCGGCCGCCGCGCGCCTGCCGTTCCTGCCGACGCGCGCCGGGCTCGGCACCGCGCTGCTCGATCACGCGCCGCAGCTGCGCACGGTGCAATCGCCGTACGACGACGGCGAGACGCTGCTCGCGATGCCGGCGATCGAACTCGACGTCGCGCTGCTGCACGTGAACGCGGCCGACCGGATGGGCAATACGCGCATCGACGGTCCCGATCCGTTCTTCGACGCGTGGATGGCGCGCGCCGCGCAGCGCTGCTACGTGTCGGCGGAAACGGTCGACGCGTCGCTCGCGAGCGACGACCTCGACGCCGCACGCCGCAATCCGTTCGAGCGCTCGCTCGTCACCGGCGTCGTGCACGCGCCGGGCGGCGCGCACCCGACGTCGTGCGGGCCGGACTACGGCTGGGACCTGCCGCACCTGCGCGCGTACTGCGCGAGCGCGGAAGACGATGCGAAGACGGTGGCTTACCTGCGCGACGTGGTCGGCCAGGACGAACGCCAGTACCTCGAAGGCGTCGGCGGGCTGTCGCACGTGACGACGCTGCCGTTGCCGATTCTGTAAAGGAGCGCCTGTGAGCGAATCTCTCGACCATTCCCTCGCGGAACTGATGATCGTCGCGTCCGCGCGACTCTGGCGCGATGACGGCGAAGTGCTGGCGACCGGCATCGGCACGGGCCCGCGGCTCGCGGCCGGCCTTGCGCGGCTCGCGTACAACAACGGGCTGATGCTGAC
Source organism: Burkholderia sp. BCC1993 (assembly GCF_905339865.1). NCBI lineage: Bacteria > Pseudomonadati > Pseudomonadota > Betaproteobacteria > Burkholderiales > Burkholderiaceae > Burkholderia > Burkholderia sp. BCC1993. Next base: position 201,260 of record NZ_CAJPGZ010000011.1, on the reverse strand, counting down.
CGACGGCGAGGCGTATCTCGTCGAGGAGCCGGTCCCGCTCGGGCCGCGTCCCGACGGCTATCGCGTGAAGGCGAGCGGCTGGATGACCTACGAACGCGTGTTCGACTGCCTGTGGCACGGCCGCCGCCACGCGCTGGTGATGCCGACGCAGATCGACCGCTTCGGCCAGGCGAACATCTCGTGGCTCGGCGACGACTACGCGCGGCCGAAGACGCAGCTGCTCGGCGCGCGCGGCTTCCCCGGCAACTCGACGAACCACGCGAACTCGTTTTTCGTGAGCGGCCACGGCAAGCGCACGTTCGTCGAAGGCGAGGTCGACATGGTGTGCACGGTCGGCTACAACCCGGCGCGCCGGCTGCCCGGCATGAAGACCTTCGTCGACCTGCGCAGCATCGTCACCGACCTGTGCGTGATGGATTTCGGCGGGCCCGACCACGCGATCCGCGTGCGTTCGCTGCATCCGGGCGTGAGCTTCGACGAGGTGCAGGACGCGACCGGCTTCCCGCTGATCGCGGCGCCCGACCTCGGCACGACGGCCGCGCCGAATGCGGAAGACCTGCGCATCGTGCGTGCGCTCGACCCTCACAACCTGCGCGCGACGATCGTGCGCAACAATCCGGCGCCGCGCCGCGGATGAGGTCCGACATGGAAGCGACCCAGATGACGTTCGGCGACGGTGTCGTCGACTACGCGGTCGAGGACGGCATCGCGACGATCACGATGAACCGCCCCGAGTATCACAACGCGCAGAACTCGAAGATGACGTATGCGCTCGACGCGGCGTTCCGGCGCGCGGCGCACGACGACGCGGTGAAGGCGATCGTGCTCGCGGGCGCCGGCAAGCATTTCTCGGCGGGTCACGACATCGGCACGCCGGGCCGCGACATCCACGAGTCGTTCGACCGCGCGTCGCTGTGGTACGACCACGTCGACAAGGAAGGCGGCGAATTCCTCTATGCGCGCGAACAGGAGGTGTATCTCGGGATGTGCCGGCGCTGGCGCGACCTGCCGAAGCCGACCATCGCGATGGTGCACGGCGCGTGCATCGCGGGCGGGCTGATGCTCGCTTGGGTGTGCGACCTGATCGTCGCGTCGGAGGATGCGTTCTTCGCGGATCCGGTCGTGCGGATGGGGATTCCCGGCGTCGAGTATTTCGCGCATGCGTACGAGCTGAACCCGCGCATCGCGAAGGAGTTCCTGTTCCTCGGCGAGCGGATGCCGGCCGAGCGCGCGTATCAGATGGGGATGGTCAATCGCGTGGTGCCGCGCGAGCGGCTGCGCGATGCGACCTACGCGATCGCCGCGAAGGTCGCGACGATGCCGCGCCTCGGCCTCGCGCTGACCAAACAGGCGTTGAATCACGTCGAGGAACTGCAGGGCAAGCGCGCGGCAATGGACGCGGCGTTCGCGTGGCATCACTTCGCGCATGCGCACAACGAGCTCGTCAGCGGTGACCGCCTCGGCGGCTACGACGCCCGCAAGATGGCCAGCTCGCAGCGCAGGCCGGAACCGGCGGACGGCGAAGGGCAGGCCGACGCCGCGCCGGCCGCCATCAACGGAGCCGCCGCATGAGCACGACGCTGCATACGCCGCTGTGCGACCTGCTCGGCTGCCGCTACCCGATCGTGCAGACCGCGATGGGCTGGGTAGCCGACGCGCGGCTCGTCGCGGCGACCGCCAACGCGGGCGGCTTCGGCTTCCTGGCCGGCGCGACGCTCGAACCCGATCAGGTCGAGTCCGAGATCCTGAAGGTGAAGTCGCTGACCGACAAGCCGTTCGGCATCAACTTCCACATGTTCCAGAAGAACGCCGCGCAGGTGGTCGATCTCGCGATCAAGCACCAGCTGCGCGCGGTCAGCTACGGCCGCGGGCCCGACGCGAAGACGATCCGCCGCTTCAAGGACGCCGGCATCGTCTGCATGCCGACCGTCGGCGCGCCGAAGCACGCGGCGAAGGCGGTGGAACTCGGCGCGGACATCGTGACGGTGCAGGGCGCGGAAGGCGGCGGCCACACGGGCTCGGTGCCGACCACGCTGCTGCTGCCGAAGGTGCTCGACGCGGTGCGGGTGCCGGTGGTCGCGGCTGGCGGGTTCTTCGACGGCCGCGGGCTGGCGGCCGCGCTCGCGTATGGCGCCGCCGGCATCGCGATGGGCACGCGCTTCCTGATGAGCGCCGAATCGCCGGTGCCGCGTGCGACGCTGGACCGGTACGTCGCGGTCGGCGATCCGGCGCGGATCCGCGTGTCGGACGCGCTCGACGGGCTGCCGCAACGCATGATCGACAACCCGTATCTGCTGAAGCTCGAACGCTTCGGCCCACTGCGCCGCACGTGGTTCGCACTGAAGACGGCCGAAGCGTGGCGCCGCCAGAACGGGCTGCGCACGACCGACATGCTGGGCCTCGCGATCAAGGCGCTGCGCTCGCACGACTACACGGCGAGTCAGACGCTGATGGCGGCGAACGCGCCGTTCCTGATCCAGCGCGCGATCGTCGAGGGTCGTCCCGACGAAGGCGTGCTGCCGAGCGGCCAGGCGGCCGCGATGATCGGCGCGATCGAATCGTGCGACGCGCTGATCGCGCGCATCGTCGCGGAAGCCGGCGAGCGGCTCGACGCGCTGGCCGCGTTGCGCGGCGCGGCCGCGGCACAGGCTGTGTGAACAACATCACAGGGAGGCTTTGGAGATGACTGCATCCAATCAACCGGGCGGCGCGATGCCGTTCCGGATCGAGCGCGCCGACGGCATCGCCGAACTGGTGATCGCCCATCCGCCCGTGAACGCGCTCGATGCGCAGGGCTGGCATGCGCTCGCGCGCGCGCTCGATGCGCTCGGGGAGGACGACGACGTGCGCGTGATCGTCGTGCGCGGCGAAGGCCGCGGCTTCTGCGCGGGCGTCGACATCAAGGAGCTGGCCGTGCATCCGGAGCGCATCGTGTCGGTCAACGCCGGCAACTACGAGACGTTCCGCGCGGTGCACCGCAACCCGAAGCCGGTGATCGCGGCCGTGCACGGTTTCGTGCTCGGCGGCGGGATCGGCATCTGCGGCGCGGCGGACATCGTCGTCGCGGCCGATTGCGCGCGCTTCGGCGTGCCGGAGATCGACCGTGGCGCGATGGGCGGCGGCGCGCACCTGCAGCGGCTGTTCGGTGTGCAGAAGGTGCGCGCGATGTACTTCACCGGCGACATGATCGACGCAGCCGAGGCGTACCGGCTCGGCGCGGTCGAGCAAGTCGTCGCGCGCGACGACCTGCGGGAAGCGGCGCTCGCGATCGCGCGCAAGATCGCGGCGAAAAGCCCGGCGATGGTGCGGCTCGCGAAGGAGGCGCTGAACGGCGTCGAGGACGGCGATCTCGAGGACAAGTACCGCTGGGAGCAGGGCTTCACGCTGCAGGCCTACATGACGAACGACTCGACGGAGGCGCGCGCCGCATTCGTCGAGAAGCGCGACGCGCGGTTCGACGCGCAGGCAGGCGTCGAGGAGGCCCGCGCATGAACCTGACCTATACGCCGCAGCAACAGGCGTTCCGCGCGGAAATCCGCGCATGGCTCGCCGCGCACGTGCCGCGCGAGCGGCTGCCGAGCTTCGATACCGAGGAAGGCTTCGCCGCGCACCGCGAATGGGAGCGCACGCTGCACTCGGGCCGCTGGAGCATGGTCACGTGGCCGCGCGAACTCGGCGGGCGCGGCTGCGACCTGATCGAGTGGCTGATCTTCGAGGAAGAGTACTGGCGCGCCGACGCGCCGATGCGCGTGAACCAGAACGGCATCTTCCTGCTCGGCCCGACGCTGATGGACTTCGGCACCGACGCGCAGAAGGCGCGCTTCCTGCCCGCGATGGCGGCCGGCGAGCACGTGTGGGCGCAGGGCTGGTCGGAGCCGAACGCGGGTTCGGACATGGCCGCGATCCGCACGACGGCGATCCGCATCGGCGACGAATACGTGCTCAACGGTCAGAAGATCTGGTCGACCCGCGCGGTGTGGGCCGACTGGCTGTTCGGGCTGTTCCGCAGCGATCCGGAATCGTCGCGTCACCACGGGCTCACGTTCCTGATGGTGCCGCTGTCCGCGCCGGGCATCACGGTGCGGCCGATCCGGCAGCTCAACGGGCAGACCGGCTTCGCGGAAATCTTCTTCGACGACGTGCGCGTGCCCGTTGAGAACCGTCTCGCGGCCGAAGGCGCGGGCTGGCAGGTCGCGATGGCGACGGCCGGCTTCGAGCGCGGGCTGATGCTGCGTTCGCCCGCGCGGTTCCAGCGCACCGCGCAGGCGCTGCGCGACCTGTATCTCGCGCACCGCGACAGCGCGGACCGCGACCCGACGCTGCGCGAACGCGTAGTCGCCGCGTGGATGGACGCGCAGGCGTACGCGCTATCGACCTACGCGACCGCGAGCCGGCTGCTGAAGGGCGGCCACATCGGCGCGGAGTCGAGCACCAACAAGGTGTTCTGGTCGGAGCTCGACCTGCGGATGCACCAGACCGCGCTCGACATTCTCGGCGCGCACGGCGAGGTCGTCCCGCAGACGGCCGCGCAGCACGCGACGCTCGGCCACTGGCTCGACGGCTTCCTGTTCGCGCAGGCCGGCCCGATCTACGCGGGCACCAACGAGATCCAGCGCAACATCGTCGCCGAACGGATGCTCGGCATGCCGCGCGCGTAAGCGCGCCGGCGATTCCCTCACTGAACGGACATCGTATGGATTTCGTATTCGATGAAGACCAGGAAGCGCTCGCGGACAGCGTGAAGCGTCTGCTGATGACCGAGATGACCCCGGAGCTGATCCGCGAGCTGTGGGCCACGCCGACCGGCCGCTCCGACGCGCTGTGGTCGCTGTTCGCGTCGCAGGGGCTGACCGCCGTGTCGGTGCCCGAAGCGCACGGCGGCCTCGGCCTGACCGAAGCGGAATGGGCGCTGCTCGCGCAGACCTACGGCTATTTCGGCAGCCCGGAGCCGCTGCTCGACACGGCGCTCGTGTCGGCCGGCGTGCTCGCGCGGCTGCCCGCGAGCGACTGGCGCGACGCGCTGCTGCGCGACATCGCCGAAGGACGCGCGCGTGTCGCGCTCGTGCATCCGGTGAACCCGTATGCGGCCGACGTGCACGTCGCGCAGGCGCTGCTGTGCGAGCACCGTGGCGAGCTGCATCGTGTCGACCCCGCGCGGTGCGCGTGGCGCGCGGTCGACAGCGTCGACCCGTCGCGGCGCCTGTTCACGCTCGACTGGGAGCCGTCGGCTGCCACGCGCATCGCGAGCGCTGACGAAGCCGCGCCGCTGCTCGATCGCGCGCTCGACCACGGCGCGTTCGCGGTGGCCGCGCAGCTGCTCGGCCTCACGCAGCGCGTGCTCGACGTCGCGATCGACTACAGCGCGCAGCGCAAGCAGTTCGGCAAGGCGATCGGTTCGTACCAGGCGCTCAAGCACCTGCTCGCCGACGTCGCGATCCGCTACGAGTTCGCGCGGCCGGTGGTCGCGCGCGCGGCTCAAGCGATCGCCGACGATCACCCGCAACGCGCGGTGCTCGTGTCGCACGCGAAGCTCGCGGCGATCGCCGCCGCGCAACTGGCCGCGCGCCACACGATGCAGGTGCACGGCGCGATCGGCTACACGTGGGAGCTCGACCTGCAGATCTTCATGAAGCGGATCTGGGCGCTCTCCGGCAGCTGGGGCGACACCGCGTTCCACAAGGCCCGCGTGGCCGATGCGATTCTTGGCGACGCATTGCCGATCGGCCCCGCGCAGACCTTCGACTTCGAGGAAACCAATCAATGAAACAAGCCTATATCGTCGACGCGCTGCGCACGCCGACCGGCCGCCGCAAGGGCGGGCTCGCGCACGTGCATGCGGCGGACCTCGGCGGCTTCGTGCTGAAGACGCTCGTCGAACGCAACGCGATTCCGGCCGACGAATACGACGACGTGGTGTTCGGCTGCGTCGACACGATCGGCCCGCTCGCCGGCAACATCGCGCGCACCTGCTGGCTCGCGGCCGGGCTGCCGCTGCAGGTGCCGGGCGTGACGGTCGATCGCCAGTGCGGCTCGTCGCAGCAGGCCGTGCACTTCGCCGCGCAGGCCGTGATGAGCGGTGTGCAGGACGTGGTGGTTGCGGGCGGCGTGCAGACGATGACGCAGATCCCGATCTCGTCCGCGATGACGAGCGCGGTGCCGCTGGGCTTCAGCGACCCGTTCTCGGGCAGCACCGGCTGGCGCGCGCGCTTCGGCGACGCGCCGGTGTCGCAGTTCGTCGCCGCGCAGCGGATCGCCGATCACTGGAACCTGTCGCGCGACGCGATGGAGCGCTATGCGCTGGAGAGCCATCGCCGCGCGGTGGCGGCGATCGAGGCCGGCCATTTCAAGCGGGAAATCGCGCCGCTCGAAGGCGTGCTTCACGACGAGACGCCGCGCCCCGACACGTCGCTCGACAAGATGGCGACGCTCGAACCGCTGATGCCGGGCGGCTCGCTGACGGCCGCCGTCGCGAGCCAGACCTGCGATGCGGCCGCGGCGCTCCTGATCGTGTCGGAGGACGCGCTCAAGCGCTACGGGCTCACGCCGCGTGCGCGCATTCATCACCTGAGCGTGCTCGGCGACGATCCGCTGTGGATGCTCACCGCGCCGATTCCGGCGACCAAGGCCGCGCTCAAGAAGAGCGGGCTCGACTGGGCGCAGATCGACGTCGTCGAGATGAACGAGGCGTTCGCGTCGGTCGCGCAGGCGTGGCTCGCGGACACGCGTTTCCCGCACGAGAAGACCAACCCGAACGGCGGCGGCATCGCGCTCGGTCATCCGCTCGGCGCGACCGGCGCGCGGCTGATGACGACGCTGCTGCACGAACTGGAACGCACCGGCGGACGTTACGGGTTGCAGACGATGTGTGAAGGCGGTGGTCTCGCGAACGTCACGATCATCGAGCGCCTGTGAGCGCGTCACTTTCACGATCTCTCGATCCAGGAGGCACCAGCATGGGAATCTGTAACGGACGCACCGTCATCATCACCGGCGCGGGCGGCGGGCTCGGGCGCGAATACGCGCTCGCGTTCGCGGCCGAAGGCGCGGCGGTCGTCGTCAACGACATCCGGCACGACGCCGCGCAGGCCGTGTGCGACGAGATCGCACGACACGGCGGCCGCGCGCTCGCGAATTCGGACGACATCACCAAGATCGACACCGCGCAGCGGATCGTCGACGCCGCGCGCGAAGCATTCGGCGACGTGCACGTGCTCGTCAACAACGCAGGCATCTGCCGCGACAAGATGTTCACCAGCATGACCGAAACCGACTGGGACGACGTGATGCGCGTACACCTGCGCGGCCACTTCTGCCTGTCGAGCGTGCTGGCGCGCGTGTGGCGCGACGCCGCGAAGGCCGGCCATCCGGTCGACGCGCGCATCGTCAACACGAGCTCCGGCGCCGGCCTGCAAGGCTCGATCGGCCAGTCGAACTACGGCGCGGCGAAGGCCGGCATCGCGGCGCTCACGCTGATGCAGGCGGTCGAGCTGCAGCGCTACGGCGTGCGCGTGAACGCGCTTGCGCCGGCCGCGCGCACGTCGATGACCGAAGGCGTGTTCGCCGACATGATGAAGAAGCCCGAGGACGGCGGCTTCGACTATTTCGATCCGGCCAACGTCGCGCCGCTCGTCGTGTGGCTCGGCAGCGCGCTGTCGGCCGACGTGACGGGCCAGGTGTTCGAGGTCGCGGGCGGGATGATCGCGGTGGCCGAAGGCTGGCGCACCGGCCCGAGCGTCGATCGAGGCGCGCGCTGGGCGCCGGCCGAGGTCGGCCCGGCGGTCGCGCGGCTGCTCGCCGACGCGCGGCCCGCGCAGCGCGTGTACGGGAGCTGACGATGGATCTGGCGCTCACCGACGAACAGGCGATGATCCGCGACGCGGCGGCCGACGTGCTCGCCGAACGCAGCGCGTCGGCCGACGTGCGCCGCGCGCTCGAACAGTCGGCCGGCCGCGACGACGCGCTGTGGGCCGCGCTGGCGGGCGAGCTCGGCTGGAACGCGCTGGCGCTGCCGGAGGCGGCGGGCGGGATGGGGCTCGGCGCGGTTGAACAGACGCTGTTGATGGAACAGCTTGGGCGGCGCGTCGCGTGCGTGCCGTATTTCTCGACCGCGTGCCTGGCGGCCACCACGCTGGCAGGTTGCGATACGCCGGGCGCGACCGCCTGGCTCGCGAGGATCGCCGAAGGGGCATGCAGCGCGACGCTCGCGCTGCCGTTCGACTGGCCGTTCGGCGAGCCAAGTGGCGCGCGGGGTAGCCGGCCATATGGCGGGCCGGGTGCCAGTGCGTTCGGCGTATCGTCCGGCGACTCGTTCGACGAACTGTCCGGTGCGCGACCGCTTCCGTTCATCGCGGAAGAAACCGCGGCTGGCTTCGCGTTGTCCGGCGTCGCGGCACACGTGTTCGACGGCGCGCGCGCCGACCTCCTGCTGGTTCCGGCGCGAATCGCGAACGAAGGGCAGTCGGTCGGCCTGTTCGCGATCGACATGACCATCGGCGCAGCCGGCGTTGCGGCGACGCCGCTCGACACGCTCGACGCGACGCGGCCGATCGCTCGCGTCGTGCTCGACGAGGCCCGGGTGAGCCGCGATGCGTTGTTCGCGAGTGGCGCTGCTGCCGCGAAGTTGCTCGAACGCACCGCATGGTTCGCCGCGCTCGCACTGGCCGCCGAACAACTCGGTGGCGCACAGCAATGCCTCGATCTCACGCTCGACTACACCGGCCAGCGCGTGCAGTTCGGCCGCGCGATCGCATCGTTCCAGGCGGTCAAGCACCGCTGCGCGCAGATGATGGTGTTGATCGAATCCGCGCGCTCGGCCGTGCTCGGCGCCGCCCACGCGTGGGACGCGGAAGCCGGCAGCAGCACGCCCGGCGCTGCGCTGCGCGCCGACGTCGCGGCCGCAAAAGCCGCCGCCAACGATGCGTATGCGTTCTGCGCACAGGAGGCGATCCAGCTGCACGGCGGCGTCGGCTTCACGTGGGAATACGATCCGCATCTTTATTTCAAGCGCGCGCAGGCGTCGGGCGCGCAGTTCGGCAGCACGCCGCAACTGCTCGAATGGATCGCCCGCCAGGCGATCGACGGCGGCGCGTCGCAGCACGACGCGGTGCTCGCGTCGTCGTCGCCGTCGGCTTCGATCGCCACGCGTCCTTCCGCCGCGCGCACCGGAGCCCTCCAATGAACAGCGAATCGCGCGAACAGCAATTGCGGCACGAAGTCGCCGACTGGGTGCAGTCACACCTGACCGGCGAATTCGCGTGCCTGAAATACCGCGGCGGCCCCGGCGACGAGGAAGCGTTTCCCGAACTGCGCAAGGCGTGGGAACGCGAGCTCGCGCAGGGCGGCTGGACCGGCCTCGGCTGGCCGACCGACGCGGGCGGCCGCGGCTTTTCGGTCGCCGAGCAGGTGATCTTCCACGAAGAATACGCGCGTGCCGGCGGCCCCGGGCGGATGGGCCATATCGGCGAAGGGCTGCTCGGCCCGACGCTCGTCGCGTGCGGCACCGACGACCAGCGCGCGCGTTTCCTGCCCGGGATTCTCGCCGGCACGCAGTTCTGGTGCCAGGGTTACTCGGAGCCGGGCGCGGGCTCCGATCTCGCGAACGTGCGCACGCGCGCCGAGCAGGACGCCGACGGTACCTGGCGCGTGCACGGCCAGAAGGTGTGGACGTCGCTCGCGCACGATTCCGACTGGATCTTCGTGCTCGCGCGCACCGATCCGGCGTCGAAGGGCAACAAGGGGCTGTCGTTCCTGCTGATGTCGCTCGACCAGCCGGGCATCGAGATTCGCCCGATCAAACAGCTCAACGGCGGCGCGGAATTCAACGAAGTGTTCTTCGACGGCGCGCGCGCGGCAGCACGTGACCTGGTCGGTGCGCCGGGCGACGGCTGGCGGATCGCGATGACGCTGCTCGGCTTCGAGCGCGGCATGTCGACGCTCGGCCAGCAGATGCAGTTCGTCCGCGAACTCGAATGGGTGATCGACGCCGCGCGCGAATCGGGCGCCGATCGCGACCCGGTGCTGCGCCAGCGGATCGGCCGCGCGTGGGCCGGGCTGCGGGTGATGCGCTACAACGCGCTGCGGATGCTGTCGGGCGCGGACGACGTGAACGGCGCCACCGCACCGCTGCGCCGCGAGGCGCTGATCTACAAGTATTTCTGGTCGAACTGGCACCGCGACCTCGGCCAGCTCGCGATGGACGCGCTCGGGTCGCGTGCGAACGTGATCGATCCGGCCGACGAAAAGCTCACCCATCTGCAGCGCGTGTTCCTGTTCTCCCGTGCGGACACGATCTACGCCGGCACCAACGAAATCCAGCTGAACATCATGGCCGAGCGCGGGCTCGGCATGCCAAGAGAACCGCGAGGAAACGCATGACCGAACCCCAGATCCAGAAAGCGCCGGCGTACGTGCCGGGCCACCAGCTGCTCGCCGGCAAATCGGTGCTGATTACGGCCGCCGCCGGCGCCGGCATCGGCTTCGCGGCCGCGCGCCGTTGCGCGGAGGAAGGCTGCCGCGCGCTGTTCATCTCCGACATCCACGAGAAGCGCCTCGAACAGGCCGTGGAGACGCTGCGCGCCGAAACGGGGCTGAAGCAGGTCTACGGACGGCTGTGCAACGTCGCGGTGGAAGACGACGTGCAGGCGCTCGTCGCGGACGCGCAGGACAAGCTCGACGGCGTCGACGTACTGATCAACAACGCCGGGCTCGGCGGCGCGAAACGCATCGTCGAAATGGACGATGCCGAATGGTCGCGGGTGATCGACATTAGCCTGACCGGGACGTTTCGGATGACGCGCGCGATGCTGCCGCACATGCAGGCCCGCGGCCGCGGCGCGATCGTCAACAACGCATCGGTGCTCGGCTGGCGTGCGCAGGCGGAACAGGCGCATTACGCGGCGGCGAAGGCGGGCGTGATGGCGCTCACGCGCTGCGCGGCGCTCGAGGCGTCGCCTTACGGGGTGCGCATCAACGCGGTCGCGCCGAGCATCGCGATGCACGATTTTCTGAAGAAGTCGGCACCGGCCGACTTGCTGAATCAACTGGCGTCGCGCGAAGCCTTCGGGCGCGCCGCCGAAGTCTGGGAGGTCGCGAACGTGATGGTGTTTCTTGCAAGCGATTACGCGTCGTACATGACGGGCGAAGTGCTGTCGGTCAGCAGCCAGCACGCATGATGAGCGCGACCCTCGACCCCGTGCGCGCGACGCCCCGCGTGTTCGCGCATCCCGGCGAACTCGCGGCGGCCGTTGGCGACACGCTCGGCGCGAGCGCCTGGCTCGCGATCGACCAGCTCCGCGTCGACGGCTTCGCCGACGTGACGGGCGATCACCAGTGGGTGCACGTCGACCCGGTGCGCGCGAAGGACGGCCCGTTCGGCGCGTGCATCGCGCACGGCTACCTGACGCTGTCGCTCGTCAATTACTTCCTGCCGCAGATCGTGCGCATCGACGGCGCGCGGCTCGGCGTCAACTACGGCTGCGACAGGATCCGCTTCCCGGCGCCGGTGAAGGTCGGCGCCCGCGTGCGCGGCGTCGGCGAGCTGCTGCGCGTCGAGCCGCTCGACGGCGGCGTGCAGGCGTGGATTCGCGTGACCGTCGAGATCGAAGGCGAGGCCAAGCCCGGCTGCGTCGCCGACACGATCAGCCGCTACTACTTCTAGTTTCGATTCAGAGAGCCAGCTCATGGAAGACGCAGTCATCGTTTCCGTCGCACGCACGCCGATCGGCAAGGCGTTTCGCGGCATGTTCAACGACACCGAGGCGCCCGCGCTGGGCGGCCACGTCGTGCGCGCGGCGCTCGAACGCGCGGGCATCGCGCCGGCCGACGTCGACGACGTGCTGATCGGCTGCGCCGCGCAGCAGGGCACGCAGGGTTACAACATCGGTCGCCTGTCGGCCGCCGCGGCCGGGCTGCCGGCGTCGGTGCCCGGCATGTCGATCGACCGCATGTGCTCGTCGGGCCTGATGTCGATCGCGAGCGCCGCGCGCAGCATCGGCGCGGGCGACGCGCGGATCGTCGTCGCGGGCGGCGTCGAATCGATCTCGCTCACGCAGAACAAGCACAAGAACGGCTACCGCGCGCGTTCGCAGGCCGTGCTCGACCATCAGCCGGCCGCGTACATGGCGATGATGGAAACGGCCGAGATCGTGTCGCGCCGTTACGGCATCTCGCGCGCCGCGCAGGACGAATTCGCGCTGCAGAGCCACCAGCGCACGGCCGACGCGCAGGCGGCCGGCCGCTTCGATGCGGAAATCGCGCCGCTCGACGTGCGGCGCGCGCTGTTCGACAAGGAAGGTAACCCGACCGGCCACGAAGCCGTCCACGCGGCGCGCGACGAGGGCGTGCGCGCCGACACGACGGCCGAACGGCTCGCGGGGCTCAAGCCGTCGTGGAGCGGCGGCAAGGTCGTCGAGCAGGGCGAGTTCGTGACGGCCGGCAACGCGTCGCAGCTGTCGGACGGCGCGGCGGCGGTGGTCGTGATGTCGCGGACCGAAGCCGCGCATCGCGGGCTGACGCCGCTCGGCACGTTCCGCGGCCTCGCGGTGGCCGGCTGCGAGCCGGACGAGATGGGCATCGGCCCGGTGTTCGCGATTCCGAAGCTGCTGGAGCGCTTTGGGATGACCGTGCGCGACGTCGGACTGTGGGAGCTGAACGAGGCGTTCGCGTGCCAGGCGCTGTATTGCCGCGACACGCTCGGCATTCCCGATGAACGGCTGAACGTCGACGGCGGCGCGATCGCGCTCGGCCACCCGTTCGGGATGTCGGGCACGCGGATGACGATGCACGCGCTGCTCGAAGGCGCGCGCCGCGGCGTGCGGCATGCGGTCGTGACGATGTGCATCGGCGGCGGGATGGGTGCCGCTGCGCTGTTCGAAGTCGGCGCGTAACGACGCTCGAGGAAGGCTCACCGGCAGCCGAGCCGGCAGCCCGGTTCGGCTGCCATCCATTCGGGACCATTCGAGGCCGCGGCAACGACCGACGGCCAGCGGCAGGGCGAGCGCGTCGGCGCGGGCCCGGGCCGGTCGCAGAGAAGGAGACAAACCGATGAAACGTACTTTGCCAGGACTCGCGATGTCGGCGCTCGTGCTCGGCGCCGCGCTGTTCGCGTTCTCGCCGCGCCCGCTGCCGGCGTTCCCGGTCACCGCGATCCATGCGGACCGCCTGCAGATCAACGGGCTCGCCCGAGCCGGCACGCGCATCGTCGCGGTCGGCGAGCGCGGCGTGATCCTGCTGAGCGACGATGCGGGCGGCCGCTGGCGGCCGGCGTCGGTCACGCCTGACCAGGGCTCGACGCTCACGCAGGTGAGCTTCATCACGCCGACACTCGGCATCGCGGTCGGTCACGACGGCCGGATCCTGCGCAGCGACGACGCGGGCGTGCACTGGCGCGAAGTCCATATCGACAACGCGCATTCCGATCCGCTGCTGTCCGTGTGGGGAACCGCGAACGGCCCGCTGTTCGCGGCCGGCAGTTTCGGCCAGCTGCTGCGCTCGGACGACGCGGGGCTCACGTGGCAGCCGCTCAAGACGCCAGCGGGCGACCGCCACCTGAACGCGATCGTCGGCGACGGCCACGGCGACCTGCTGATCACCGGCGAGAGCGGCACGCTGCTGCGCTCGACCGACAACGGCACGAGCTGGGACAAGCTGCCGTCGCCGTACGCAGGCTCGCTGTTCGGCGCGCTGATGCTCGCGAACGGCGACTGGGTCGCGTACGGGATGCGCGGCAACGTGCTGCGCAGCACCGATCGCGGCGCGACCTGGACGCACGTCGACAGCCACGTGCCGGTGTCGTATTTCGGCGCGACCCAGCTTGCCGACGGCCAACTCGTGCTGGTCGGGCAGGGCGGCGCGATCGTCGCGTCGCGCGACGGCGGCCTGACCTTCGACGTGCGCAAGCTCGGCGGCGTGCAGAGCCTCGCGGCCGTGCTCGACATGGGCCGCGGCGCGCTGCTGCTCGGCGGCGAGGCCGGCGTCGCGCCGCTCGCTGCGTCGCCGTCCTGATGCGCGGCGGCGGTCGCTTCACCGCGCCGCCCCGCATCGTCCGCATCGCCTGTTCCGTCCGTTCCGACACGAGAAATCCATGAACGACCTGTCACGCCCCACCGAAGCCGTTCCCGCGTCGCGCCTCGCCGCGTTCGTCGAGCGCTGCGCCGACACGATCATCCGGCAGCGCCGGCTGCTGATGCTGCTGTGCGTCGCGGTGACGCTCGCGCTCGGCCTGTCCGCGACGCGCCTGAAGCTCGATCCGGGCTTCAACAAGATGATCCCGATGCAGCACCCGTACATGCAGGTGTTCGAGCGCTACGCGGGCGCGTTCCCCGGCGCGAACACGATCCTCGTCAGCCTGCGCTGGAAGGGCGACGGCGACATCTACAACCAGACGTTCATGGACGCGCTGCGCCACGCGACCGACGACGTGTTCTTCATCCCCGGCGTGAACCGCTCGCGCGTGTTCTCGCTGTTCACGCCGAACGTCCACTACACCGAGGTGACCGAAGCCGGCTTTCGCGGCGACGTGGTCGTGCCGGGCCAGTTCTCGAGCGCGAACCCGGACGATCTCGCGAAGGTGCGCCGCAACGTCGCGCGCTCCGGGCAGATCGGCCGCCTGGTCGGCAACGACCTGAAGTCGGCGCTGATCCGCGCGGAGCTGCGCGAGACCGATCCGGCCACCGGCAAGCGGCTCGACTACAGCGCGGTGGCGCGCCAGCTCGAGGAAATCCGCGCGCGCTACGCGAAGCAGGGCATCGACGTGAACATCATCGGCTTCGCGAAGCTGGTGGGCGACGTCGAGGCCGGGATCGCCGGCGTGATGGCGTTCTTCGCGCTTGCGTTCCTCGTGACCGCCGCGCTGCTGTTCGCCTATACGCGCTCGCTGAAGACCACCGTGCTCGCGCTCGTCGTCGCGCTGCTGCCGGTCGTCTGGCTGCTCGGCGCGCTGCCGCTGCTGGGGCTCGGCATCGACCCGATGTCGATCCTCGTTCCGTTCCTGATCTTCTCGATCGGCGTGTCGCACGCGGTACAGATGACCAATGCGTGGAAGCAGGCGCTGGTGCGCGGCGCGGCGTCGGCCGAGGCCGCGCGCGACGCGTTCCGCAAGCTGTTCGTGCCGGGCACGGTCGCGCTGCTGACCAACGCGCTCGGCTTCATGGTGATCATGCGGATCAAGATCGACATCGTGCGCGAGCTCGGCATCACCGCGTGCCTTGGTGTGCTGCTGATGATCGTCACCAACAAGGTGTTCCTGCCGATCCTGCTGTCGTATACGCGCCTCGAACGCGGCACGCTCGCGCGGGCGCAGCGCACCGCGGCAGCCGGCGGCAGCCCGATGTGGTCGCGCTTCGCGGTATTCGCGCGCCCGGCGCCCGCGCTCGGCGTGTTCGCCGTGGCGCTCGCGCTGCTCGCGTACGGCACGCTGGAATCGCGCAAGCTCGAAATCGGTGACATCGGCACCGGCGCGCCGGAACTGCGCGCGAACTCGCGCTACAACGTCGACAACGCGGCGATCACGCACCAGTACAACATCGGCGTCGACGTGCTGTCGGTGATCGTCGAGACGACCGGCTTCGACGACGCGTGCCTGCATTACCCGGTGATGAGCGCGATCGAGAAGTTCGAAATGAACATGCGCGGCGTGGCCGGCGTGCAGTCGGTGACGAGCGTCGCGTCGCAGGGCAAGGTGTTCATCGCCGCGTTCAACGAAGGCAATCCGCGCTGGGCCGCGCTGCCGCGCTCCAGCGACGGGCTCACGCAGGGTTCCAACGCGTTCGACCCCGACAACGGGATGAACACCGCGAACTGCAAGGCGATCCAGGTGCTGATCTACACGAAGAACCACGAAGGCACGACCATCGCGCACATCGTCGACGAGATCAAGCGCTACGCGGCCGAGAACCCGACGCCGAACGTCGCGTTCCGGCTCGCGGGCGGCAACGTCGGCGTAATGGCCGCGACCAACGAGGCGGTCGGTGACGCCGAGATCGCGATGCTGCTGTCGATCTTCGGCGCGATCGCGCTGCTGTGCGCGGTCACGTTCCGCTCGTGGCGCGCGGTGCTGTGCATCATCGTGCCGCTCACGCTGGTGTCGATCCTGTGCAACGCGGTGATGGCGCGGCTCGGCATCGGGCTGAAGGTCGCGACGTTGCCGGTGATCACGCTTGGTGTCGGGGTGGGCGTCGACTACGGGATCTACCTGTACGAACGCCTGCAGCACGACCTGCGCCACGGCGCGACACTGCCCGACGCATTCGCCGACGCGATGCGCCAGCGCGGCACCGCGGCGCTGTTCACGGCCGTCACGATGTTCATCGGCGTCGGCACGTGGGCGTTCTCCGCGCTGAAGTTCCAGGTCGACATGGGCGTGCTGCTCGCGTTCATGTTCCTCGTGAACCTGTTCGGCGCGGTGTTCCTGCTGCCCGCGCTGGCCGCGTGGCTCGGCGTCGAGCGTGCCGAGCGCCGCGTGGCGCAACAGCCGCAGTCGTCCGCGCCGTCTGCGCCGGCACCCGCGCTCGAGCCGACGCGCGCGCTCGAACCCGGCAATCCGGTGCGCTGAACGACGCAACCCCCGAACCCCCATTACCCCGGTGCGCGGCGGGCCGCCGCGCGTCCCCAAAGAGGAGTCAACCCACATGTCCGCACGCCCTTACAAGATCGAAGCCCAGCCGCTCGCGCAGCGCTATGCGCGCGGCTGGCACTGCCTCGGGCTCGCCCGCGACTACAAGGACGGCAAGCCGCATACGCTGAACATCTTCGGCCGCAAGCTCGCCGCGTTCGCCGATTCGGCCGGCAGGATCAACGTCGTCGACGCGTACTGCCCGCACATGGGCGCCGACCTGAGCCTCGGCACGGTCGAAGGCGACAACCTCGTCTGCCCGTTCCACGGCTGGGCGTGGAACGGCGCAGGGCAGTGCGCGTCGATTCCGTATTGCAAGCGGATTCCGCCGAAGGCGCGCATCGGTGCGTGGCCGACCTGCGAGGAGAACAACCTGCTGTTCGTGTGGAACGACCCGGAAGGCAACGCACCGCCGCCGGAAGTCGCGATTCCGCGGCTCGACGTGTGCTTCTCCGACGAATGGTCGGACTGGGTCGTCGACAAGATGGTGATCAACGCGAACTGCCGCGAGCTGGTCGACAATATCTCGGACGTCGCGCACTTCGCGACCGTGCACCATGCGCCGATCGACTATTTCGCGAACCTGTTCGAGGATCACAAGGCGACGCAGCTGATGGTCGGCCGCAGCGAGAAGCTCGGCGGCGACAGCCTGACCGCGCTGTCGACGTATTTCGGGCCGGCCGTGCACATCACGCAGATGACGGGGCAGAGCGGCGGGCAGCCGATCCATTCGGTGCTGCTGAACTGCCACGTGCCGATCGACATGAACAGCTTCGAGCTGCGCTACGGCGTGATCGTGAAGAAGGTGGCCGGGCTGACCGACGAGCAGAACATGGAGATCGCGAATGCGTACGTGAAGGAAGCGCAGCGCGCGTTCTACGAGGACGTCGACATCTGGCACAGCAAGACGCGCATCGACAACCCGCTGCTGTGCGAAGGCGACGGCCCGTTGTACCAGATGCGCGACTGGTATGCGCAGTTCTATCTGGACGCGGCCGACGTGCGGCCGTCGAGCGTCGCGCGCAAGGCGTTCGAGATGACGATCCGCGACGGCGAGACGCCGCCGGCGCTGCATCACGTGTTCGAACCGCAGTAACGCAGTAACGTAATCGCGGCGAGCGGCGAGAAAAATGGGGGGCGTATCGCTACGCCTCCCGATCGCCGCGAACGCCCGCCGGACAAGGCGGCGCGCGCTGCCGTGCGCACGCGCTGCATCGAAAGGACTTGACGGATCGGCTTGCATCGCGTAGTGTCCGAGACCGAAGTCTTCAAGAAGCTCGATTGCTCATCATTGGCCGCACGGTGTGCGGCAGTCGTTGGTCTCTCCCTCTTTGATTCTTTCTGTGCCTGTCACGGGCGCATGTTCATTTCATTCGTATTAAGGAAGTATTTGTGGATACCGGTACCGTCAAGTGGTTCAACGAAACCAAGGGCTTTGGTTTCATCTCCCCGGACAACGGCGGCGACGATCTGTTCGCCCATTTCTCTGAAATCCGCGGCACGGGTTTCAAGACCCTGGCCGAAGGCCAGAAGGTCAGCTACGAAGTGAAGCGCGGCCCGAAGGGTCTGCAAGCGTCGAACATCACGCCGCAGTAAGCCGTATCGGCACCGGTCGCCAAGCGGCGGCCGCTGCCGGACGGATCTCGCGCGGAGGCCGGCCCGAGCCGGCGTCCTGCGCGTTCCGACGCACACGACCGATGCATCGCGGCATTCACGATGCATCGGTCGTGTGCTTCCCTCATCCATCGCACGTCCGTACGACGTGCGATCCAACGCCCTCGCGACGCGTTCGCCGTGTCGCCAGCGGCCCATGCTGCAACCCGAGTAGACCGTCGCCATGCCGCACGCGGCGCGGTCCCGACTTTGCGCGGTGCTGATCGCACCGCCGCCACTGACCGCCCGACCGCCGCAACGCGCCGGGCTCCGATTGCAAGGCGGGCCCGTCGCCCGTCTGAACGAATTGATACCCGGCATCCTCTGCCGGCCGCCGTCCCGTTGCGGGACACGGCGCCGGTGAGCTCGCCGCGGCCGCGGTCATTCACCTTGTCTGGAGGAATTGGTTTGGCAAAAGAAGAACTGCTGGAACTGGACGGAATCGTCGACGAAGTGCTGCCGGACAGCAAATACCGTGTCACGCTGGAAAACGGCGTCGTGGTCGGCGCGTATGCGTCGGGCCGCATGCGCAAGAACCACATCCGCATTCTCGCGGGTGACCGTGTGACGCTGGAACTGTCGGTGTACGACCTGACGAAGGGGCGCATCAACTTCCGCCACAAGGACGCGAATTCGCCGCGTCCGCCGCGCGCCGGGCAACCGCGCCGCTAAGCAGTAGCGACCGGGCGGCGCAACGCCGCACCGATCGAAACCCGTCCGGCCCGGTCATGCGGCCGGGCACACCGGATGGACGGCGCAGGTCGCGCCGTTCGCCGGTCTGGTTCGCGGATTCGACATCGGCGAGCCATCTCCGACGAGCGCCGGCCCAAAGCGCGCGCTCCGCTCCCATCCAGTTGTACGCATCAACGTGTCGCACCGCGCGTTTCAATTTCGAAACGTGCCGATGCGTCGGCACAGCGGCGTGTTCGGCCCGCTCGTGACGGTGACGCCACCACGTGGTCGCCGGGCGCGCGTGATGGCGGCAATCAACATGGGCCGATGCATGAGAGACGCAGGCCTGTATCAACGCTGCAACACATCCATTCGCCCAACGGGCCCATCTCCGCATTTTTCGGTTTCAACGCGCCTTGCGCACCCGACCCGCATTGGTGGCACGCCACTTGCAGCGGGGAATGTGTCTGCGGGCGCGTGATTTCATGGAAACCGCCGTGGGTGACCGTAACGTGGCGCACGGCGTCTTCGGGGGAAGGCCCGTCGCGTGATCTACGGTTCGGTCGTGCGTTTCTCCGTCGTGACAAGACGCATTCGAGTTCGCCTTTCCTCGCCGGCCGGCGACGGGCGTGATCGAACTTCACGACGGGAAACGTTACAAGAACAACCGGTCGGCGTCTGGGGCCCAGAGTCATGACATTCACGTTCACGCTGGTCGATCTCGCCGGCTCGATTGCGCTGGTGCTGCTCGGGACGCAGATGCTTCAGACCGGCATGCAGCGCGCGTTCGGCGCTGGCCTGCGGTCGCTGCTGGAACGGGCGCTTTTCGGGCGACTCCCTGCCTTCTTCGGCGGCATGGGCGTAACAGCGGTGCTGCAGAGCAGTACGACGACCACGGTCATGACGAGCGAGCTCGCCGCGCAGGGGCGCGTTGGCCTTGTCCCGGCACTGGCCGTCGTGCTCGGCGCGAACGTGGGTACGACGTTGCTCGTGCAGGTGCTTTCGTTCGAAGTCGGCGCCGTGTCGCCCGCCCTGATCCTCGTTGGCGTGCTGATGTTCCGCAAGGTATCGAACACTTGCGCTCATGAGTTGGGGCGCACGCTCATCGGCCTGGGCCTGTTGCTGCTCGCACTGCATCATCTGCAGGAGTTGATGACGGACTACGAGGATGCGCCGAATCTTCGGATGCTGCTGAGCGACGCATCCACGATACCGCTGATCGACGTCCTGCTGGCGGCCGGCCTGGCCTGGGCCGCTGATTCGAACGTCGCGATCGTGCTCCTGATCATGTCGCTGTGCGCGCAAAACGTCATTCCCCCCGATACGGCTTTCGCCCTGGTGCTGGGTGCCAACCTGGGCGCGGCCATCCGCCCGGTGCTGGAGGAGACCGCGACACACGATCCGGCCTCCAGGTGCGTGCCGGTCGGCACGCTGCTCATTCTGTCGGTCGGCGTGGTGATTGCGCTTGTCGCACTGACGCCGATCGGCTGCGTCATGGTCAGGATCGAACCGGACAATGGGCGGGTGGTGGCCGATTTCCATACGCTGTTCAACCTGTCGCTGGCCGGCCTGTTCCTGCCGCTGCTGGTCCCGTACGCCGACCTGCTGACCCGACTGCTTCCTTCGCTCGTGAAGGTCTCGGCCGCGCCCCGATCGCAGTACATCGACCCGCTCGCGGAACAGGCGTCCGGAATCACGCTCGGCATGGAAGCCCGCGATGTGCTTCCCGTCGTCGACCCGCGATACGGGATACGCTCACGAGCCCGTGCCGCATCGATCGCCCGTGCCGGAACGTCGGTCACGGAAGTCCGTACCCACGACGATGTTCTCGACAATGTCAGGATTGCGCCCCGGACACCGCTGACGCGCCCCGATGCCGGACAACTTGCCGGCTACGAGGGACGGCACCGGCATGCAGGCGAGGACCGGCTACAGGAGGACGCGCGGCATCGCATCGAAATCAGGAAATGCGCCGGCCATACGGTCGAGCACCTTGGCGCCGACGGCAACGTGCAGACGTACTACCCGGCGAAGTCGCTGTGGCTTACCCTGCAGGACATCCAGGTCGTCAGGCGACTGGAGCCAGCCGGCGGGACAACGCATTCGACGCTTTCGACCTATGTCCAGGGGACGGCGAGTCTGGACGACTGCTGTCTGTCGATCATGGGTGACGTGCAGAACAGCACGCGCACGATACACATCACCTTCGCGGCTCGCGAGATCGGCCAGCCTGAACGGCACGGCCTTCGCGAGTTGCAGGACGAACTGGGCATCACCCATTCGGACGATCCGCTTGGCACGGCACGGCTCGGCTACAACGAGTCCGATGACGAGATGCAGGAACCGGCTCAGTGGTGGGCTTTGTGCGACGTGCCGGCGAGCAGCATGCAGGCACTTGCCGACGGCGTCGAGGCGGGACAGGTCACAGCCGTCAAGGCCGGGCTGTGCCTGCGGGACGTCTACACGTCGATCCCGCCCGGTGCTGTGCTGGCGGGGGGATTCCGCGTGTTCCTGAGGCCCGGCGAGGATGGCAACGCATTGAAGGCGCCCGCAACCGCCAGCGGATACGTCGTGTATCTCGCCATCGATCTCCCGAAGGTCAGTCTGCCGGGAGATGGCCGGTCAGCGCGGATGCCGCTGCGCACGGACGACGGCAATCCCGTCGTGGCGCTGACGGAAAGGCTCGACAAGGTGTTCACCGGCTTGAAGTGGCTCGCTGCGCTGGTCGCGATCCTGGTTGTCGTGCTTCTGATCAAGGGGCGGTGACAACCAGGAAGCCGGGGTCTGCCGATCGCGTTGCGGCCGATTCGGCTACCGGCTCCGAATCACCGCATCAAGCGTGCGCAATGCTCGAGCGGCCGCGTCTCGCAGGAAATCTTCCACGAACGGCTCGCATCATGCCGACTGCCGCGCGCGCTGCGGCAGTCGCGCCGATCACCGCGAGGCCGTTCGCGATCACTGCGCCGCCGCCGGCCGTCGTCACTCGCATGCCGACGCGTTCCGACCACGGCCCCGAGCGTGGCGACACGGCGACGAACACGAGCGCCATCGGCAGCAGCGCGAGGCCCGCACCGGTCGGGTCGAGACGGCCGATGCTGCCGACACCGTGCCGTCAGTAGCCGGCGGGGGCATATCGAACGCAGGGCCGCATCGACGCGCGCGACGTCACTGGAGCGGGATCACGCAATGCTCGATCGCCTGGATCAGTTCGGTCTGCCGGGTCACGCCCATTTTCGAGAAGACGGCGCGCAGATGCGAGCGCGCGGTGTTGTGGCGGATCGCCATCGTTTCGGCGGCGTCCTGCAGCGACAGCCCTTGCGTCAGGTGTAGCACCAGCGACGCTTCGCTGCGGGTCAGGTTGAACATCGCCTGCAGCGTTTCGCCCGATATCTGCGGCCGGCAGTCGGGATCGCGCACCAGGACGACCGCCGCGGCGCGCCGCTTGCGGCCCGATTGCTCGTCGATCGGCAGCGGCCGCACGAGCAGGCCCAGCCGCGCGCGCCCGGCGCGGCGCGCCAGCGTCATCCCGCACGCGGCGCCGGCCTTTCGCGCCAGCGCGTCGCGGATCAGCGCCTGCAGCGTGCGCTGGCTCGCGGCGCCGTCGCAGGCGAGCTTGCCGTCGACGATGAACAGCCCGTCGCGTTCGGCCAGCACCTGCGCCGCGTCGTCGTTGGTCTTCATCACGCGGGCCTGCTCGTCGAGGAGGATCGCGCCGATCCGCAGCTGGCTGACCGTCTCCGCGTATACGCGGCGCTCGTTCGCCGTGACTTCGAGGCTCGCGCGCAGGCTCGCCGCGCGCTTCAGGTGCGGCAGCAGGAACCGGCACAGCCGCTTGTCGTTCGAGCCGAACGGCGGCGCGCCGTGCGGCCGGCAGATGCGCAGCCGGCACTCGTTGTCGGCATCCACGTGAAGATCCGCGCCCATCACGTGGAGCACGTCGTACATCCGGTCGAAGTTCCGGTATTTCTCGCTGTCGAGCCAGCCGCGTTCGCCGAGCATTTCGTGGACGGTCGTGACCGTGTCGCGCGGCAGGTTGACGAACGCGTCGAGCGTGTAGAAGCGCTGCAGATACGCGCCGGTGCCGACCGACGTATCGACGAGGCTCGACGTGACGATCAGCCCCTTCATCGCATCGGCGGGCGGGCGCAGCACGAGCGTCGCGTAGTTGGCCGCGAGCCGGACCCGGAGCGCGTCGAGCAGCCCGCGCCACGGTACGGCGGACGTCACGCCTTCGTAGACGAGGCCGATCAGGTCGCTCAGTTCGTCGGGCGTCGCCGCGGCAAGGTCGGTGCCGGCGTGCTCGGGCGGCGGGGCGGTCATGGGCACAGCGGTGTCTCCTGTCCTGTCGTTGCGTCGCCGTCGAGGGCGACGGGCGACGGGCGATCTCGCGATGTTGCCGTACGCGAGCGGCTGCGTGAATGCGTGCGTGCCACTAGCTTCGTCGAACGACCGTCACGGCTGGCGAGCCCCGCAGTCGCGGCACTCGCCAGCCGCCGCGCGATCGATGCGGCGGGGCGCCATTTCTAGTCCAAACCGGGGTTGTTTGCGGCCGTTCCGCGCAGGAACTTGCGCCGGTGTCGTGCGCGGGCGGCGATCTCGTCCATCCGGAGTATGTTCGGCCCCGACCCGGTTCCGACAATGGGCCGCACACGACTCGATCACGGAGGGGACACATGGAACTGCAACACGCCGCCCGGGCGGCGGGCGACCGGTATGCGCGCGGCTGGCATTGCCTCGGGCTCGCGGCCGACTATCGGGACGGCCGGCCGCACCGGCTCGACATCTTCGGCGCGCAGCTCGTCGCGTTCGCGGGCGACGACGGAGCGATCCGGATCCTCGATGCATGGTGCCCGCACATGGGTGCCGACCTGTCGAAGGGCGAGGTGAGCGGCAACGCGCTCGTCTGTCCGTTCCATCAGTGGCGCTGGGGCGGCGACGGCACCTGCGAGCACGTGCCGTATGCGACCCGCGTGCCGCCCGAGGCGCGAATCCGTTCGTGGCACACCTGCGAGCAGAACGCGTTGCTGTTCGTCTGGCACGACCACGAAGGCGGCGAGCCACCGGCGCACGTCGCGATTCCGCGCATCGACGCGTGCTTTTCCGGCGAATGGACGCCGTGGGCGGTCCGCAAGATGACGATCCACACGAACTGCCGCGAACTCGTGGACAACCTCGCGGACGTCGCTCATTTCGGCCCGGTCCACGGCTCGCCGGCGAGCTACTTCTGCAACACCTTCGTCGGCCATACCGGCTACCAGATGTTTCGCGGCGGCCAGAGCGAACTGCTCGGCAACGGGCTCGTCGCCGACAGCGCGTATTTCGGCCCCGCGTATCACGTCACGCGGATGACGGCCGACGTCGACGGGCGCGCGGTCGACAGCATCCTGCTCAACTGCCACGTGCCGATCGACCAGCACAGCTTCGATCTGCGCTACGGCGTGATGATCCGCAAGGATCCGGCGCTGTCCGACGACGAGAACCGCGCGATCGCGAACGCGTACGTCGAGCAGGCGCACCGCTCGTTCTTCCAGGACGTCGAGATCTGGCACAACAAGACGCGAATCGATTTCCCCGTGCTGTGCGAAGGCGACGGCCCGATCTATCAACTGCGCGACTGGTACCGGCAGTTCTATACCGACGTCGCGAAGCTGCCCGCCGACCTCGACCGCAAGAAAGTCTTCGAATGGCACGACGGCGCGTGGCGCACGCTGCACGACGTGCCGCCGCTCGCGGCCAGCCGGCTGCATACGATCTGACGGAGCGCGACGATGTCATTCAACGACAAGGTGGTGCTCGTCACGGGCGCGGGCTCGGGAATGGGGCGCGCGACCGTGCTGCGGTTCGCCGCGCACGGCGCGACGGTGGTGGCCGCCGATCTGGACGGCGCGCGCGCCGACGAGACGCTGCGTCTCGCACAGGCCGCCGGCACGGGTCTCGCCCACGCGTGCGACGTGGCCGACAGCGACGCGGTCGCCGCGCTGTTCGACGCAATCGCGCAACGCTACGGGCGGCTCGACGTGCTGGTCAACAACGCGGGCGCGGGGCAGGTGCCGGGAGACGGCTTCGAACTCGCGCAGCAGCGCATCGCGCAGCGCGTGCAGCAGCTGGCGAACGGCGAAACGCCGACTGTGTTTTCCGACACGATCGTCGATCTCACCGAGGGGGGCTGGCGCCGCGTCGTCGACATCAACCTGAACGGCACGTTCTTCTGCTCGCGCGCCGCCGTGCGGCTGATGATCGCCGCGGGCGTGCGCGGCGCGATCGTCAACATCGCGAGCGTGTCGGCGCTGTCCGGCGAAGGCCCGCCGGCCTATTGCGCGTCGAAGGCCGCGATCCTCGGGCTGACGCGCTGTCTTGCGCGCGACCTCGGCCCGCGCGGCATTCGCGTGAACGCGATCTGCCCGGGCCCGACCCGCACGCCGATGATGCAGTCGATCCCCGACGAATGGGCGCGCGAACTCGAACGCGCGATTCCGCTCGGCAGCATGGCCGAACCGGACGACATCGCACGCTCGATCCTTTACCTCGCGTCCGACGACGCCCGGCAGATGACCGGGCAGACTTTGTCGGTCAGCGGTGGCATGTACATGATCTAGAACCAGGAGACAACGATGACAGGACGTCTGCAGCACAAGACCGCGCTGATCAGCGGCGCGGGCACGGGAATCGGCGCGGCGACCGCGCAACGCTTCGCGGCGGAAGGCGCGCGCGTGATGCTGTGCGGCCGGCGCCGCGAACCGCTCGAGCAGGTCGCGCGCGCGATCGTCGCGGCGGGCGGCGAGGCCGGCTGGGTCCAGGCCGACGTGACCGACGAGGCGGCGGTCGGCCGCGCGGTCGACGCGACGCTCGAGCGCTTCGGCCGCCTCGACGTGATGGTCAACAATGCGGTGAACTACACGTGGGGCCTCGTCGACCAGGTGAGTACGGACGACTGGCATCGCTGCCTGCGCGGCACGCTCGACGTCGCGTTCTTCGGCACGCGCGCGGCGATGCGCGTGATGAAGCGGCAGGGCGGCGGCGCGATCGTCAATCTCGGCTCGGTCGCGGGGCTGCTCGGCAGCCCCGGGTTGTCCGCGTATGGCGCGGCGAAGGCCGGCGTGCTCAATTTCAGCCGCGCGGTCGCGCTCGAAGGCGCGGCCGACGGGATCCGCGTGAACGTCGTGATTCCCGGCGTGGTGTGGAGCGAGGGCACGCGCGAGGCGCTGCAGGACGACGCGATGCGCGACGGCACCGCGCGTGCGGTGCCGCTGCGGCGGATCGGCGAGCCGCGCGAAGTCGCGGACGCGATCCTCTTTCTCGCATCCGACGAAGCGTCGTACATCACCGGGCAGAGCCTCGTCGTCGACGGCGGCAAGACCTGCCGCCTCGATGTCGGCGCGACCGACTACGTGTCGGACACGTCCGCCGAACGGCGCGCGCAATCCGACCCGCAACCCGATCCGGCCGGAGCACCCGCACGATGAACGACACGACCCTGCTCGCGCGGATCGACCGGCTCGAATCGATCGAGGCGATCCGGATGCTGCCCGCGCAATACGCGCTCGCGCTCGACATGCGCGATCTCGACGCATGGACGAACCTCTTTCCGGAGGACGTCGTGGTCAGCCGCGACCAGATCGGGCGCGCGCACCTGAAACGCTGGATCGACGACACGTTGCGCCACCAGTTCACCGTCACGTCGCATCACATCGGCGGGCACATCATCGAGTTCTCGGATGCCGACCACGCGAGCGGCGTCGTCTATTCGAAGAACGAGCACGAGACGGGCCCCGAGTGGGTCGTCATGCAGATGCTCTACTGGGACGACTACGAGCGGATTGACGGACGCTGGTATTTCCGCCGGCGCTATCCGTGCTACCTGTATGCGTCGGACCTGAACCGGCCGCCGATCGGCGAACGCAAGATGCGCTGGCCGGGGCGCGAGCCGTATGACGGCTCGTGGCATGCGCTGTGGCCGTCGTGGCAGGCGTTCTGGAACGACAAGCCGAACGGGTTGCCCGACGTCGCGCCGCCCGCGTCGCTCGATGCGTTCCTCGCGACGATGCGGCGCGGTTCGCCGTTCCCGAAGATTCGCACGCGCTGACGGGCGCACGGAGGCCGACCATGAGCATGCCGCTTTTCGAACCGGCGCGCATCGGTGCCATCACAATGCCCAACCGCATCGTGATGGCGCCGATGACGCGAAGCCGCGCGGACGAACACGACGCGCCCGGCGACCTGCATGTCGCGTACTACGCGCAGCGCGCGGGCGCCGGGTTGATCGTCGCGGAAGGCACGTATCCGCTCGCCGACGGCAAGGGCTACTGCCGCACGCCCGGCATCGCGACGCAACACCAGATCGATGCGTGGCGGCGCGTGACCGACGCCGTGCACCGCGCGCACGGCCGCATCGTGCTGCAGCTGATGCACGTCGGGCGTGTCGCGTCGCGTTTCAACAAGGCGCCGCACGCCGATACCGTTGCACCGTCCGCGCTGCGTGCGAATGGCACGATCCACGCGGACAGGCATGGCCCGGTGCCGATGGACATGCCGCGCGCGCTCGCCCGTGCGGAGATTCCCGACGTGATCGACGGCTTCCGGCAGGCGGCCGTCAACGCGCTTGCCGCCGGCTTCGACGGCGTCGAGCTGCATGCGAGCAGCGGCTATCTGCCGATGCAGTTCCTGCTCGCTTGCTCGAACCGCCGCACCGACGACTACGGCGGTACGCCCGCGCGGCGCGCGCGTTTCACGATCGAAGCGCTCGACGCGATGGCCGGCGCGATCGGCGCGCAGCGAGTCGGGCTGAGGATCTGCCCCGGCAATCCGTACAACGACATGCACGACGACGATCCCCCGCTGACGTACGGCACGTTGCTCGATGCGGTGGCGCCGCTCGGGCTCGCGTATCTGCACGTGAGCCGCTCGCCGGACCGGCAGCTCGATGCGTTCGCCCTCGCGCGCCGGCATTTTCGCGGTGCGCTGATCGCGAACGACGGATTCGACGCGCACAGCGCGGCCGACGCGCTGACGGCCGGCCACGCGGACGCCGTGTCGTTCGCGCGGCACTTCATCGCGAACCCCGACCTCGTCGCCCGCTTTCGCGACGGCGCGCCGCTCGCCGCATTCGACCGCGCGACGCTGTATACGCCTGGTGCGCACGGCTTCACCGACTATCCGACGCTCGCCGCCTCCGCCGCGGACGTTCCTCTCATCCACCGGAGTGCCCCGTGACCTCAACGTTTCCCGTGCTGCCGACGATCCCCGCGATGCTGGCCGCATCCGCGCGCCGTTACGCGACGCAGGCGGCGATCGTCGACGACGGCCGTTCCATCGGCTACGCGGCGCTTTACGATGCGGCCCGGCGCGCCGCACGCGCGCTGATCGCGCTCGGCGTGCAGCCGGGCGAGCGCGTCGCGATCTGGGCGCCGAACCTGCACGAATGGATCGTCGCCGCGCTGGGCATCCATTGCGCGGGCGCAGCGCTGGTGCCGCTGAACACGCGACTCAAGGGCGACGAAGCAGCGGACATCCTGAATCGCAGCCGCGCGCGCGTGCTGTTCTCGATCGGCGAATTTCTCGGCATCCGCTACCCGGACATGCTCGCCGGGCATGCGCTGCCGTCGCTGCGGCACACGGTCGTGCTGCGCGATCCGGAGGCCGGCGAGGCGGGCTGGGACGCGTTCGTCGCGCGCGCCGAGGCGGTCCCCGAAGCCGTGCTCGACGCACGGATCGCCGCCATCGGGCCGCATACGCCGTCGGATGTGCTGTTCACGTCCGGCACGACCGGCCGGCCGAAGGGCGTCGTGACCGCGCACGGGCAGAACCTGGCCGCATTCGACCAGTGGTCGACGCTGGTCGGCCTGCAGGCCGGCGATCGCTACCTGGTCGTCAACCCGTTCTTTCACGCGTTCGGCTACAAGGCCGGCTGGCTCGCCGCGCTGATTCGCGGCGCGACGATCCTGCCGCAGGCGACCTTCGATGCCGAAACGGTGGCGCGCCGCATCGCGGACGAACGCGTGACCTTTCTGCCCGGATCGCCGACGCTGTACCTGAGCCTGCTCGCGCATCCCGGGCTCGACCGCTTCGACCGCTCGTCGTTGCGCGTGGCCGTCACCGGCGCCGCGAACGTCGCGCCCGACCTGATCGCGCGGATGCGCGACCGGCTCGGCTTCGCGTCGGTGCTGACCGCATACGGACTGACGGAATGCTGCGGGCTCGCGACCGTCTGCCGCGCGGGCGACGACGAGCACGTCGCCGCGACGACCTGCGGCCAACCGCTGCCCGGCATCGAATTGCGCTGCGTCGACGCGGCGGGGGCCGACGTGCCGGCCGGGATGCCGGGCGAGATCCTGATTCGCGGCTTCAACGTGATGCAGGGCTATCTCGACGACGACGCGGCGACCCGCGACGCGATCGATGCGAACGGCTGGCTGCATACGGGCGACGTCGGCGTGCTCGACGAACGCGGCTACCTGTGCATCACGGATCGTTTGAAGGACATGTTCATCGTCGGCGGATTCAACTGCTATCCGGCGGAAATCGAGAACATGATCGGCGCGCACCCGGACGTCGCGCAGGTTGCGGTGATCGGCGTGCCCGACGCGCGGCTGGGCGAAGCCGGCCACGCGTTCGTCGTGCCGCGCGCGGGCGCGGCGCTCGACGAGGCGACGCTCGCCGCGTGGTGCCGCACGCGGATGGCGAACTACAAGGTGCCGCGCGGCATCGCGTTCGTCGACGCGCTGCCGCTCAACGCGTCGGGCAAGGTATTGAAGCCGGCGCTGCGCGCATTGTTTGCGCGGGATGCGGCGTGACGTGCGACCGTCGGCGCTTGAACCATCGACACAAAAAATTCAACACGGGAGACAACACGTGACGATTCGAACCCCTTCCTCGCATGGCGACGTATCGCGCATTGCACTCGACGCACCGGCCACCGGCGTCGTCGTGACGGGCGGCGCATCGGGCATCGGCCACGCGTGCGCGGAAGCGCTCGCGGCGGTCGGCCGCCCGGTCGCGATCTGGGACATCCAGGCCGACAAGGCGCGCGACGTGACGGGCCGGCTCGCCGAGCGCTACGGCGTGCCGACCTTCTGTATCGGCGTCGACCTGTGCGAAGCCCGCCAGATCAACGACGCGCTGGCCGCGACGCGCGCCGCGTTGCCGACGCTCGGCGGCCTCGTGCATGCGGCGGGCGTGGTCGACCAGAGCGGCATCGACGGGCTGACCGAGGCACGCTGGGACGCCGTGCTCGACGTGAACCTGCGTGCGCTCGCGCTGCTCGTGCAGGCGATGCTGCCGGACCTGCGCGGGCAGCGCGGCTCGGCGGTCGTCGCGATCGCGTCGATCAACGCGACGCTCGGTAACGGCTTGATTCCGGCGTACACGGCATCGAAGGGCGGGGTGCTCGCGCTGGTCCGCTCGCTCGCGGACGGCCTCGGCGACGACGGTATCCGCGTGAACGCGATCTCGCCGGGCCAGATCCTGACGCCGATGCTCCAGCCGGCCGTCGACGCGTTGCCGGCCGGCACGTTCGAGCGTCGCATCATGCTGGGCCGGCTCGGCGATCCGGCGGAGATCGGCCGCGTGGCGCGGTTCCTGATGTCCGACGAGGCGAGCTATGTGACCGGGGCCGAGCTGGTCGTGGATGGCGGCAACATTCCGTCGCAGCGGTTCTGAGTGAATCGTCGTAGCGAATCGCAGTTGAAATGAAAACGCGGAGCACGAGGCTCCGCGTTTTTCATTGGGACGGCCAGGGCGGCCGCCGAACGCAATGGTTCAACTCAGGCCGCCACCGCCCGTGCCCGCGCCATCGTCAGCGCCGCATCCTCGATCATGTCCTCCTGCCCGCCGACGAGCCGCTGCCGGCCGAGTTCGACGAGGATGTCGCGTGCCGGAATCCCGTACTTCGCCTCCGCGCGCTTCGCGAACAGCAGGAACGACGAGTAGACGCCCGCGTAACCGAGCGTCAGCGCATCACGGTCGAGGCGGATCGGCGCGTCCATGATCGGCACGACGAGATCCTCGGCGACGTCGGAAATCGCGAACACGTCGACGCCGGTCTCGATTCCCATCCGGTCGCACACCGCGACGAACACTTCCATCGGCGTATTGCCCGCGCCGGCACCGAGGCCGGCGGCAGCCGCGTCGATCCGGTTCGCGCCGGCGGCGACCGCCGCGACCGAGTTCGCGACGCCCATCGCGAGGTTGTGGTGGCCGTGGAAGCCGAGTTCCGTCTCCGGCTTCAGCGCGGCGCGCACCTGGCCGATCCGCGCGGTCACGTCGTCGGGCAGCATGTGGCCGGCCGAATCGGTGATATAGATGCAGTTCGCGCCGTACGACTCCATCAGCTTCGCCTGCACGACGAGCTGCTCGGGCGATGACATGTGCGCCATCATCAGGAATCCGACGGTATCGAGGCCGAGCGTGCGCGCGAGGCCGATATGCTGTTCCGACACGTCGGCTTCGGTGCAGTGCGTCGCGACGCGGATCGTGCCGACGCCGAGCTCGTGCGCCATGCGCAGGTGCTCGACGGTGCCGATGCCGGGCAGCAGCAGCGCCGACACCTTCGCCTGCTTCAGCTCCGGTATCACGGCGCTCAGGTACGCCTCGTCGGTATGCGCGGGAAAACCGTAGTTGACCGAAGCGCCGCCGAGCCCGTCGCCGTGCGTGACCTCGATCAGCGGCACACCGGCCGCATCGAGCCCGCGCGCGATGTTGCGCATCTGGTCGAGCGTGATCTGGTGACGTTTCGGGTGCATCCCGTCGCGCAACGACATGTCGTGGACGGTGATCTTCTTGCCTGCAAGTGACATCGTGTGACTCCTCGACTCAAGCGGTGGCGGCCGTCGCGGCCAGCATCTGTTCGGCGAAACGCTCGGCCGTGGCGGCCGCGGCGGCGGTCATGATGTCGAGATTGCCCGCGTATTTCGGCAGGTAATCGCCGAGCCCCTCGACTTCCATGAAGACCGACACGCGGTTGCCGTCGAACACCGGGCCGTTCTTCAGCGTGTAGCCGGGCACGTAGCGTTGTACCTCCTTGACCATCGCATGCACCGACGCGGTGATCGCGTCGACGTCGGGCGGGCCGTCGGTCAGGCAGTGAATCGTGTCGCGCATGATCAGCGGCGGCTCGGCCGGATTGATCACGATGATCGCCTTGCCCTTGCGCGCGCCGCCGACCTGTTCGATCGCACCGGACGTCGTGCGCGTGAATTCGTCGATGTTCTTGCGCGTGCCGGGGCCGACCGAGCGCGACGATACGGTCGCGACGATCTCGCCGTACGCAACCGGCTGCACGCGCGACACCGCGTACACCATCGGGATCGTCGCCTGGCCGCCGCAGGTCACCATGTTCACGTTCATCTGCGCGCTGCCGAGATGCGCGTCGAGGTTGACCGGCGGCACGCAGTACGGCCCGATCGCGGCGGGCGTCAGGTCGATCATCTTCACGCCGAGCGCGGTGAGCTTGTCGGAGTTGTCGCGATGCACGTAGGCCGACGTCGCGTCGAACGCGATGCGGATCTCGTCGTCGGCGACGTGCGGCAGCAGCCCGTCGACACCCTTGTCGGTGGTCTTCAGCCCGAATTCACGCGCGCGCGCGAGGCCGTCGGACGCCGGGTCGACGCCGACCATCCACACCGGTTCGAGCACCGGCGAGCGGCGCAGCTTGTAGAGCAGGTCGGTGCCGATGTTGCCGGGCCCGATCAGTGCGCATTTGATTTTCTTCATCAGGATTCTTCCTCTTCCTTTAGATAAAGCGGACGTCGCAACCGCCGATGCCGGAAATGTGCATCGACAGCGCGTCGCCGGCCGTGACCGGAATCAGTTTCGCGAGCGAGCCGGACAGCACGATCTCGCCGGCGAGCAGCGGTACGTCGTATTCGGCGAGCGTGTTCGCGAGCCACGCGACCGCGTCGGCGGGATGGCCGAGCGCCGCATCGCCGCGGCCTTGCGCGACGGTCTCGCCGTTCTTCTCGATCGTCATCTCGCACGCGGCGAGATCGAGCGTGCGCGGATCGACGCGCGCATCGCCGAGCACGTACACGCCGCACGACGCGTTGTCGGCAACGGTGTCCTCGATGCGGATCGCCCAGTCGCGGATGCGCGAATCGACGATCTCGAAGCAGGGCGCGACCGCGGCCGTCGCGGCGATCACGTCGGTGCGGTCGATGCCGGGGCCGCGCAGGTCGCGCGCGAGGATGAACGCGATCTCGCCTTCGGCGCGCGGCGCGATCAGCGACTCGGCGGCGATCGCCTCGCCGGCCGCGTAGTGCATGCCGGACAGCAGGATCCCGAAATCGGGCTGGCGCACGTTCAGCATGTCCTGCACGGCCTGGCTCGTCACGCCGATCTTCTTGCCGACCACCGATTCACCGCATTCGACGCGGCGTTCGATGAAGTGTTGCTGGATCCGGTACGCAT
Source organism: Burkholderia sp. BCC1993 (assembly GCF_905339865.1). Taxonomy (NCBI): domain Bacteria; kingdom Pseudomonadati; phylum Pseudomonadota; class Betaproteobacteria; order Burkholderiales; family Burkholderiaceae; genus Burkholderia; species Burkholderia sp. BCC1993. The sequence goes on along the minus strand of NZ_CAJPGZ010000011.1, from coordinate 167,926 downwards.
CGTCGAGGGACAGCCGGCGCGGCCGCCCCGACAGCGGCGCGACCGGCGCGCGGGAGTGCCACGCGGCATACAGCTCGTCGCCGAGCGTCGCATGCAAGCGGTTGGACATGGTAGGGCCCTCGAATGGAAAAGGCCGCCGTCTCGGGCGGCGTCAGGCGCCGGAGCGAGGCTCCGGCGCGTGCGGCGATTTGCTTAGTTACCCGAACTTCGGATCGCGTCCGGCGAGAAATACGCTTCGCTGAACTGCGGGCTGCTGTCGAGCTTCGGCATCGGCCCTTCGTTGGTCAGGCGGTCGGCCATGTAGGCGCCGGAGATCAGGTCGTGGAAGAACACGACGCCCGGGTAGAACGTCTTCGCGTCATACGCGTACAGCGTCGTCGCGACGTTGGTGCGCCACAGCTGGCCGCGTGCGTCGTAGTTGTCGGCGAGCAGCGTCATCCACGAATCCTCGTCGATGTACAGCACGCGCTTCGCGTACTGGTGGCGATAGCCGCTCTTCAGCGTCGCCTGCAGCACCCACACGCGATGCAGCTCGTAGCGGATGTACGAAGGGTTTTCATGTCCCTTGGTCAGCAGGTCCGCATACTTGACCGAGCTGTCCATCGCCTTGTAGTTGTCGTACGGCACGTAGACTTCGCGCTTGCCGACGATCTTCCAGTCGTAGCGGTCGCCGGGGCCGTTGTACAGGCGGTCGTCGTCGACGGTGCGGAAGCCGCCCGGGCCCTGCGGCTGGTCATAGCCGTATTCCGGCGCCTGGCGCACGCGCCGCGTGCCGGGGTTGTACATCCACGTGCGCGACGAGTTGTCCGCGCCGGCCTTGTCCCAGTTCTGGAAGCCGACGATCAGCGAGCCGCGGTCCGACAGCGGCAGCTCCGTCGCGTTGCGGTAGAACGTGCGGTTGTTCAGGTCGCTCTTCACGTCGTACTTGCCGACGTTGCGCGGCGAGTAGATGTCGTAGCGCACCTTGCCCCACGCGATGTTGCCGTCGGAGTACACGACCGCCTGGTCGTAGGTTGCCTGCTCGGTGCCGATCGCCGACGAGAAGCGCTGGTTCCACAGCAGCTCGGCGGCCGTCTTCGGAATCGGGTACGGCACCTGCGGCGGCGCGTTGGTCAGCCCGTTCGCGTCGGACGTCATCGTCGAATCCGGCGCATACGTGCGGATGTCCTTGTAGACGGCATCCGCGTAGCGGAAGTCGCGATGGCTCGGATAGACGTTGATCTTGAACGTGGCCGGATAGCGCTTGAACATCGCCTTCTGGCCGTCGGTCAGGTGCTCCGCGTACTGCGCCATGTTCTCGGCGGTGATCGTCGCGACCGGCTTTTCGTTCGCGAACGGATCGGGGTAGCGGCTGCCGCGCTTGTACTGCACGTCGGGCGGCGTGCCGAGCCACTTGCCCGACCACTCCGGCACGCTGTTGTCCTTGCTTGCGGCGCGCACTGCGCCCATCGGCGTGAGCGGGCCGTCGAGCGCCTTCAGGTCGTCCGGCGTGACCTTCGCGAACGAGGCCGTCGCGACGAGCGCGCAAGCGGCCATCACCGATGCGCGCAGGAGGGGGAGACGAGTTCGTTTCATGACAAATCCTCTTCTTGCTGAGTGACGAGCGGCCGGGCCGCTCAGAAGTGGTAGGTCGCCGTGGCGAGCACGTAGTCGCGATCCGCGAGCGGACGCGTGACCGGGTTGGGCGAGCCGAGGAACTTGGCGTAGACGAGCGCCAGCTGCAGGTTGCTCAGGCGCGTGAACGTCACGCCGGCCGTCACGCGGTGATCGCCCTGGCCCGTCAGCGAGCCGAGCGCACCCGCGAGCGGCGACGTGCCGGTCAGGTCGTGCGAGTAGGTCAGCGGCACGTCGAGATCCCAGCCGTTGAACACGTTCTTGTAGCTGAGCGTCCACGCGATCTCCATCGCGAGCGCGTTGCGCGAGTTGGCGAGCGTGGTCGAGCCGTCGAGCGCGGAGATGCTGCCGGCATGCACGTACGTCAGTTCGCCGACCAGCGACTGCGAGTTCGCGAGGAAGCTCGGCCCGATCGAGTAGATGCCCGACAGGTTGGTCTGCAGCACGTTCGCGCGCGTCGACTGCGGGCCGGTGGGCGTGTTGACGAGCACGGCCGCGCCCTGGCGATACGACACTTCGCCCGCGACGTTCACCGGGCCGACCTGCGTCGAGAAGCTCGCGCCGGTCAGCTTGATGTTGCTGAAATATTTTTGCTGGTACTGGAGCGTCGGGAAGTACGTCGTGACGACGCTCGGGTTCATGTCGTTGTAATGCAGGTGGTACACGCCGAGCTCGGTGTCGCCGAGCACGCGCACGCGTGCGCCGATACCCCACTGGTTGCGGGCGCTCGGCTTGTCGTCGGCCCCGCGCGGAATGATCATCCCGCCCGGGCCGATGATGAACTGCGCGCCCGGGCCGACCACGTCCGAATAGCTCCAGTACGTGCCGGGCGCGGTCAGGCGGTTCTGCTGGAACGAGAACTGGTAGTAGCCGAGCAGGCTGAAGTTCGGCGTGATCTGCCATTGCGTCGAGATCTGCGGCACCGGCAGCAGGATGTCCTTCACCTGAGCGCCCGCGACATAGGACTTGGTGGCATCGGCCGGGCCTTGCGCGCCTGCGATGTTCGGGAAGAACAGGCTTTCGCCCCACGCGACCACCTGGTCGCCGACCTTCACGTTGAGGCTCGTCGGGCCGATCTTGAAGGTGTTGTAGGCGTAGGCGGCGAGCAGCGTCGTGTGGCCGCCCGACCAGTAGCGGGCGTCGCCGGTGAAATTGTTGTACTGGCCCGTGTGGTTGACCGTGCCGGGCGCGTCGTTGTAGTTCGGGTGGCGGTACGCCTGATCGTAGAACGTGCTCGCGCGGACGAACACGCCCCAGTCGTCGTGTTTCAGGTTCACTTCGCCGAGCAGGCTGACCTGGTTCTCGATCAGCTTGTTCTTCGCGAAGTTGCGGTCGCCGTCGTCGCCGTTGATGTTCGCGGGCGTCAGCAGATTGCCGCTCGGCGCACGCGTGCGCATGCCGAGGCCGTAACTCAGCGTGAACGTGTAGTCCAGCGTCGTGTCGGCGCCAAGCTCGATCGTGCTGCCGGCGTGCGCGTCGGGAACGGCGCACGTCAGCAGCGCGGCGGCCAGCGTCGACAGCGTGGCGATGGCCCGCTTGTCGGTACGGCGCGAAATCCGTTGATGCATGGTGTCTCCTCTGGGGGTATCGACGACGGTCGACTGTGGTTGTCGTGAGAGGCAGAGTAGGGAGATCGCGATAGCAGGGAATCGTCAAAATGAACTAGATGACTTCCCTAGGACTGGAAACCATCGAGCGCACGACACCGCTCGCGCCGCGCGGGTTATCGCGCGTCGGTCTGTGCCGCCGACAGAAATGCGGGCCGCTCCCCGCCGCCGTCGAGCCGCAGGTTCGCGCCGGACGTGTACGACGCATCGGGTGACGCGAGGAACAGGCACGCCGCCGCGACGTCGTCGGGCGTCGCGAGCCGTCCGGCCGGAATCGTCGCGCGGATCGCGTCGAGCGCCGCATCGTCACCGTAGTGGCCTTCGGTCGCGGATTCGGTTTGCACGAGGCTCGGGCTGATCGCGCACACGCGCACGCGCGGCGCCCACTCGACCGCGAGCGACGTGACCGCGTTGACGAGCCCCGCCTTCGCGGCGCCGTAGGCCGCGGTGCCGGGCGACGGCCGCGACGCGCTGACGCTCGCGATGAACAGCATCACGCCGCCGCGCGGTTGCGGCTGCATGATCGCGTTCACGCGCTGCGCGAGTTGCAGCGGCGCGATCAGGTTCAGCCGCACGATCGATTCGGTGAAGCGCGGCGATGCGTCGGCCGCGAGCACGAACGGCGAGCCGCCCGCGTTGTTGACGAGCACGTCGAGGCCGCCGGTCGCGGCGCGGACCGTCGCGAGCATCGCATCGACCTGTTCGATGTCGCGCAGGTCGGCCGCGACGAAAGTGGCCGTGCGGCCGCCCGCCGACGGCGGCATGTCGGGTGCGCTGCGCCCGCACACGAACACGCGCGCGCCCACCGCGAGAAACCGCTCGGCGATGCGCCGCCCGATGCCCTTGGTGCCGCCCGTCACGAGCACCGTCTTGCCGCTGTAGTCGAATCCGTTCATCGTCTGCCTCCGTTTCGGTGGCCCGATGATAGGAACAAGCGCGCGCGGCTTCGTAGTCTGAAAGGATGATGCCGGCCGGCGCCGGCGGCGCAATCATCGTGGCAGGCATCCATCGACCGAGGAAGGAGACAACCCGCGATGACGACCCCCACGACGCCGCCGGCCGGCATCTTCACCGACGTACCGGGCGGCCTGCGCCTGCATCATTTCGAGGCGGGCGAAGGCCGCCCGGTGGTGTTCATCCACGGCAGCGGCCCGGGCGCCAGCGGATTCAGCAACTTCAAGCACAACTACCCCGCGTTCGCGGCGGCCGGCCACCGCGCGATCGTCGTCGACCTGCCGGGCTACGGGCAGTCGTCGAAGCCGTCCGACGTCGCCTACACGCTCGATTTCTTCGTCGGCGCGCTGCACGCGCAGCTGTCCGCGCTCGGCATCGGGCCGGCCGTGCTGCTCGGCAACTCGCTCGGCGGCGCGATCGCGCTGAAATACGCGCTCGATTACCCGGACGAAGTCGACGGGCTGATCATGATGGCGCCGGGCGGCGTCGAGGATCGCGACACCTATTTCCGGATGGAAGGGATCCAGCGGATGGTGAAGCTCTTCACCAATCGCCAGATGAATGACGACACGATGCGCGAGCTGCTGACGCTGCTGGTGCACGATCCGGCGATCGTCACCGACGCGCTCGTCGCCGAGCGGATGAAGGTGTGTGTCGAGCAGCCGACCGAAGTGCTGTCGACGATGAGCGTGCCGAACCTGACGGGCGCGCTCGGCGACCTGCGCTGCCCGGTGCTCGGTTTCTGGGGCACGGACGACCGCTTCAATCCGGTCGGTGGCGCGCTGACGTTCCTCGAGCGCTGCCGCGACGCGCGCTTCGTGCTGCTGAACCGCTGCGGCCACTGGGTCATGGTGGAGCATGCGGCCTATTTCAATCGGGAATGCCTCGATTTCCTGGCTGCGCCGAATACGCGATAACGCCAGATACCCCTGATGACCGGCCGGTGCGAGGCCGGTCCGCCTGATTACACGGAGACACCATGAAACTCATCGAAGACCTGTTCGACCTGCGCGGCAAGGTGGCCGCGATCACCGGCGGCGCGCGCGGCATCGGCGCGGAAACGGCGCGCACGCTGGCCGCGGCCGGCGCGAGCGTCGCGATCCTCGACGTGCTGTCGCAGCCCGCGGAAGCGCTCGTCGAGGAGATTCGCGCGCAAGGCGGCCAGGCCGCGTTCTGGTCGCTCGACGTCACGCACGAGGCCGACGTCGAGCGCGTGTTCGGCGAGATCGTCGCGCACTTCGGGCGCCTCGACGTGCTCGTGAACAACGCGGGCATCGAAGGGCACAACGTGCCGACGCACGAACTCACGCTCGCGCAATGGCAGCGCGTGCAGGACGTGAACGTCAACGGCGTGTTCCTGTGCACGCGCGCGGCGATTCCGCGCCTCGAAGCGGCCGGCGGCGGCTCGATCGTGAACCTGTCGTCGATGTACGGGATCGTCGGCGGCCCGGACGTGCCGGCGTATCACGCGTCGAAGGCCGCGGTGCGGATGATGGCGAAGGTCGATGCGATGCTGTATGCGGCGAAGAACATCCGCGCGAACTCGGTGCATCCGGGCTACATCCGCACGCCGATGCTCGAGGAAGCGTTCCGCCAGATGGGCCAGGATCCCGACAACGTGTTCGGCTATCTGCAGACCCACGTGCCGATGGCGAAGATCGGCAGCCCGCGCGACATCGCGGCCGGCATCCTGTATCTCGTGTCGCCGGCCGGGCGCTACGTGACGGGTGCGGAGCTGGTGATCGACGGCGGATACACCGCGCGCTGACGCGCCGCGGCGATCGCAACGAAACAGGAGACAGGCAGTTGAAAGCGCTCGTGGCAGTGAAGCGCGTGGTCGACGCGAACGTGAAGGTCGGCGTGAAGTCCGACCGCACCGGCGTCGACATCGCGAACGTGAAGATGTCGATGAACCCGTTCGACGAAATCGCGGTGGAAGAGGCCGTGCGGCTGAAGGAGGCCGGCGTCGTGACGGAGGTGGTGGCCGTGTCGGTCGGCGTCGCGCAGGCGCAGGAAACGCTGCGCACGGCGCTTGCGATCGGCGCGGATCGCGCGATCCTCGTCGAAGCTGGCGACGCGGTCGAGCCGCTCGGTGTCGCGAAGATCCTGAAGGCGCTGGTCGACAAGGAACAGCCGCAACTGGTGATCCTGGGTAAGCAGGCGATCGACGACGATTCGAACCAGACCGGTCAGATGCTGGCTGCGCTGGCTGGCCTGCCGCAAGCGACGTTCGCGTCGAAGGTGACGATCGCCGACGGCCGTGCGACGGTCGCGCGCGAAGTCGACGGCGGCGCGGAAACGCTGTCGCTTCGACTGCCCGCAGTCGTGACCACGGACCTGCGCCTGAACGAGCCGCGTTACGTGACACTGCCGAACATCATGAAGGCGAAGAAGAAGCCGCTGGAAACGGTGAAGCCGGAAGACCTGGGCGTCAACGTCGCGCCGCGCCTGAAGACGCTGAAGGTGGCCGAGCCGCCGAAGCGCGCGGCCGGCGTGAAGGTGCCGGACGTGCAGACGCTGGTCGACAAGCTGAAGACCGAAGCCAAGGTGCTGTAACAGGGAGCGGACGGACATGACGATTCTGGTAATCGCCGAGCACGATGCGGCATCGGCAGGCGGCGCGTCGCCCATCAAGGCCGCGACGTTGAACACGGTGGCGGCGGCCGCCGAAGTTGGCGCGTTCGGCGGCGGCGACATTCACGTGCTGGTCGCGGGCCACCACGCGCAAGCGGCGGCCGATGCGGCAGCGAAGATCGCAGGCGTTGCGAAAGTGCTGCTCGCCGACGCGCCGCAACTCGCGGACGGTCTCGCGGAGAACGTCGAAGCGACGGTGTTGACCGTCGCGTCGAACTACTCGCACATCCTCGCGCCGGCCACCGCCTACGGCAAGAACATCGCGCCGCGCATCGCCGCGAAGCTGGACGTCGCGCAGATCTCCGACATCACGGCGGTGGTATCGGCCGACACGTTCGAGCGTCCGATCTATGCAGGCAGCGCGATTGCGACGGTGCAGTCGGGCGACCCGATCAAGGTGATCACGGTGCGGACGACGGGCTTCGATCCGGTCGCGGGCGTTGGCGGCAGCGCAGCGGTCGAGAAGATCGAAGCGGCAGCAGACGCGGGTGTGTCCCAGTTCATCGGCCGGGAGGTGACGAAACTCGATCGCCCCGAACTCACCAGCGCGAACATCATCGTGTCGGGCGGCCGCGGCCTGGGCAGCGGCGAGAACTACATGAAGGTTCTCGAGCCGCTGGCCGACAAGCTGAGCGCCGCACTCGGCGCATCGCGCGCGGCGGTGGACGCCGGCTACGTGCCGAACGACTACCAGGTCGGCCAGACCGGCAAGATCGTCGCGCCGCAGTTGTACATCGCCGTCGGTATCTCAGGCGCGATCCAGCATCTGGCCGGCATGAAGGATTCGAAGGTGATCGTCGCGATCAACAAGGATCCGGAAGCGCCGATCTTCGGCGTGGCCGACTACGGCCTCGTCGGCGATCTGTTCACGCTCGTGCCCGAAGCGGCCGCGGTGCTCTGAGCGATGCCGCTGTTCGAATTCAACGGCATGCGCCCGCGCGTCGATCCGTCCGCGTACGTTCATCCGAGCGCGGTCGTGATCGGCGACGTGACGATCGGCGCGGGCTGCTACATCGGCCCGCACGCGAGCCTGCGCGGCGACTTCGGCGCGATCGTCGTCGGCGATGGCAGCAACGTGCAGGACGGCTGCGTACTGCACGTCGGCATCCGCGAGACGTGCCGGCTCGGCGTGAACAGCCACATCGGCCATGGCGCGATCGTGCATGGCGCGACGCTCGAGCCGGACACGATGATCGGGATGAACGCGGTCGTGATGGACGGCGCGACGATCGGCGCGACCACGATCGTCGCGGCCTGCGCGTTCGTGAAGGCCGGTTACGACGTGCCGCGCGGCGTGCTGCTCGCGGGCGTGCCGGGCCGTGTGGTGCGGCGGCTGAGCGACGCGGAGATCGACGCCAAGGCGAACGGCACGCGGATCTATCAGCAGCTCGCGGTGGATTGCCTGAGGACGCTCCGGCAGATCGACGGCGCATAAGCGATGCGCGTCGTCGTTCAGGCGGCGGATGCTTGCCGGCGGCAAGACCGTCGTGCGTCAGCGTGAATACCGCAAACCCGTGCGCGCCGCACGACGCCGCGCCGAAAGCGCGATGTCACGGGTTTTATCGGGGTTTGTGCGGATGGCGATTCGCCGTCGTGCATGCCGGTCGCGGCGTTCGCGCGGGATCGATTGCCTGATGCGGCGCCGTTGTCTTAAGATCGGCGTCAGACCATCCCACCGCCTCCGGCGCCGAATGAAAACGACCCTACGCCTGCGCGTCGCCATTATCGCTTCCGCTTTCGCCGTCTATCACGTATTCATGCACATCCAGTGGGTCGCCAGCGGTTGCATCGAATTTCGCGGCAGCCGGCATTGCAGCTTCGAGAACAGTGCGAATTTCGAAGGCATGATGGACTTCGACCTGCTGCTGACCTGCGCGTGGGTCGCGGGCGCGATGATGGCGTGGTTTGCCGTCGCTCGCGCGCCGAAAAAAACTGGGTGACCGCGCCGGCATGGCGCCGCCGCTTATTGCGTGCGCACCGGCTCCGGCCGGTCGCGCAGGATCGCGAGCGACAGCGCCGCCAGCCCGCAGCTGGCGATGAGCATCAGCAACGCGCCCTTGCCGGCATGCACCATCACCCAGCCACCGATCGACGGAAACCCGAACGCGCCGATGAAATACGACGCGACGAACCAGGTCAGCACGCCATGCCGTTGCGCGTCCGGGCAATCGTTGACCGCCTGCGCCAGGATCACCGGATACATGAGACCGTAGCCGGCGCCCAGCAGGACGGCCGCGACGGACTGCAGCGATGCGTGCGCGGCAGCGCCGAACATCGCGAGCGCGCCGAGCAGCATCAACATGAGCAGGCCCTTGGTCGCCGTTTCGGGGCGCGCCATCCTGACCCATCTCCCGAGCAGCCAGCGCGCGCTCACCACCGTCATCGTATAAACACTGAAGAATGTGCCGGGCCGCGCCTGCGTGCCCTGCATGAGCGACATCTGGAACGTCATCAGGCCGGAGAACACGCAGGTGCCGAGCGCAATCATCGCGATCGGCGCGGCCGCCCGCGTGCGCGAGATCGTGCGCAGCTCGCGCACCCACCGGCCGCCGGCGACGGGGGCGGACGGACGCGGGCTCAGGCGGCCGAATGCTTCCAGCATCAGCGACGCGAGCGCGCACAGCGCGCCGACCGCGTAAAGCGTGTCGTCGATCGACCAGTGGAGCATGCGCATCGCATAGGCGGCAAACGCCGGGGATGCACCGATACCGGTCATCTGGAACGTCGCCGATCGAAAGAACCAGGTGCCGCGCTCCGCACCGCTGGTACGCTCGGCCAGCGACATCGGCGCGGCCAGGTGAAACGCGCCCCAGCCGAAGCCGACCAGGAAGCCGGACGGCAGGTCCGCGTAGGCCGCGCGCCCGACGAGCGCGAAGCCGACGATGCCGGCGCCGATGCACAGTGACGACAGCGCGGCGATCCGTGCGGTGCCGATCTGCTGCGAGAACCAGCCGACGAACGACAAGCCGGCGAACGTGCCGACCGTCGCCGCGGCCAGTGCCGCGCCGGTATCGAGATCGCTGCCGCCGATCGCGCGAAAGCGCATCGACAGCAGGAAGGTTGCACCGTAGCCGCCCGCGGTGAGCAGGGTGCCGACGAGAAAAAGCAACGCACTTTGAACGCGCATGACAGCCATCCGGGGCGACGGCGACGGTCGGGGTAAATCGTCGATTGCGAGACAGTATGGACCAGGACCGATGCGGGATGCCCGCATTCGTGATGCCGCGGACGTGCCGTCGGCTTTTGTCCGACATGGCTCGAACACGCTCGTTCGAGCGCGCCGTTGCGCATCGAAAGGCCTGCATCGGCGGGGCTGCACGGCGATGTCGAATGCGTCGGGCCAGGACCGTTGCGCGCCGCGCGGGCGCGCGGTTTTTTTCGACGCACGAGGCACTCGCGCGCACTTTGATTTCCCCTGTCCGCTGCACTAGATTCGAAACATTACGTGCCAGCGACTGCGCGAGGTGAAGCCATGACGCCGTGGGAGATTCAGGGAACCGAACTGATGAACTGCAATTGCTCATACGGTTGCCCCTGCCAGTTCAATTCGTTGCCGACGCACGGCAACTGCGAAGCGATGGGTGCGATTTCGATCGACAGCGGCCACTACGGCGACGTGGTGCTCGACGGTGTCCGGATCGCGGTCGTGTTCCAGTGGCCCGGGCCGATTCACGAAGGCCACGGCCGGTGCCAGCCGATCGTCGACGAGCGTGCGAGTCCCGCGCAGTGCGAAGCCGTGCTGAAGATCATGACCGGTCAGGATACCGATCCGTTCGCGACGATGTTTTCCGTGTTCGCATCGACGCTCGAACAGGCCTACGAGCCGATCTTCGCGAAGATCGATTTCGACGTCGATGTCGATGCGCGGCGCGGCCGGATCAGCATCGACGGCGTGCTCGACATCGTCGGCGAGCCGATCCGCAATCCGGTGACGGGCGCCGAACATCGCGTGCGGATCGACCTGCCGCACGGCTTCGAATACGAGCTGGCCGAGATCGGATCCGGCACCGGCCGGTCGCACGGCCACATCCAGCTGGATCTCGAGCGGAGCTACGCGCAGTTCGCTCGGCTGCACCTGAACAACCACGGGCTGATCCGGCATCGCGTCGCGGCATGATCCCCGTCGGCGAGCTTCTCGGACGCGAGCGCGTCGTCACGCTGCTCGGCATGACCGTGCTCGTCGGCGCGTGCTGGGCCTACCTGTGGACGGGGGCCGGCACCGGCATGTCGGCGCTGGACATGACGGCGGTCGCGCTGTTCCCGCATCGGCTGGCCGACGGCATGGGCGCCATGGATCCGTCGCTGGCGACCGTGATCCTGATGTGGTGGGTGATGATGATCGCGATGATGACGCCCGGCGCGGCGCCGGTCGTGCTGCTGTACCGGCGCGTGCTGCGGCATCACGATCGGGGCGGTGCGGGGTCGGCATTCACGTCGACGTGCCTGTTGGCCGGCTATCTGGCCGTATGGCTCGCGTTCTCGGTCGGCGCGGCCGTGCTGCAGATGCTGCTGCAGCCTGCCGGCCTGATCTCCGGGATGATGCTGTGGTCGAAGAGCGCCGCGCTGTCCGCGATCGTCCTCGCGCTGGCCGGCGTCTATCAGTTCTCGCCGCTGAAACAGGCATGCCTGCGGCAATGCCGGTCGCCGGTGCGGTTTCTCGCGACATACTGGCGCCCGGGAATCACCGGCAGCTTCCTGCTCGGCGCGCGCCACGGCGCGTATTGCGTGGGCTGCTGCTGGCTGCTGATGGCGCTGCTGTTCGTCGGCGGCGTGATGAACGTCGTGTGGATCGTCGCGTTGTCGCTGTTCGTGCTGGTCGAAAAGGTGCTGCCGGGCGGCGAGCGGGTCGGCCGGGCGCTGGGTGTCGTGCTGATCGGGTGGGCGGTCGCGACGTTGCTGGTGTAGCGGGCGCGTTGCATGCGTTACCCGCTGCAGCCGGGAGTCGGTTGATGAAGATTCGAAATATTGCCGTCGCCGTCCTCTGCGCGATGAACGTCGTCGCGACACCGGCGTATTCAGCCGGCAGCATGTCCGACATGAACATGGACATGGGCGACCCGAAGACGTCGGCGCCGGATTCGGCGCTGACCGACGCCGAAGTGAAACAGATCGATGCCGGACACGGCATGGTGACGCTGAAGCACGGCGCGCTCCAGAACGTCGGGATGGCGCCGATGACGATGGCATTCAAGGCCGGCGACCCGGCGATGATCGCGTCACTGCACGTGGGCGACAAGGTCAAGGTCCGGGTCGAGCGCGTGAATGGTGCGCTGACGATCGTGAAGCTCGAGAAGCAGCGGTGAGGTTCGCCGCGCGTGATGGCAGGCGAGACGGGCCAAACCCGAACGCTTCGATCTGCATGCGGCACATCGTGCCCGGGAAGGATCGCAGGTACGGCGCGTGAGGGGGGCGCGTCCGGCGAGCATTCCGGGGGGCGGTAGTCCTGTCACGCTCCGGACCACGACCCGGTAGTCGAGCGACTGACCAACGTGCAGCCGTATGTCGTGCGATGTCGATGGAATGCAACTAGCACGTCACCGATGTACAACTTCGCATCGCCCTCAACTATCGTCGGTGTTCAGTACCCTTGGCGTTCGATCGCATCGCCTGGCCGTCTACCGCATCGGTATTCGAACCTGTCGTAACGGTGTTGTCATGAGGTACGAGCGTATCGCCCACCACGATGACCTGACGGACCATTTGTTCTTTGCTCGCGCGAGACAGCGTGGTGGGCCGAACGCTTACAATCCAATCGTATAGATGCCAGGCACGCCGGTTTCCGGATTCGGACTGCCTAGGTACGTCCATTGCACATCCGTCAAGGCGACGTCGATGAAGCTATCTCCGGAGTGCGGAAATTCCTGGCCTTTCTCGACGAATGCTTGACGATCCCACCCGTTGTACAGTGCTGCCATCGGATGCTCCGCAGCCACGCGACCTTCCCATATTCCGGTTTGGGGGCAACGTTGATGACCACTACACCGGACTGGAGAGGCTGTCTCGGGCACTTCACGCAGCAACCCCGTCTCGATCATGTGCTTCAGAAAATCATGGCGTTGCGGGGGCAGGGCATAGGCTTCGCCAAGGTAGTGCCACTGCACCTGCTCAGCGGCCAGCCAGTCGAATGACGGTGCGCCGAAGCGTTCCCCGATTTGATAGCGCTCCGCAATGTTACGGCGGGCGGGGATCAGCTCGGCTTTGGAGGCAGAGGGTGGGCCATACAGCGCGAGCCAATAGCCATCGCGTGGTACTGGTTTGTCGCCCGTGACAACCATCGTGCTATGTTCTCGTGCCGCCACGGCATACCCGTCCGGAATGAATTCCCGGCCTTGCTGCGCCACACTCTTTTGCGGCTTGGGGGGCGGTGTCACGGCCTTTGCGCCGTCGATCAGCGTCTGTGCTTTACCATCCCATTTCGGCAACGGGGCGGGTGGCAGCGGGAGTACCTTGTCAAGATTCGGCAGCTTCAGGCGACCCTGATAGAACTCGAGCGCATCCCCGAGCTTGCTGTAACGTTCCGCACGTGCTTTGTCGATATGCCCGACCAGGTTGGTTCCATCGGTAAGGTCCATTCCATCGAATTCGGTGAAAAGCTTATTTGCGCATTCAGCGGAACCTAGCTTGACCCCTTGATGAAGAACATGAAGCGCACGCAGCTTCGCTTCAGCAGTTTGCGGTCTCGCGTAGACGTGTCCTAACTCTTTCGCAGCAGTTCCATATCCCTGCGCGAGGGCACATTCCAGCATTTGCGTCGCGATAGGCAAATTTCCCCAGAATTCACCGCCGGGGTCGTCATATGCAGCATCTGTCTTTGTTCCAATGAACGTTTGTGCGGACGGGCTGCCCATATCAGCAGCGCGCTGGAAGAAGGCATAGGCACTGGTGGCATCACCACCTTTAATCAGCCCGTTCTGATGGTAGATCCCCATCATGTCGTAGGCGTCAGGCACGCCCAGTTTCATCGCTTTTTCTACCCAGCGGATAGCAGTTTCGGGATCATGGGTTGGAACACCCTGACGATCGCTCAATATCAGTGAGGCGATATTCAGCATGGCCTTCCAGTGATTGCGCTCGGCAGCCTGCGAGTAGAGTTGGTAAATCTTCGGGTAATCACGCTTACCGTAGTCAATGTTCGGGTCATCAAGCGCCAGCGCCTGCTGAAACCACAATTCAGCCTGGGGGTCGACAGGCGGTACGTGTTGGGCCTGATACACGCACGCGAAGGACTTGCGATGAGGGCTGAATAACGGCAGTTTCTCGTAACGGGGCAGGTCGGACATGGAGGCACTCAGCTGGCTGGTCTGGGCTGAAAAAGGGCTAGCTTGCGAATTGGCGGCCAGCAAGCAGAGGCTGGCGAATAGAAATCGCAGAACGAGGGTGATCAGTTTCGCGTTGGATCGATTCATCTCAAGTAAGGGCCGATGTGTCTGACGTCGATGGAATGGTCGCGGAGGCGTGCATCGTGCCAGTAGCGCGGTGATCCTCGAAGGGGAGAAGAAAACCTTTGAGAGCTGTCTTGCCTGCTTTCCATACGTCGCGATTGTTGTCCATACGCGCCACCCATCGCTTGAACACTGAAGGGATTTCTTTAAAGTCGCCGCTGCCTACGATATCTCCGCCGGAATGCAGCTTGAATATTCTTTCTCGCAATGGAGCAGCATAGTCCAACCCGGTCGCTCCAATGTTGATCTCGCTGTCCGCAGTCATGCTGCGCTGATTCATGTTCGCGCTGCCAACCGTAATAAATACATCGTCGACAATCATCAGCTTCGAGTGAATGTAGATTTCACGGTAGGCCATATCGTGATCTGAGATCGGTCCACTTGCGCGCAGCCGAGCAATACTGACCTTGATTCCATATACGGACGCCAATTCCTGTACGCTGGGGTGATCGAGAACCTTGGTCTCTGAAAAGACCGGACCCATACCGGTGTCACGTTGATACGAAACAGTCTTCGCATCGGGGTAGTCTTGAGACCGATGGTTTTCCTTGTCATAGGTACCCTGGTTCGACATTGCAGGATTATTCGCTGTCGGGTCGCTCGCGCCAAACTCGGTCAGCATGTCGTAGGTGCGCGGAATCATGCCATCATCCTCGGGATGCGGGATGACGATGAACATATGCAGGATGCCCATTTCGCTGCTTGGTCTTCCGGATTTTTCAGCCCATGCCTTCCAGTGATCTTTTCGTATCGATTTCAGTTTTTGCGCGAAGGTCGGATAGAAGAAATACTGGTTCTCCATGTAGATATAGTTGCGCGCCCAGGAACTTGCGTGAATGTAGAGTTCCTTGATCGTTTTATCCTTATCCCGGGGATGAGTGCGAACGATCTGCACTGCATGGTTGGCGTTTGCAGGCACCTTTTGAATATTACTCGGTACCTCCGCAAGCTCCGGCATTCGGTGCGTATCTGGGGCGTAGTGATTCCAGTCCAGTGCAAAGTTGTCATACACCCGCTTCAACGCCGGACCGAACAGGCGGCACGCATAGTCCTGATAGGGGCGAACATGTTTATAGCCCTTTGTAGCCGGTTGCTCCAGCGTTGCCTCCTCATGAGCCTGCTCAGCCTCCAGTCCTTTGCTCGCCAGCAGTTCTCGCAGAGGATCGTCGATGGCGTGCTTCGTCGTGTCCCAGTAGTCAGTCACGGAGTTCAATCCCATCACGTAGCCGACCGCTTTGTAGCCGTTGTTGTAGTCGTAGTCGATCACGATCGGCTTCTGATGATGGGTGGGATAGTCCGTCATGAGAGGACGTTCATTGGTCGGCAACATACCATCTTGCGGTTTGAACTCCTCGTCGGCCAAAGCGTGCGCGGCGTCTGCCGAATCGACGGAACGGAACGTCACCAGCAAGTTTTTGTTCTTTCCGCTGCAGTTCCCCTTGGGGCGATGCGTCTTCCACCACTCGATGCAGTACTTCTGGCGATCCTTGTTGTCGTAAGGAGATTTGGACGTGCCAACGACAAAAGCGGCCGGATTCGTAAACGGGTTGTGGCCGGTGTCGGAGTAGCCCGGGACGTTATTCTGTTTAGCAGACGCGGTTTCCTGGTACCACACCATCAGCCGAACCGTGACGCCTTTGTTTGCAATCTCCTCGAGCAGTTCGCCATAGGTCTGGCCACGTGGCCATTTCGCTTTGCCTTTGTCGCGGATGAGTTCCATACCCGGGTCGAAGCCCCAGCAGCAGAGGTTGACCGAACCCTTCGCGAGCTTCAGATCATTCGCGATATTCGCGAACCCCTCTTCGCCGCAAATCTGGAACTCAAGGTGATTCTCATAGGTTATCGGCGCGATGTCCTGCCGGTTTTCCAGTAACCATTGTGCAGATGATTTCGCCGCGCGCGACTTTTCGTCAATCGCGACGGTCGCTGGATTTTGGGATTTCAGGATACAGTCGACCACGTTGAGGTCCTCATTATATGTGGCGCAATATGCAGTTATCCGCCCAACCGTTCGCCGCGGTTGGTTCGCTGGTCATGGTGATCGGGATCGTCCTGGAGTGCGTCCTTGACCTTCAAGTCAAACTGTCCGCCATTCGCAAGCTTGACCTGGTAGGCCGGCGTACCAGGTTCATGATCGTTCACCACGACACGTCCGAATTCATCCGTCACGCCTTGTCCGATTTTGGCGCCACCCTTGTATAGATCATACGGTTCACTCACGTACTGATGTGCCTCGCCGGGTAGCGCTCCCAGCGCGAAATGCAACTGCTCTTTCTCTGGCGGCGATGCGGGAATGCTTGGCGTGCTGACACTGTCTGGCCCAGTCCACGTATGGTTTGCCGCATGGACCTCGAAGCCGCCCGACGTCCCACTCTTGATTTGGCCTGCCGTCCATCGCGTATAGCTGCCGCCACCGTTGATTTCGACTTCCTGCTGTGCGCTGAGGGTGATCTTCGTGGCCGTCACCGTCACGTTCAGCTTGGCCAGCAGATTAATGCTGTCCTTCAGCGCTTTCACATCGATGTCGCCGGCCGCTGCAATAAGCCGCATGCCCGCTTCCGTGACGAACAGACGCAGTGCCCGGCGCGCGCTTGCAAAGAACCCGCCTCCCGTGCTGATCGACACGTGCTCGCCGCTCGTCAGCGCGGTGGTCTTGCCACTACTGAGGTGAATTTGTTCCGGAGTGCTTGTGGCGATACCGGCGGGACTCGCCAACACCAAATGCGGCTGCTCGAACTGCTTCAATGTACCGCCGCCCTGGATGGCTTTTGCCTGCGCTTTCAGGGACCGGGCAACAGCTTTCTGTTCGTCCTCTTGCGCACCGGCCGATTGGGCGGATTGCGCGAGGCTCGCGGCGGTATCGTGGGCGTTTGCCAACTGAAGGTTGACCTCATCGACGCTGAAAGCGTCGCCGCTTGCGCCGGGGCGAGGATGGGTCGTCAGCAATAGCCCGCGTGCACCGCGCACGGCGGCATTCCCGTCGGTGCGCAGTTCGACGCCTTCGCCACGCTTCTCGCCGCGACCAGCGGGTTCGCTCACGCGCGTGAGATAGCCGGCATGAAAGCCTGATTCGAGGTGGTCGCTGCGTATCTGGGTCTGCACCTGACCTTGTGTGTCGTCTTTAAGCCAGACGTTGTTTTGTACGCCACCTATTTCCTTACTAACGAAGCCCGATAGTGGATGCTGGTCAGGCAGGTTCCACTGCGGCCGGTTTGCGCCGTTCCCGACGCGGGCGGTGATGATCGGCCTGTCGGGATCGCCGTCAAGGAACGATACAACCACTTCATCGCCGATTCTTGGCAATTGGATGCCACCGAAACCAGCGCTCGCCCATGGCTGTGCCACGCGTACCCAGCATGAACTGCGCTCGTTGCGCTGGCCGATCCGATCCCAGTGAAACTGGACCTTCACGCGACCCAACTCGTCGGTATAGATTTCCTGCGCCTGCGGCCCGACGACCGTTGCAGTCTGCATTTGCATAACGGGTTTGCAATGTTCGAGCGGACTGCGGAATGGAACGGACTTGCGTTGCGTTTCGATTTCGACGAAGTAAAGACCTGCGGAGCCGTCTGGGTGAGCGACTCTGATCGCCCCGGTTTGTTGACGGTTTGACGCTGCGTCGGCCAGCCTACTTTGGAGGCTTCCGGGTAGATTCGCGTGGTGGCTTGACCCTGGAAGATTGTTTTCGATTAACCACGACGTTTCGAGAACGACGAACTGGCGCGTGGCCGCCGAATCCTGGTCATGCTCGGGATGGCCGGTCAATTCGAACCATCGTCCAGCATCCACTCCGCGCAGACCCCCTGTGCCATGGAACCGCTTTGCGCGCGACTCCCATTCCTCCATCCGGATTCTGGTCAAGTGCTCGCCACGATCGTCCTTCAGGTACGTATAGGCACCCGTGTATTCGTAGACTTCCAGTTCCTCCGGCAACTCGTGCGACAGCGTTGGCACATGGGTGCCTTTCGGATTGGCAAGTGACGACGGACTCTTGTAGTCGAACGTACGGGTCGCAAGCGCGGCACTGTGCAGGCTTCGCACGCCCGACCAGTGCAGCAGTGCGTCGACCTCACTATTCATGCCGTCGCGCGAAAACGGCACCGTCTGCGGCGTGAGCGATTCGCAAGCCTCGAGCCTGTCGGTGACGGTCAGTGTGTGTGACTTGCCGTCATTGGCCTGTTGCCAAATACCGAACAAACCTTCAGCTTCCATCAGCCGGTGAACAAAGGTCCAGTCATCTTCATACTGCGTGCAGTACGAACGCGGTTCGAGTGGCCTCGAAATCGCAAATCCAAACTGTCCTTTTGCCTGGGAATGCGCATTGAAAACGTCGGTCAGGATTTGATCTACAGTCTGGTCCTGCCAAATGCGTTGGTCGCGACGGAACTTCAAGAAATGCATCCACGACGCGAAACGGAGTTGGTAACTTGTCAACCCGCCTTCTGATCCCAGCCGCCGGACGGAATAGACATAACCGTGGCGGGGGAGATAGGAATGATTGGCCTGCTGAAGCCATAGGGTGACGGGCTGACCAATCAGCTGCTTGAGTTTGATATTGCTATTGGCCGACTGGACGTCGAGCGTAAACTCGAAATGTCGGCCAACGCGTGACCATCCCGCCACACGCTGCGGTAACAGTACGTCCGGGCCGAGCGGCGTGTCGAGCTTGACCAGTCTCTCATTCTGGATCAGGCCGCTGCGGATTGCCCTCACAATATCCTGCGCACTCATGTTCCATCCCTTTATTATAATTGCCCACTTTTTGTCATTGGTTTGACACATCATCGGACCGGCCGATTCTACAGCCTATTGACCTGACGATTGCAAGAAATCGCAAGGTACAAAATACCGACTCTCGTCCTCCGCGGGTTCGTGCCTCTCCGCGCCATCTATTCAACAAACGGCGAAATGCTTGAAAAGCACGAGGATTTGTTTAGATTCGTACGCGAAAGGGCCAGTTTCCGCTGCGAGGTACGCGGAAACCGCATGTGTGACGATGTTCAGGAAAACCGCAGCGTCGATGTGCCGAGCGCTAATTCCGTTTGTCGCCGGAATTTCCGCCGGCTTCTGCAAAATTCAACTCGACGCCATTACCGGCCGGATCGGTGAAAAAGATCTGCAGCTGGCTCGTGATCGGCACGTACCGGCGCGCGTACCGGACCTGCGCGTCGGCAAGACGCCGCTCCATGTCGTCGGCATTCGCGCACGAAAACGCCATATGGTCGAACGTATTGACGACGTTCGTCGGCCGCACCTCGCCGGGTCGCGCTTCCGACAGGTGGAGGAGCGCCTGCGCCCCCGCGTAGAGCCAGTAGCCGCTGCTCTGGAACGGCGGTCGATATCCGGGTTCGAGGCCCACGACGTTCACATAGAAGTCGCGCAGCGTATCGAGCGTGGCCCGATCCGCGCGCAGGTTGTAATGATCGAGTCCGATGACTGACATGGCAGGTTGTCCTGTTCGCGCAAGCTGCGCATGGCACAGCATCGCGCAGCGCGGGGCATCCTGTCACCCCCGCATGCCTTTGACCGCCGCGGCCGGACGCGCGAGCCCGCGCGCCGGCAGCGGCGTCGACATCACGATCGACGTGCGCGTTTCGCCATACAGGTTGATGCGCTCGATCAGCTGTTCGAGATGCGCCATGCTGACGGCGACGAACCGCATCACGTAGGAATCCGCGCCGGTCACGTGATGGCACTCGACCACTTCGGGAATGGTCTCCAGCAGCTTCAGGAATTTCGCCTTCGCCGGCTGCGGCACCGTGATGCCGATCAGCGCGCTCACCGGGTAGCCGGCCGCGGCCGGATTGACCCGCGCCGCGTAGCCGTCGATCACGCCGGCCGATTCGAGGCGCTTCACGCGTTCCGTGACCGCCGGCACCGACAGGTGAACCTGGCGTGCCAGCTCCGTGTAGCTGATGCGGCCGTTGGCCTGCAGCAGCGCGAGTATTTTCCAGTCGAGTTCGTCCATCGCGGCGGAGTTTTTAAGGTGAAGCGGCTATTTTTCCTTAAAAACCGCCTTCAGCGGCGACCGGAGTTTCCCTACGATGACGGTTCAACGCATTGCATGTCGCGAGGAGCCGGCCATGCTGTTCATCAAGTCCGTCGTAATGGGATTGTCGATCGCGGTGCCGGTCGGCCCGATCGGCATGCTGTGCATCCAGCGCAGCCTGAGCCGCGGCTTTCACGCGGGGTTCGCGACGGGCATCGGCGCCGCGTGCGCCGATGCGATCTACGGGCTGCTCGGCGCGCTGGGCGTCGCCGGCATCGTCACCGCGTTCCCGATGCTGACCGTCGCGCTGAAAATCGGCGGCGGCGCATTCCTCGTGTGGCTGGCGTGGTCGATCGCGCGGCAGGCGCCGGCCGCGTCGGCGGCGGTGCGCGACGTGCCGCGCACGACCGTGCTGCGCGATTTCCTGACGACCTTCGGCCTCACGCTGTCGAACCCGATGACGATCCTGTCGTTCGTCGGGATCTTCGCGGCGCTCGGCCCGCTGGCGGGCACGCATGAAGGTGCGGTGGGGGCGACCGTGGCGCTGATGGTCGCCGGCGTGTTCCTGG
Organism: Burkholderia sp. BCC1993; assembly: GCF_905339865.1. Taxonomy (NCBI): domain Bacteria; kingdom Pseudomonadati; phylum Pseudomonadota; class Betaproteobacteria; order Burkholderiales; family Burkholderiaceae; genus Burkholderia; species Burkholderia sp. BCC1993. The sequence continues at coordinate 147,117 of NZ_CAJPGZ010000011.1, read as the reverse complement.
GTTCCGCGACGTGGTGGCTGTGCCTGAGCGGCACGACTGCCGCGTTGCGCACGAAGATGTCGCTGACGTTCATGCACGGGCTGTCGCGCATGTCGGCCGTCGTGATCGCGGCGTTCGGCGCGATCCAGTTGATCGCGGGCGTGCGGGGCGTCGTAGGGGCCTGACGCGTAGCGCGGTGCGAGCGAACGCGATCGCGCGATCGCTCGCTCGCGGCCGACGACATCCGGCACCCGTACACCCGTCGGCATCGACACCCGCGCACCTGGGCGCCGATGCACCGACCACCCCGCTCAGAACGTATAGCTGACCTTGCCGAACGCCGTGCGGCCGAGCGTGTTGTAGCCGTACGCGGTCATGTACTGACGGTCGAACAGGTTCGACAGCGTTGCGGACACCGTCAGGTGCGCGTTGATCCTGTACGACGCGCGCAGGTTCACGCTCAGGTACGACGGCAGGTACGTCGTGTTGGCCGGGTCGTCGAACGTCGTGCCGCCGTAGCTCAGCGACGCGCCCGTGCTCAGTGCGTGCAGATGGAATTCGTCCCACGTATGGTCGATGTTCACGCTGACGGTCTGGCGCGGCCGGCGGTTGAGCCAGCTGTCGTTGGTCTCGTCCTGCGGATTCAGGATCCCGATCGCGACGCTGACCGGCGTATAGCGACCGATCGTGCCCTTGTACGACAGGTCGATGCCGCGGATATGCGCACGGCCGATGTTCATCGGCGAGAACGTCGCGGGGTTGTACGCGATCAGGTTGCTGACGCGCGTGTCGTAGATCGCGGCGCTGAACGTGCCGTACGCGGTGTTCGCGTCGAGCGCGGCCTCGACCGAATCGCTGCGTTCCGGGCTCAGGTCCGGATTGCCGTAGCCCGGGTAGTACAGGTCGTTGAACGTCGGCAGGCGGAACGCATTGCCGTACGACACGCGCGCCGTATAGACCGGCGTAATGGCCCACGACAGCGCGGCGTTGCCGGTGTTCACGGCCTTCCCGGCGATGATCTCGTGGCGGCCCGCGACGAACATCGTCACGCTGCCGAGCGTTGCCGACTGATGCAGCGAGAACGCGGAATCGTTGCGCGTCGGCACGCCGTCCGGCACGTCGACCGGCAGGAACGCCTGTTCGCGCGTGAAGTCGTACGCCACCTTCGTCTCGCCCGACAGCGGCAGGCCGAACAGGTGGAAGCCATGCGCCTGATGGGTCAGCGACGTCGACGAACTGATGCGCTGCGAGTTGATCTGGTCGGTCGGGATGGCCGGGTCGCTCGCGTACAGGAACTGGCGATCGTTCGCATAACCTAACGACTGGTCGAACTGCGTGTCGGGCGTGATGTCGAGATGGAACGCGAGGCCGGTCGTCAGCTGATGATCGAGCTCGCGGTTCGCAAAGCCGGCGTTGTCATAGGACAGGTCGGAGCGGTGGTACAGCGCGAACGTCGAGATCGACCAGTTGTCGCGCGCATAGCCGAGGCGCGCATCGAGGTCCTGCGCGTGATACGGATTGCGGCCGTCTTCGTGGTAGGGCAACACGGGCCGCGTTGCGTCGATGCCCGCCGTGTTGTAGTCGTGCAGGCCGAGCGTGTAGGTGAGGCCACTCAGCGCGGCGAGCGGCCCCGTCGACGGCACGGTGCCCGACGTGCGCAACTGCGTGTCGAAGGTCTTGTTCGAGCCGCCGCCGAACGACACGGTGGTCTGGTTCGGCTGGCCGGCGGCGCGGCGCGTGAACAACTGCACGACGCCGCCCATCGCGTTCGCGCCGAACGACGCGGCGGCCGGCCCCGAGATCACCTCGACGCGCTCAAATGCTTCGGTCGGCAGGTCGGCCCACGGCGCGATGCCGGTGGTCGGCGAGCCGATCCGGATGCCGTCGATGAACACCGCGACCTGGCTGGCCGACGAGCCGCGGATGCTGACCGACGCCGACGAACCCGGGCCGCCGTTCTGCGAGACGGTCACGCCCGGCAGCGTCGCGAGCGCCTGCGTGATGCTCGGGTCGCTCGGCGACAGCCGGTCGAGATCGGCGCGCGTGAGCACCTGCGTCGTCGCATAGCGCTGGTCGAACGACTCGGGCAGATGCCGCGTGTCGGTCACGCTGATCGTCGGCAGGTCGGCGCCTTCGGCGGGTTGGGGTGGCTGCGCGGGCGGCATGTCGCTGGCGGCGTGGGCGATCGGGGAGAGCAGCGCCGTGGCGGCGGACGTGGCGAGAAGGTGGCGAAGATTCATGAGGCAGCGAGCGTGATCGTGTTGCAGGTACGGCGAGCGTAAGCGGGGGGCGGCGAGTATCGCCTGGTTATCGTTGGTCTATCGCGAGACCGGGCAGCGTGGGCGGCATTCACGCGTGTCGTCATGACACGTGCCGGACGACTCGGCACACGCGTGCGGACACGCCGCGCGGACTGGCCGCGCAACGGCACGACGCTTCCGGCGTGGAAGCGGAGGCGGAAAGATCGGACATCTGAAGGGTCCTGAGGTCGGGCCGTCCATGCAACGGGGCGACCGCCAAAGGCGGTGCTGGCGCATCGGGACACCCCGCCCGGTGCGGCTGCTTGGACCTCGGGTCGATGGCAGGTCTCCTGGCTCGCGGGTCGCTATTCGCACCGGCCTTCCCGGTTTCCCAGTGGCATGGGGTGGTGCGGATTCGCCGCTCACAGTTGCGGGGGCAGCCGCAGATTCGAGGCACGGCCTCTCCTGCGTTCCCTTTTGATCCCGTTCCCGGGAACCATCAGCGCGCAAGCGTAATGGCGAGCGCGCCGGCGCGTCAATTATCGAAGTGCGCAGGGATGCGAAAAAACGTCAGTGTTCGCCGGATGCTTTCGAAATCATTTCAATTCGAGCCTTCGCACCGCGTTTCATGCCTGACGAAACGGATCGCCGGCGGCGCTGCAATCGCGCCGGAACCGGCTCGGCGCGATGCCCGTCCAGCGCACGAACGCCCGCCGAAACGCTTCCTCGCCGCCGAACCCGAGATGCGCGGCGATCCGCGCGACCGGCCAGTCCGACTCGCGCAGGCAGCGCCGCGCGACGTCGGCGAGGCACTGTTCGCGCAACGCGTGATAGCCGCTGCCTTCGGCCGCGAGCCGCCGCCGCAACGTCGCCTCGCTGACGCCGAGCCACGTCGCGAGCTCGGCGAGCGCGGGCAGCGCCTGTTCGCGCGCGAGCGCCGCATCGAGAAAGCCGCGCACCTGCTGCGCCCATGACACGACGGCCGGCGCCGCATCGATCAGCCGAAACGGAAAATCGACGAGAAACGCGGTCAGCTCGCCCGGCTGGCGGATCACGCGCGCATCGAGCCGCATCGCGTCGAACGCGAAGCCGTAGGTCCTGCGGCCGACGTCGACCGGCGCGTTGAACAGCCCGAGCAGCGGCATCGCGTCTTCGCGGCGCGGATGGCCGAGCCAGACTTCGTCCGGCCGCAGCGGCTGCCCGATCAGCCAGCCGAACAGTTGCAGATAGCAGAACAGCCCCGTCAGGTCGACGAGGCACGCGGCGGGGCTGCGCGTGCGGCGCAGCGAATCCATCCGGAACGTCGCGCGTCCGTCGCGCACCGCGAGCGACAGCGCGCCGGCGCGCGGCGTCAGCATCTCGCAGAACTCGGCGGCGCAGCGGATCGCGTCGGCGAGCGTCGCGCAACTGAGCAGGCACCGGCACATCAGGTCGACTTCCTGCTTGCGCATCGGCGGATGGCCGTCGCCGCGCGCGACCTGCGCCTCGAGCCGCTCGATCGCGTCGCGGTACAGCGCGACGAAGCCGCCGGGTGTCGTCGTCGACGCAGCAGCAACGGCAGGCGGCGCAGGCCGTTGCGCCGGCGGCACGCCGCTGCGCGCCAGTTCGTCGAGCAGACGGGCACCGAGGCCCGGCAGCACGCGGCCGCGTGCCGGCAATGCGCGCTGTTTCATATGTCTCCCGGTTTGAGCGTCCTGACAGGGGCCGGTGAGCGTGCCGGTAGGGGTTCGCCGGCCGCCGCCACGCAAGAATGCTATCCACGCCGGCCGCTTCCGGCCTCGCCGGAACGGCGTAGGCGGCCGGCACCGCATTGCGCCACGAACCACCCGAGACGACCCGCGAATGATCCAGATCGTAGACGAAATCACGCTTGCGCCCGAGCGCATTCCCGACGTGCTGGCGCTGCTGCGCGACCGCTATTTGCCGGGCCACGCGGCACGCGGACTGACGGCGGCCGGCCGCTGGGTGTCGCCGCCCGTCGCGGTGCCGGGGCGGCCGAGCACGCTGTGGCTGACGTGGCAGGTCGCCGATGCGCCGTCGTACTACCGGATGCGCGCGCTGACCGATGGCGACGTGGTCGCGTTCTGGATGGCCGTCGACGCGCTGTGCGACGCTCGCCGTCGCCATGTGATGACGGATGCCGATGCGCCGCTGCCGGCCCTGACGGAGGTCGACCATGCGGCATGACACGGCCCAGATATTCGTTTCGGCGACCGGCGATGCCGGCGCATTCGAACGCGCGTTGCACGATGCCGCGCAGGCGTTGCCGGGCGCGACCCGCGTCGCGCTCGCGCGCAATCTCGACGGCTGCTGGGGCGCGGGCGACTACACGCTCGACGTGCTGCGCGACGCACGGGCGACCGGCCACGCGACGGATTTCGCCGCGCTGGCCGGCCTGCCGGGCGTCGTGCGGATCGACGGCGCAGCGTGTCATGCGATCGGCGGCGGCCTGCGCGAACCGGCGCTGCGCGACGGCGTATGGCGCACGCTGATGCTGCGCGTGCGGCCCACGGCCGACGAAGCGCAGGTGCGCGACCTCGAGCGCGAGTTGCTTCGGATGCCCGCGTTCATGCCCGGCATCCGCAACTGGCGGCTGAGCCGGATCGTGACGCCGGGCGCGTGGACGCACGTGTGGCAACAGGAATTCGCGCACGTCGGCGATCTGCTCGGCGAATACCTGCTGCATCCGTATCACTGGGGCTGGGTCGACCGCCGCTTCGACGCCGAAAGCCCCGACTGGACGGTCGATGCGATTTCGCATGCGTTCTGTCCGCTCGCGTCGAGCCTGCTGGCCGACACGGCGGCGTGACGCAAGGCGCGCACGCAACGCGCCGCCATACACATGACAACACCGGAGACACCACCATGCGAGCCTTGCTGATCGACCGCGTCGGCCATTCCGACGCGCTGCGACTGGCCGACGTTCCCGCCCCGAAGCCGGGCCCCGGCGACGTGCTGATCCGCGTCGCGTACGCGGGCGTCAATCCCGCCGACTGGAAATGCCGCGAAGGCTATCTCGGCGCGTTCATGCAAATGACGTTTCCGTTCGTGATCGGTTTCGACGCGGCCGGCGTGGTGGAAGCGGTCGGCGACGGCGTCGACGGTGTCGCGCCCGGGATGCGCGTGTTCGCGCAGACCGACGTCGGCGCGGGGCGCTGGGGCGCGTATGCGGAATACGTCGCGGTGCGGCACGACTCGGTCGTGCGGCTGCCGGACGCGGTCGGCTTCGCGGAAGCGGCTGCCACGCCGACGCCCGCGCTGGCCGCGTGGGCCGGCCTGTTCGACGACGGCGGGCTGCGGGCCGGACAGACCGTGCTCGTGCACGGCGGCGCGGGCGCGGTCGGCACCTTCGCGATCCAGCTTGCCGCCCAGGCCGGCGCACGCGTCGCGGCGACGTGCTCGGCGCGCAACCGCGCGAGCGTCGAAGCGCTCGGCGCGGCGGCGAGCATCGACTATCGCGCGCAGGACATCGCGACGGCCGTGCGGGCGTGGGCGCCCGGCGGTGTCGATCTCGTGCTCGATGCGGTCGGCGGCGACACGCTGCCCGCCGCGCTCGACCTGCTGGCGCCGGGCGGCACGCTCGTGACCATCATGACGCTCGCGCCCGGCGATGCGCAGCGGCTGGCCGCGACGGGCGCGGAGGCCGCGCGGCGCGGGTTGCGCACCGCGATGACCTACAGCCGGATGCCGAGCGGCGCCACGCTTTCATCGATCGCCGAGCGGCTCGGCACGCGCGCGCTGCGCGTGCCGCGCTTCGACAGTTTTCCGCTCGAACAGGCGGCGCGCGCGCTCGACCTCGTTCAAACGGGCGACGCGAAAACCAAGTTCGTGCTGCACGTTGCGGATATCGCGGGCTGACGCATAACGCTCCCCGACACAACATCACCTACACCGGAGACATCATGACCGACCACCGAACCGCGACGCTCGCGGGCAAATGCGCGCTCGTGACGGGCGCGAGCCGCGGCATCGGCCGCGCGATCGCGCAGCGCCTCGCAGCCGAAGGCGCGACCGTCGTCGTGACGGCGCGCAGCCTCACGCACTCGGCGACGACCGCCGGCACGCTCGCCGAAACGGTCGCGCTGATCGAACAGGCCGGCGGCCGCGCGCTCGCGCTCGCGGCCGACCTGTCGAAGCCGGCCGAGCGCGACGCGCTCGTCGCGCGCGCGGCCGAGGCGGCCGGCGGCCTCGACATCCTCGTGAACAACGCGGGCGTGGCCGACTACGCATGCGTCGACGCGATGCCGATGACGATGTTCGACGCGACACTCGAACACTATCTGCGCATCCCGTTCGCACTGAGCCAGGCCGCGATTCCGCTGATGCGCGCGCGCGGCGCCGGCTGGATCGTGAACGTCGGCTCGGTCACCGCGCTCGCGCCGCTGCGGCCGTTCGACGACTTCGCGCGCGCGGGCGGCGCGACCATCTATGCGGCGGTCAAGGCCGCGCTGTCGCGTTTCACGCAGGGGCTTGCGGCCGAACTCGAAGCCGACGGCATCGCGGTGAACCTGGTCGCGCCGAGCACCGCGATCCGCACGCCGGGCGCGGCCCGCTACATCCCCGAAGGCTATCCGACCGAGGACGTCGCGTATCTGGCGGAAACCGCGCTCGCGCTGTGCAGCCTGCCGGCGCGCGAGCGCACGGGCCTCGTCACGCACAGAGCCTGCATTTCCCGCTGTCGCAGGGGCTCGCGGTGCGCTCGCTCGACGGCCGTACGCCGGTGCCGCCGCCCGAGATTCCGGCGTACGCGCATCCCCATATCGACCCGACAGGACTGTGACATGACGAACTCGATTCGCTTCGACGGCGGCACCGCCGTGATCACCGGCGCGGCCAGCGGCATCGGCAGCGGGCTCGCGCGCCATGCTGCGGCACTCGGCATGCGCGTGGTGTTGGCCGACCTCGACCCGGCGAAGCTCGACGCGTTCGCCGCGACGCTCGACACCGACGTGCTGTGCGTGCCGACCGACGTCAGCCGCCCGGAAGCCGTCGACGCACTGGCCGACGCCGCCTGGCGGCGTTTCGGCGGCGTCGACCTGCTGTTCAACAACGCGGGCGTGATGGCGACCGGTTTCAGCTGGGAAATCACGCCGGAACGGTTCGAGCGCAGTTTCGCGATCAACGTGCACGGCGTGATGAACGGGATCCGCAGCTTCGTGCCGCGCATGCTCGAGCGCAACGTGCCGGCGCGCGTCGTCAATACCGCGTCGGTCGGCGGGTTCCTGCCGAGCCCGTTGATGTCGCCTTACTCGGCGACGAAATTCGCGGTGGTCGCGCTGACCGAATCGCTGTACGGCGAACTGAAGATGCTCGGCGCGCCGGTCGGCGTGTCGCTGCTCGCGCCGGGCCCGGTGCAGACGGGCATCTTCAACGATCCGTTCGGCGCCGCGCACGACCGGCCCGAGGTGCAGGGCTTCGTCGAGACGATGCGCGCGATGCTGAACGCGCACGGGCTCACGCCCGACGCGTTCGCGGCGCGCGCGTTCGACGGCATTCGCGACGGGCGCTACTGGCTGATTCCGCAGCCTGAGACGCTCGACGGCGCGCTGCAGCGGCGCACGGCGGACATCCTCGCCGCGCGCGATCCGTCGCTGCCGTCGTTGTGATGGCGTGACGCGCTGAAGTGCCGAAGCACCGAAGCACCGAAGCACCGAAGCACCGAAGCACCGAAGCACCGAAGCACCGAAGCACCGAAGCACCGAAGCACCGAAGCACCGAAGCGAGCCGGCCGACCGACGCGGCCGGCTCGCGCGGCATTACATATGCGTGCCGCCGCGCGCGCGACCGGCCGGGTCGCCGCCGCGATCGGGCGGCGTATTGTTCTGATCGATCTTCGCGAGCACGAAGCCGGCATGCGGCAGCGCGGCGGGCGAACGGTGGGCGACCGGGGCGTGCGGCAACGTGGCGGGAAAAACGGATGACGTCACGCCCGGTTGAGCGAACGCCGAAAGGGATGCTGCCGCGAGGGCGGCGGCGACGATCGCGTGCGTGTTCATGGTGACTCCTTCTTCACGACTGACTGCGGGACAACGCATTCAGTCTAGGGCGCGAAACTTAACGCGGCGTGAAGGAGCGGCGGCGCGCGGATGACAGGATGTTCATGCGGTCATCCGCGCGCTGCGACGCATCACGCGGATGCGGATACCAGCGCGCAGAAGTTCTCGAGATCGACGTTGCCGCCGCTGATCACGATGCCGACGCGCTTGCCTTGCAGTTCGTCCTTCATCCGGCGCGCGGCCGCGAACGACAGGCAGCCGGTCGGCTCGACGACAATCTTCATACAGGTTGCGAAGAAGCGCATGCAGTCGACCAGCTCCGCGTCGGTCGCGGTCAGGATGTCGTCGACGTCGCGCCGCAGGATCGGGAACGTCAGGTTGCCGAGGTGCTGCGTCTGCGCGCCGTCGGCGATCGTGCGCGGCGTGTCGATATGGACGATCGACCCGGACCGGAACGATTGCTGCCCGTCGTTGCCGGCTTCCGGCTCGACGCCGTACAGCTTCGCGTGCGGCGACAGCGCGCGCGTCGCGAGCGCCGTGCCCGACAGCAGGCCGCCGCCGCCGAGCGGCGTGAAGACCGCGTCGAGCGGCCCGACTTCGTCGAACAGTTCCTTCGCCGCCGTGCCCTGGCCCGCGATCACGTCCGCGTGGTCGTAGGGCGGCACCAGCGTGAGCCCGTGCTTTTCCGCGAGTTCGCGGCCGATCTGCTCGCGGTCCTCGGTATAGCGGTCGTAGGTCACGACGTTGCCGCCGTAGCCGCGCGTCGCGGCCATCTTCGCGGCCGGTGCGTCCTGCGGCATCACGATCGTCGCCGGGATGCCGAGTATGCGCGCCGACAGCGCGATCGCCTGCGCATGGTTGCCGGACGAGAACGCGACGACGCCGTTGCGCCGCTGCGTCGCGTCGAAGCGCGACAACGCGTTGAACGCGCCGCGGAACTTGAACGCGCCCATGCGCTGCAGGTTCTCGCACTTGAAGAACACCTGCGCGCCGAGCGCTTCGTCGATCGTGCGCGACGTCATCACGGGCGTGCGGTGCGCGTGGCCGTCGAGCCGCGCCGCGGCGGCCGCGACGTCGTCGTAGGTGGGGAGGGTCGGAGTGTTCATGAGTCGCTCGTCGGAAGAGTCAGTCAACAGGTAAGCGGGGCGCGCCGCGGGCACGCATCATTTCGCATCGTTGTATACAGTGGCGCGCGACACGCCGAGGTGCTGCGCCACGATTTCCATCGCGCGGCGCACCTCGAGGAAGCCGTCCGCCTTCAGCGTCTGCAGCAGCTCGCGGCGCTGGTCGGTCTTCAGCTCGCGCGGCGTGGTCGCGAGGCGCGTCGCGAACGCGTCGATGCGCTGCCGGATCGCGTCCGCGCCGGCCGGGTCGAGCGTTTCGGCGACCGGCGCGCCTTCGGTGCTGCAGAACTGGTTCAGCATCCCCTGGAAGCCGCGGAACAATGTGACGTCCGCGTTCAGGCACAGCGCGGCCACATAGCGGCCGCCCGAATCCTTGATGCCGATCGACGTGCTTTTCGCAGTGCGGCCGTCGGCGAAGCGGTTCGCGTAGTTCGCGAGCACCTGCGGGAAGTCGTCGTCCGCGATGCGGGCGAGCCCGAGTTCGGTCGCCGGATCGCCGATCGCGCGGCCCGACAGGTTGTTGTGGATCGCGAGGATCGCGTGCTCCGGCGTGCGCAGGTCGTGCACGACGACTTCGGTGAACGGCGCGAACATCGCGCCGAGCCCTTCGGCGATGCGCAGCACCTGCTCGATCAGCGACGCCTGTTCCGACTGCGGCCTGGGGCGGGGCGTGGTCATGCGCTGGCCTCGAGCGCGGGCGCGCCGGTCGTTTCCGGCCGCGTGATGTCGGCCAGCAGCGGGCGGGCGATGCGCACGTAGTCGGACGCGTCGAGCACGACCGAGCGGTCGAGGCGGCCCGCGTTGAACGCGATTTCGTCGTTGAGTTCGATCAGCGCGGGATCGACGACGAGCGTCACGTTCGCGTCGAACACGAACGGCGGCACGGCGCCCATCACGCAGCGCGTGACCGTGGCGGCGAGTTCGGGCGGCGCGAGCGTCGCCTTGCGGCGGCCGACCGCGTCGGCGACCTTGCGGAAGTCGATCTTCAGGTGACCAGGGATCACCGCGAGCGCGGTGGCGTCGCCGCCGTCCTTGAACGTGCAGAGCATCGCCTTCGCGCCCTGTTCCGGACGCGTGCCGCGAAGCGCGGCGATCACGTCGGATTTGCCTTCGGCCGGGTGATCGAGCACGCGGAACCGCGCGCCGGAGGTGTTCAGCAGTTCGCACAGCGTGTCGAAGACGGGGTAGTCGCTCATGGGGTTCCGGGCAGGAGGGCGCGCATCGCGGTACGCGGGGACGGCGCGCCTGTCGGTTTGTCGTCGATGGATTGTCCAAGTATAGACGTTTTGTCATGTCTGTGGCAAAAGCGCGAAACATGGATCGCCGCGCCTGTCCTCCCACCAACTGCCGAAAGGCCGTTTCATATCGCGGAATGCACGCCGAATTCCCGCCGTGTCATCTTCCCGCGGCTTGAAAACCTGTTTTGCATCGCAAAACGCGCTGCTTATCTCATTGAAAAACAAGAAGAATTTATATCTTATGTCTTATATAAGAGTTGATCGACAGTGCGTCGCGCAGCGTTACCATTGAGTCCATGCAGTTCGCTTCGTCACACGGAGCGGGCACGCTGAACCCTTTACTCAAATGCGCTTCGTTCCCAGGAGATTGACATGTCCCAATATCAAGACGACATCAAGGCAGTGGCTGGCTTGAAGGAAAACCACGGCAGCGCGTGGAATGCCATCAGCCCCGAGTATGCGGCCCGCATGCGTGCCCAGAACAAGTTCAAGACGGGGCTCGACATCGCGAAGTACACCGCGAAGATCATGCGCGCCGACATGGCCGCGTACGATGCCGACCCGGCCAAGTACACGCAGTCGCTGGGATGCTGGCACGGCTTCATCGGCCAGCAGAAGATGATCTCCATCAAGAAGCACTTCAACAGCACCGAACGCCGCTACCTGTACCTGTCGGGCTGGATGGTCGCCGCGCTGCGCTCGGAGTTCGGCCCGCTGCCGGACCAGTCGATGCACGAAAAGACCTCGGTCAGCGCGCTGATCCGCGAGCTGTACACGTTCCTGCGCCAGGCCGATGCGCGTGAGCTGGGCGGCCTGTTCCGCGAGCTGGACGCCGCCAAGGACGCCGCTGCCAAGGCCGCGATCCAGGAAAAGATCGACAACCACGTGACGCACGTCGTGCCGATCATCGCGGACATCGACGCCGGTTTCGGCAACGCGGAAGCGACCTACCTGCTGGCCAAGCAGTTCATCGAAGCGGGCGCGTGCTGCATCCAGATCGAGAACCAGGTGTCCGACGAGAAGCAGTGCGGCCACCAGGACGGCAAGGTCACGGTGCCGCACGAGGACTTCCTCGCGAAGATCCGCGCGATCCGCTACGCGTTCCTGGAACTGGGCGTGGACGACGGCATCATCGTCGCCCGTACCGACTCGCTCGGTGCCGGCCTGACCAAGCAGATCGCCGTGACCAACGCGCCGGGCGACCTGGGCGACCAGTACAACGCGTTCCTCGACTGCGAGGAACTGTCGGCCGACCAGCTGGGCAACGGTGACGTCGTGATCAAGCGCGACGGCAAGCTGCTGCGTCCGAAGCGCCTGCCGAGCAACCTGTTCCAGTTCCGCGCCGGCACGGGCGAAGCACGCTGCGTGCTCGACTGCATCACGTCGCTGCAGAACGGCGCCGACCTGCTGTGGATCGAAACCGAAAAGCCGCACATCGCGCAGATCGGCGGCATGGTCAGCGAAATCCGCAAGGTCATTCCGAACGCGAAGCTGGTGTACAACAACAGCCCGTCGTTCAACTGGACGCTGAACTTCCGTCAGCAGGCATATGACGCGCTGAAGGCCGCGGGCAAGGACGTGTCGGCATACGACCGTGCGCAGCTGATGAGCGTCGAGTACGACGAGACCGAACTGGCCAAGCTCGCCGACGAGAAGATCCGCACGTTCCAGGCCGATGCATCGCGTGAAGCCGGCATCTTCCATCACCTGATCACGCTGCCGACGTACCACACGGCCGCGCTGTCGACCGACAACCTCGCGAAGGAATACTTCGGCGACCAGGGCATGCTCGGTTACGTGGCCGGCGTGCAGCGCAAGGAAATCCGCCAGGGCATCGCGTGCGTCAAGCACCAGAACATGTCCGGCTCGGATATCGGCGACGACCACAAGGAATACTTCAGCGGCGACGCAGCGCTGAAGGCCGCGGGCAAGGACAACACGATGAACCAGTTCTGAGCGTCGTCGTAATCGAAGCAGAACGCCAACCCGTCATCACGGGTTGGCGTTTTTTTTCATCCGAGCGATCGCCGCGCGTTAGCCACGCACCGCCTTCACGACGTACTGGCTCGTCGGCACCACGTCGATCTTGTCGAAATCGATGAAGCGTCCGCAGCTGTCCATCATCTCCGCCACGTTGCGCTGGAATTTCTCCTCGTCGCCGACCGCATCGAAGAACGCGTAAGGATCGGTCATCGCCGCGGCCGGGAAGCACTCCTCGACGATCGCGTCGTAGCCGGGCGCCGCATGCGTGAGCGCGCGCACGACCACGTTCTGCACGTACAGGAAGTTATCCTGAGTATCGATCGCGACGCGCGTGTGATGGCCGTGCCACACGTCGAGCCACGCTTCGTGCGTGAGGCGCGGCGGGCGCTTCAGGAACGCGAGCTGCGAGAAGCCGCTCGTGCGCTCGCCGGGCCGTGCCGGAAAGCGCGTGTTCGGAATCGGCTGCGATTCGGTGACGAGATACGCGGCCATGTGCGGGACGACCGCGCGCACCGCGTCGTCGAACGGCTGGCGGAACATCGGGTTCGCACTGTCGATCCACACCGCGACGATGCCGTCGATGCCCGGGTGCGTGTTGGTCTGCTTGAGGCCGGCGGCCGGCGCGACATCGGCGTCGGCGACGTTCACCTGCACGCCGTGCGCGCCGAGCGACAACAGCTTGTCGGCGAGCTGCGCGCGCACGCTGCGGATCCACGGCTCGGGCGCGGCCTGCGCGTCGCGCCACAACACGTAAATGACTTTCTCCATTGCTCCGGCTCCAGGGGGGAATGACGGGATCGGCGGCGCTGCCGCCGGGTTTCAGGAAGCGCTGGCGGCCGAATCGGCCGGGCGCGTTGCGTCGTGCGCGTGCGGCGCGAAGCGGTTCGCAGTCAGCGTGAACGACGGCGGAATCGGCGACGTGACGGTTTCGAACAGGCGCTCGTGGCGCGTCGCGTGAATGCGCCACGCGCCGTCGCGTTTCACGTACTGGTCGTCGTAGAACGCGGCGCCGTGCATCAGGTAGTTTTCCTCGAGATTGATCGCGTGATCCTCGAGAAACCACACGCCGCACGCGTGATCGGCGGACACCAGCGTGAGCTCGGGGTGATGGCCGTGATGCATCGTCAGGAAGGTCGGCTTGCCGATCAGCGCACGCAGGCTCGACACGAATGCGTCGCGGCCGTCGTACGCATAGCGGCCGCCTTGCAGCCGCACCTCGCAATCCTCGGTCACGCATTGTTCGAGCAACGCCCAGTCGTGCGTGTCGATCGCGCGGAAATACCGGTACTTCAGCTGGCGGATCTGCTCGTACTCGTAGAGCGTGCGGGTCGTCTCGTCCATCGCCGTGTCTCGTGGTGGTGTCGTCCGATGGTAGGAACGAAGCCACCTGCGTCACATCGTCTGTTCGGACGAACGCCGCGACGGTAGCGACCGCCGCATTCACCGTCGTCGATACGAACCCTCGGTTTCATCCAAACAGGTGATGGCCGGCCATTCGTGCGCCTGTAACGTGGCGTCGACGCGGCTTCGATCCGCGCACACGAGACCAAGGAGACGGCATGACCCCGATCGAACGAATGGAAGTGCGCGTGCGCAGGCTCGAGGACGCCGACGCGATCCGCCAACTGAAGGCCCGCTACTTCACGTGCTGCGACCGGAAGGATCCGCAAGGGATGCGCGATTGCTTCGCGCCCGGCACCGTGCACATCGACTACGGCCGGATCGGCACGTTCGACCATCGCGACGCGCTCGTCGACGTGTTCGAGCGGCTCGGCTGCCACACGCACATCGTCGAGATGCACCACGGCGTGAATCCCGACATCACCGTGCTCGACGACACGCATGCGCGAGGCACCTGGGGGCTGCATTACCAGATGCTCGACACCAACGCGCGCACGCTTACGCAGCTGGGCGCGACCTACGACGACGAATACCGGAAGGTCGACGGCGAATGGAAGATCGCGGCCACGCGCTGCGTCGTCACGTCGACGCTGTCGGCCCGCTACGACGGCGATGCGCCGGGCGTGCTGTTCGCCGGCGCGCAGCCGCCTGCCGCATGACGACGCGCGCTACCCGCGCCGGTTGAGAACATTCCCCCAGGAGACATCGAACATGACACAGAACCACGAGGCGCCGGTCGCCGTCGTGACGGGCGCGTCGCGCGGCGCGGGCAAGGGCATCGCGCGCGCGCTCGGCGCGGCCGGCATGACCGTCTACGTGACGGGCCGCTCGCAGAACGAAGGCGATGCGCCGTTGCCCGGCACGATCTACGAGACCGCGCGCGAGATCGACGCGCTCGGCGGCCGCGGGATCGCGGTCGCGTGCGACCACGCGGACGACGCTCAGGTGAAGGTGCTGTTCGAGCGCGTCGAACGCGACAGCGGGCGGCTCGACATCCTTGTCAACAACGCGACGTACCTGCACGACCAGCTGATCCTGCCGGGCCCGTTCTGGGAGAAGTCGCTCGACCTCGTGAACATCCTCGACGTCGGGCTGCGTTCGGCCTATGTCGCGAGCTGGCATGCCGCGCCGCTGATGGCGAAGCGTCGCAGCGGGCTGATCGCGTTCACGTCGTCGTTCGGCGCGAGCTGCTACATGCACGGCGCCGCGTACGGCGCGCAGAAGTCCGGCGTCGACAAGTTCGCGAAGGACATGGCGGTCGACCTGAAGCCGTTCGACGTCGCGACCGTGTCGATCTGGATGGGTCCGCTGCGCACCGAGCGCACGACGCGCGTGTGGAACGAGCATCCGGACCTGTACAAGGAATTCTCGCTCGTCGCCGAAAGCCCCGAATTCACCGGCCGCGTGATTCAAGCGATCCATGCCGATCCGCAGCGCATGGCGCTGTCGGGGCAGGTGCTGGTCGGCGCGGAAGCCGCGCTGCAATACGGCATTGCCGATCTCGACGGCAAGCAGCCGCCGTCGTATCGCGACCTGCTCGGCGGGCCCGTGCAGGCGCATCCGGCGATCGTCGCGTAAGGAGCGCACATGGGCATCCTCGCAGGCAAGGTCGCGCTCGTGACGGGCGCGGGGCAGGGCGTCGGGCAAGGCGTCGCGCACGCGCTCGCGGCCGAAGGCGCGCAGGTGGCCGTGGTCGGCCGCACGCGCGACAAGCTGGTCGCGACGTGCGATGCGATTCGCGCACGCGGCGGGGTCGCGGAGCCGTTCGTGTGCGACGTGATGGACGCCGCGCAGATCGTGCAGTGCGTCGATGCGGTGGTCGAGCGTTTTCGCGGCGTGCAGATCCTGATCAACAACGCGCAGGTCGTGCCGCTCGGCCGCCTGCTCGACGTGACCGACGCGGATTTTCTCGCGGGCCTCGACTCGGGGCCGGTCGCGACGCTGCGGATGATGCGCGCGTGCCATCCGCATCTGAAGGGCGATGGCGTGATCGTCAATTTCGCATCGTCGGCCGCGGTGCGCTGGGACACGTCGGGTTACGGCGCCTATGCGGCAACCAAGGAAGCGATTCGCGCGCTCACGCGTGCGGCAGCGTGCGAATGGGGCGCCGACGGCATCCGCGTGAACGCGGTCGCGCCGCATGCGCTGTCGCCGGGGCTGAAGGGCTGGGTCGACGCGAACCCGGATGAGGCCGCCGCGTTCTTTCGCACGATCCCGCTTGGCCGCGTCGGCGACTGCGAGCAGGACATCGGGCGCGCGATCGTGTTTCTCGCGAGCCGCGATGCGGCGTATCTGACGGGCGCGACGCTGCCGCTCGACGGCGGGCAGGCGTACTGGGGCTGACGGCGGGCGCGGCATCGCCGCGTCGTCGTCAACTCGTAATCGGCCGGCGCACCGGCGCGCAGCCGCGCGTCACGGCCGGCAAACGGAATCGGAACCGGAACTGAAATCGGAACTGAAATCGGAACCCATCGAAGAGAGAACGACATGACTCGACTGGAAGGAAAGGTAGCGATCGTCACGGGCGGCGCGCGCGGAATGGGCGCGGCGACGTGCAGGCTGTTCGTCGAAGCGGGCGCGCGCGTCGTGATCGCCGACGTGCTCGACGCGGAAGGCGAGGCGCTCGCGCGCGAGCTCGGCGCCGCCGCGCGCTTCATGCGGCTCGACGTGGCCGACGAAGCGAACTGGCAACGCGTGGCCGACGCGACCGTCGAGCAGTTCGGCCGCATCGACGTGCTCGTCAACAATGCGGCGGTGCTGATCTTCGGCGCGATCACCGAGTTGTCGAAACGCGATTTCGAGCGTGCTGTGTCGATCAATCTGGTCGGCACGTTCGTCGGCATTCGCACGATCGCGCCGCACATGATTGCGCAGAAGAGTGGGTCGATCGTCAACATTTCGTCGGTCGACGGGCTGCGCGGCGTGAATGCGCTGGCCGCCTACGTATCGAGCAAATGGGGCGTGCGCGGGCTGACGAAGGTCGCGGCGCTCGAACTCGGCCAAAAGGGCGTGCGCGTCAATTCGATTCATCCCGGAGGCGTGAACACGGTGATGTCGAATCCGACCGGCGCACCGCTCGACGAAGTCAACAAGCACTACACGCACGTGCCGCTGCAGCGCGTCGGTTTGCCTGAAGAAATCGCGCGCGCGACGCTGTTTCTCGCAAGCGACGAAGCGTCGTACTGCAACGGCGCCGAGCTGTCCGTCGACGGCGGGATGGCGGCGGGCGCGTATTACCCCGAATTGCCCGGCGCGCCGTTTTGAGCGGTAGCGTACACAACGCGCGTGCGACCGATGTTTGTGTACGCAACCTAATTCAGGGTTTGCCTGAGTAGCGAAAACGCGAATTCGGACGGCGACGGTTCGGGTGCATCGCATGCGAACGTGTCGCGCCGATTTTGCGTTATTTCGAAACCCTTGCCGGACGGACGTTCCAGCGGTTTCGTCCCCAAAGCGCACGCGGCGGCGCAGAAAAAAGGACCGGCCGGCAAGCGGCGTGCCGGCGCGTCGACACAGTTGTTTCTTGTTGCAACGCAACGCCAGCCCAATAACGGCGATGGTATGCTGGCCGATATGGAGTTGTACGGCAGGTTGCTTGCATGGCGAAACTCGCGTTCGCACGCTCATACGAGACATCACATTCTCTCGCCCGCATCGCGGCATCGACACGCGCTCCGCTCGCGTGTCCCGCCTTGCGCGTCGCTGCACCCTGCGCTCCGACCGCATTCCCCATCTCGCGGGCTCGCCCCGCATCCCCCATCCCCGCCCAATAATCTGGAGACATTCCCATGTCGCAAAACTCTTTGGCCGAAGCGACGCACGGCCCGCTGATCGCTCCCCCTGCATACGTCAAACATCGCAAGCTGATCGACTGGGTATCGCGCATCGCGGCGCTGACGGAGCCCGAGCGTGTCATCTGGTGCGACGGCTCGCAGGAAGAGAACGACGCGCTGTGCCAGGCGATGGTCGACCAGGGCACGCTCACGCGCCTGAACCCGGCGAAGCGCCCGAACTCGTATCTCGCGCAGTCCGATCCGTCCGACGTCGCGCGCGTCGAGGACCGCACCTTCATCTGCACCGAATCGCCCGACGACGTCGGCCCGACCAACAACTGGATCGCGCCGGAAGAAATGCGCGAGACGCTGAACGGCCTGTTCCGCGGTTCGATGCGCGGCCGCACGCTGTACGTCGTGCCGTTCTCGATGGGCCCGCTCGGCTCGCCGATCGCGCACGTCGGCGTCGAGCTGTCCGACAGCCCGTACGTGGCCGTGAACATGCGGATCATGACGCGCATGGGCCGCGAGGTGTATGACGTGCTCGGCGAGGACGGCGAATTCGTGCCGTGCGTGCACAGCGTCGGCCATCCGCTCGAAGCTGGCCAGCAGGACGTGCGGTGGCCGTGCAACCCGGTCAAGTACATCGTGCATTTCCCCGATACGCGCGAGATCTGGAGCTTCGGCTCCGGCTACGGCGGCAACGCGCTGCTCGGCAAGAAGTGCTTCGCGCTGCGCATCGCGTCGACGATGGGCCGCGACCAGGGCTGGCTCGCCGAACACATGCTGATCCTCGGCGTGACGTCGCCGACCGGCAAGAAGTATCACGTCGCGGCCGCGTTCCCGTCCGCGTGCGGCAAGACCAACTTCGCGATGCTGATCCCGCCGCAGGGCTTCGACGGCTGGAAGGTCACGACGATCGGCGACGACATCGCGTGGCTGAAGCCCGGCCGCGACGGGCGCCTGTATGCGATCAACCCGGAAGCCGGCTTCTTCGGCGTCGCGCCGGGCACCGGCGTGAAGACCAACCCGAATGCGATCTCGACGCTGAAGGAGAACGTGATCTTCACGAACGTCGCGCTGACGGAAGACGGCGACGTGTGGTGGGAAGGCCTGACCGACACGCCGCCCGCGAAGCTGACGGACTGGCAGGGCAACCCGTGGACGCCGGAAGTCGGCAAGGAGACGGGCCGCAAGGCCGCGCATCCGAACTCGCGCTTCACGGCACCGGCGTCGCAATGCCCGTCGATCGACGCGGACTGGGAGAACCCGGCCGGCGTGCCGATCGACGCGTTCATCTTCGGCGGCCGCCGCTCGACGACCGTGCCGCTCGTGACCGAGGCGCGCGACTGGGTCGAAGGCGTGTACATGGCCGCGACGATGGGCTCCGAGACGACCGCCGCCGCGGCCGGCCAGCAGGGTGTGGTGCGCCGCGACCCGTTCGCGATGCTGCCGTTCTGCGGCTACAACATGAGCGATTATTTCGCGCACTGGCTGAAGCTCGGCAAGCAGCTCGAAGGCGCGGGCGCGACGCTGCCGAAGATCTATTGCGTGAACTGGTTCCGCAAGGACGCGAACGGCAAGTTCGTGTGGCCGGGCTTCGGCGAGAACATGCGCGTGCTGAAGTGGATGCTCGATCGCCTCGAGGGCAACGGCGGTGGCGGCGAACATGCGTTCGGCGTGTCGCCGGCCTATGACGATCTGCACTGGGACGGGCTCGACTTCACGCGCGAGCAGTTCGAGGCGGTCACGTCGATGAACGCGGACGAATGGCGCGACGAGCTGAAGCTGCATGCGGCGCTGTTCGACACGCTGAAGCTGCGTCTGCCGACCGAGCTGAGCGACACAATGAAGAAGATCGAACAGCGCATCGGCGGCTGACGATCCGGGTCGCCCATGACGCCCCGCAGCCGGTTCGTATAGCCGGCGGCGGGGCGTTTTTGCATCTTCACTTCGCGCGATGTCCGTTACGGCCAGCATCGCGCTCGCGATTCCGGCGCCCGCCGATTGAATGAGTGCGATAACGCACGATCGCAGCCACCAGATTCGAGACAATCCAGATCGATTGTGCGCGTTCGCGTAGTCGGTCTGTCCTGCGAACCGCAATCGAAACCCGGCCTTGGACACGATGACCGGGCGAGTTATTGCCTTAGGCGCCCGTGTTCGTGGCAGCCGGTGCCTCGGTACACATTCACAGGGAGCGCGGATGATCTCCAAAGCAATAAGACGGCTGTCGAATGCAGCCGCTCGAGCGCGATCGAATCGTTCGATTCGTCAGGGTGATCGCGCGAATTTGGTTCAGGCCGGATTGGCGTGGGCGACGCTCATCATGGCGCTGCTGGCGGGCCTGGCGGGGCAACCTGCAATCGGCCAGACCAATACGCCCGTGCCTGCGATCAATCTGGGCAGTGAAATCAACGACATCATCAACCAGAACGCCAGCGACCCGACGCAAGCCATCAACAACTACATGGCCGGTCTCGCGGCCACGAATGCTCGCTGGGTGCGGATCGATATCAACTGGGCGCGCATTCAACCGTCGCAAAGCACGATCAACATCAACGACCCCAATCCGGGTACCAGTAGCGGATTGAACTGGGGTGTAACGGACACGGTCATCCGTGCCGCCCGCAACCATGGTTTGCGCGTGCTGGGCCTGATTTTGCTGACGCCGCCGTGGGCGGCCAGTTCGAAGTGTTCGAGCAGCTACCAGCAAGCGAACGGGGTTGCATCCTGGCTGTGCGCACCGGATCCGACGTTCTACACCAACTTTGCCCGGGCCGCGGCCAAGCACTACGGCAGCGACAGCTATGGCGGCCAGGTCGACGCATGGGAAATCTGGAACGAGCCGAACTGCGGCGTCGATTTCATGCCCCACGATCCGGTGCTGTATACGCAGATCCTGAAGAGCGCCTACCCGGCGATCAAGCAGGCGAATCCGGGCGCGTACGTGTATGCGGGCGGGAGTGCGGCCTGTACGACCTCCCCGAACAACACGAGCGGAGCGCTGCCGTCGAACGGTGTGGCCGGGCTCGTCAATTCGACCAACCCGAATTATCCTGCGCCCACGCGGTGGGACCCGCGCGACTGGCTGGCGGTGATGTACGCGAATGGCGCACATGGCTATTTCGATGCACTTGCCCATCACCCGTACTGCTATTCCGACGACTGGCAATCGGCTCAGGACCAATGTCCGAGCACGTCGCTCAACACGACGCATCCGCAGTACTCGAATGCGTTCAACATGATGTGGCATAGCTTCTCGTCGCCGTCGTACGCGTGGCCGTCGAGCAGCGGCAATACGTTTTCGAGCTACACCGGAACGAGCTTGCGCGATCAGATGAATGCGGCGGGCGACGGCGCGAAGGCCATCGCGCTCACCGAGTTCGGCGCGCCCACGACAGGGACGGACGGCGCGACCAACTTCACCGGGCAATTGGGTGGCTCGTCGGAGCAATATACGAACGCCGATTTCCGGACCAGGGAGAATGCGCCATTCCTGACGCAGGCCAACCAGGCGCGCGAATACCGGGCGCTGATGGCATGGATCGCGCAGCAGCCGAAGGGCGCCTACGGTCCGGTGTATGCGTACTGCTATTCGGACATGGCGTTGTCGTTGCCGAACAGCACGAACATCTATGAGCCGTACTTCGGCATTGCCACGCTCGGCCCGACGACCGGATCGACTGGCACTCCCGGCCCGGCGAAGATAGCAGGCACGCCTCAGGCGACTTCGAGCCAGTATTATCCTGCATGGCCGGATTTCGGTACCAATGCGCGTGCGGCTGCGGCGGGCACCGCCGGTTATGCGCCGATCGGTCCGGGCTGGTTCAACGCGTTGGGCAAGTAACCGTTTCGGATGGCGCAAGCCCGCGCATCTGGACATCGACGGGTACCCGGGGAGCGGCCGGCCGACTTGCCGCTCGTGACCGATGCGCGTGACTGAGCCGAATGCGCGGAGACATGCCCGCGACGGCGGGCTCCGAGGCGCTTCCCGACGTCCCGCCACCGGCATCCATCGCCGGCGGCGGGACGTTCTTGCATCCGCGCCGCTCGCTTGCGATTACTGCATGCCGCACTGCGCAACCACCTCATTCACCGCGCGCTGCACGTCGCCGCGCCGGTAGCGCAGCAGCGCGATATCGGCCGGGTCCGGCTCGTATGACACGACGTTGCCGCGCCCCGTATAGATCGCGATGTCCGGCAACAGCGGATGCTCCTGGTCGAGCGATGGCACCGGCTGCGGATTGCCGGCCGCCCGGAAGAACGCCGCGAAGTAGTCGGCGAAGCTCAGGTTCTCGTCGCCGACGAGATAGGCCTTGCCGGATTCGCCGCGTTGCAGCGCGCCCAAGATCGCTTCCGACAGCGATTGCGTCGAGATGAAGTTGCTGCCGCCGGCCGGCCCGTACACCGGCAGTCCGGCGAGCTTGCCCTGCGCATAACCCGTGTACGCGGCGAACATCTCGTTGCGCAGCCCCGGCACCGAGCCGACCACGAACGGCGCATTGACGCTGCACACCGCGAACGACGGCGACGCGAGTGCGCGCACGCGCTCGTCCGCGAGATGGCGCGAGCGCACGTACGGCACCGTGTCGACGAGCGCCGGCGCGACCTGCGGATAGAAGCTGCCGACCAGCACCGCGCGCTTCACGCCCGCGTCGCGCGCGAGCGCGAAGAAGCGCGGCACCGCGTCGACGTTCGCGCGTTCCCAGTGCGCGGCTTCGTCGGTGCCGGGCGGCAGGTGGCGAATGTCGTTGCCGGCTGCGAACACGACCGCGTCGAACGGCGCGAGATCATCACGCGTGAAGTTGTCGGCCACGTAGTCGCGCAGCAGCACGTCGAATTGCGCGAGCGCGCTGCCCGGCGCGGGCGGTTTGCGCGCGGCGAGCGTCACGTCGTTGCCTTGCGTGCGCAGATGCAATGCGGCGTGGCCGCCGATGAGGCCGGTACCGCCGATGATCAGGATTTTCATGGTGTCTCCGGTGGCGGCGCAGGCGCGCCGCTTGAATTGAACCGATGATTGAACGGACGAATCCGTGCGGAACGTCGCTCAGAAATTGAAGCCGTTGCCGGTGACGACCGGCATGTTGGTCCAGAAGCCGTTCGGATCGCGATACCAGCCGGCCGCCGCGAGTGCGCCGCCGTCGACATGCAGCGTCGTGCCGGTGACCCACGCGGCGAGCGGGCTCGCTAGGAACAGCGCGGCGCCCGCGATGTCGCCGGCCGCACCGAAGCGCCCGAGCGGAATCCAGCGCGGGATGTGCTCGCGATGCTCGGCCGCGACCATCGCGCTGACCGGCACCTGCGGCGTCTCGGTGGTCTCCGGCGCGATCTGGTTCACGCGGATGCCGGCCGGCCCGAGTTCGAGCGCGAGGCTTTTCGTGAAGCCGGTCAGCGCGGCCTTGAACGATGCGTACACGGTGCAGTTCGGAATCGCGCGAAAGCCCTCGATCGACGACACGCCGACGATGCTGCTGCCCGCGCCGCGCTTGCGCAGCAACGGCAGCATCGCGCGCGTGACGATGAACACCTGGCGCAGGTTCACGTCGAACAGCCGCGCGATGTCGTCGTCGGTATGGTCGTCGAACGGTTTCGCGATCTGCAGGAAATCGCCGACGTTGTTGACGAGCACGTCGAGGCCGCCGAAGCGGGCGTCGATCGTCCGCGCGAATGCGTTGACCTCGTCGCGGCGCGTGACGTCCACAGTGCCGACCAGCGCG
The DNA here is from genome assembly GCF_905339865.1 of Burkholderia sp. BCC1993. Classification (NCBI taxonomy): domain Bacteria; kingdom Pseudomonadati; phylum Pseudomonadota; class Betaproteobacteria; order Burkholderiales; family Burkholderiaceae; genus Burkholderia; species Burkholderia sp. BCC1993. The sequence goes on along the minus strand of NZ_CAJPGZ010000011.1, from coordinate 123,663 downwards.
TCGACGCCCGCGGCTTCGAGTGCCTGGCGCACGTCCTGCGCGCGGGCGGGATCGACCTCGGCCACCACGACGCGTGCGCCTGCCGCGCCGAACGCCTGTGCGCACGCGCGGCCGATGCCTGCGCCGCCGCCGGTGACCAGCACGGTCTTGCCGGAAAAGGAAATCATCGGAACGCTACCCCTTCGAACGGAAAAGCCACGCGCCGCATCACAGCGACGCAACCAGTTGCGCGTTGTCGATCCGCAGCTCCGCGCCGTTCACGAAGCGCGATTCGTCGGATGCGAGGAACAGCACGAGATTCGCGACGTCCTGCGGGTCGCACATGCGTGCCATCGGATCGTTACCGATGCCGAGCTCGGCCGGATCGAGGTCGGGCATCAGCGCCTGCGTCATCGGCGTCCAGATGCCGTCCGGGTGGATCGAGTTGCAGCGGATCCGGTAGCCGCTGCGCTTGCAGTGCACGGCGACGCTGCGCGCGAGCGCCGTCACCGCGCCTTTCGAGCCGGTGTACGCGCACATCATCGGCAGGCCGCCGAGCGCGGCGACCGACGACATCATCACGATCGAGCCCGGCGTGTCGTTGTGCTTCATCGCGCCGATCGCGTACTTGCAGCCGAGAAAGTAGCCGTCCGCATTGACGCGCAGCACGCGCCGCCAGGTGTCGAGGCTCGTGTCCTCGATCGAGCCGACCGGGCAGATCGCCGCGTTGTTGACGAGCACGTCGAGGCGGCCGAAGCGCTCGAGCGTCGACGCGATCGCGTGCCGCCAGCCGTCTTCGTCGGCGATGTCCTGATGGACGAACAGCGCGGTGTCGCCGATCTCGCGCGCGAGTGCGCGGCCGGCGTCCTCGTCGATGTCGGTGAGCACCACGCGCGCGCCTTCGGCGGCAAGCAGCAGCGCATCCGCGCGGCCGACGCCGCTCGCCGCGCCGGTGATCAGCGCGACCTTGTTTGCGACTCGATTCATGTCAGGTCGATTTCCGGTGACGTTGAAAGAAGGCGGGCGCTCATGCGGCGCCCGGCGCACGGCCGGCCTTGACCGCGTCGAGCGCGGCCGCGCCGTAGATCTGCGCGATCGTGTCGTCGACGCGCGGGTTGGCGCGCAACTCGTGGCCGCCGTCGACCGCGAAGCTCTGGCCGGTGACCCAGCCCGACTCGGGGCCCGCGAGATAGCGCACCGCGTGCGCGATCGCTTCCGGCTCGCCGAGTGAGCCGAGCGGAATCTGGTCGAGGAAGCTGTCGACGAGCGCCCGGTTGTCGAACATCGGCGCGGTGGCCTCCGAGCGCGTGAGGCCCGGCCGCACCGCGTTCACGCGGATCTTCGCGCCGGCCAGTTCCTCGGCGGCCCCGCGCACCAGCGCTTCGAGCGCGGCCTTCGCGGTGCAGTACGCGGTCAGCCAGCGGAAATTGATCTGCGCGGCCGTCGACGAGATGCAGACGATCGTGCCGCCGCCGCTGTCGGCGAGCCGCGGCGCGGCGTGGCGGATCGCAGCGAACGCGCTGTGCAGGTTCAGGTCGAGTTCCGCGCGGAAGCTGTCGGCGTCGTGCATCAGCAGCGGCCGGAACCCGGCGCCGCCGACGGTCGGCACGACGATGTCGAGACGGCCGTCGAGCGCCCACGCGGTGTCCAGCGCCGCCTGCAGGTCGCCGTCGTCGCAGGCGTCGCCGGCATGGATCGCGACGCGGCTGCCGGGCAGCGTGTCGGTCAGGTGCCGCTGCGTGCGTTCGAGTGCATCGCGGCGGCGGCCCATCAGCACGACGGCCGCGCCATCGGCGGCAAGCGCGTGCGCACAGGCCGCGCCGATGCCGCCGGCGCCGCCCGTGACGAGCGCGGTGCGGCCGGCGAGGGGAAGGGATGCGCGCATCGTTCAGCCCTCCAGCGGCAGGTCTTGCGACCAGTCGACGTGCAGCGTGCGCGCAGCGAAGCGCCACGTGCCGCCGTCGAACACGCAGCGGTCGCGATAGCGCAGCCCCCAGTCGAGCTTGCGCTTCACGCCGTCGCGCACGTACACGTGGCACGCGAGGCAGTAGGTCTCGACGTCGGCCTCACCGCCGTCGAGCGTGACGAGCTGGTTGTGCACGTGATGCTGGGTGGTTTCGTAGCGCTCGATCACGCGCATGCCGGCGACGATCGCATCGCGGTCGTCGAAACGGAAACCGGGGCCGTCGAGCTGGGCGTCGGCGGTGAAGAGGGTGGCGAGGCGCGGCCAGTCGCGCCGGTCGACGGCCTGCGCGTAACGGCACGCGAGTTCGTACAGCGCGTGGCGGGGATTCGAATCGGTCATGCGGTACTCCCGTGAATGAACGGAAAGACTCGGCCGCGCCGCGAGTGCGGACGCGGCGGCATTGCGACGTCGACCCGCAGGTTCGCATCGGACCGCACGATCCTCATCATCCATACGGAGCAGGGGCACGATCGGGGAAAACACCGGCGCGACGGCCGCTCATCGTCCGATGGTGCGATGCAGCGGCGAACGCGCGGCGCGCCCGAAGATCGCGCGCCCCGTCACGACAGGCTGCGGCACGCGGTTTTCCGATCGCGACGACGCTGCCGCCGCACGGCGATGCTGCGGCGCCGCACGTCGCGCCAGGCCCGCTGCGTGTTTGCCCCTAGTTGAAATGGACGATGGCCGGCGGGCCGGCGCTGGCTACCGTGCAGTCATCCGGTGCGGTTGCCTGTTTGCCCGAGGCCAGTGCGCCGGACACGAACCGCGATAGCGGCCAACCGGAGGGGACACGATCATGAGACTGACGACTCGCAAGCTGTGCGTATTGGCGATCGGCGCGTTCGCGGCGATGGCGATGGCGCGATATGGCGCCGAGCAGGTCCCGGCGCCGCCGTATGCGGCCGGCATCCTGCAATGCCGCTCGCTCGATGTGAACGGCCTGCCGACCGGTTGCGTGCCGATCGATCCTTCGCGCTTCGGTTTCGCCGCGTTGCGCGGCATGTGACGACGGCACGGCCGCGTGCCGCGCCGACTCGATGTCACGTTGACGCCGTCACGATGCGACGGCGACCGGGTGGACGGCGTTCGTACAGCGCAGCGCAGTGTCACGGTGCGGCGCACTCACGGCAGTTCGTCCGGCGCGTGCATGCCCCCGGCTTGGCTCGCCGCTGGCGCTCGATTTCCCCGTCGACGACGCGGCGTTCGCGTGCCTGCGATCGCTCGCATCGACGTCGCGCCGGTGTCCTGGCCGGCCTGCCGGTCCGGCCGCGCAGCGCCCCGGCCGCCGCCTTTCACCGAATCCCTTCACGCAGACCCTTGCCTCCATGTCATCCGAATACTCCCTCGCTCGCCCCCAGAACATCCGCGACGTGCATCGCTGGGACGCCGAACACGACGTCGTGATCGTCGGCTTCGGCGCGGCCGGCGCGTGCGCGGCGATCGAAGCCGCGAGCGCCGGCGCCGACACGCTGATCGTCGAGCGTGCCTCGAGCTACGGCGGCACGAGCGCGCTGTCCGGCGGCGAGATCTACCTCGGCGGCAGCGGCGGCACGCCCGCGCAGCGGCAGGCCGGCTTCAGCGACGAAACCGAGGACTTGTACCGCTACCTGATGCTCGCGGGCGGCCGCGACGCCGACGAGGCGAAGGTGCGCCTCTATGCGAACGAGAGCCTCGCGCATCACGACTGGCTGGTCGCGCAGGGCGTCACGTACAAGAACACGTTCATCGCCGAGCGAATCATCGAGCCGGAAACCGACGACTGCCTGATCTGGTCGGGCAGCGAGGAAGCCTGGCCGTTCAGCGAGGCCGCCAAGCCGTGTCCGCGCGGCCATACGCCGCAATGGCCGGGCTGGGGCGGCGGGCAGATGCTGATGCGCGTGCTGGCCGAGCGCGTGCAGGCGCTCGGCGTATCGACGCGCTACGACACGCGCGCACAGGCGCTGATCGTCGATGATGCCGGCGTGGTGCGCGGCGTCGTGCTGCGCGCGTACGGCGAGACGGCGTTCGTGCGGGCGCGCCGCGCGGTGATTCTGTGCGCGGGCGGCTTCGCGATGAACCGCGACATGGTGCGCCAGCACGCACCGCAGTTCCTGCGCTCGGCCGAACCGATCGGCAGCCCCGGCGACGACGGTTCGGGCATCCTGCTCGGCCAGAGCGCGGGCGGTGCGGCGATCCACATGGACCAGGGTTTCGTCAGCCTGCCGTTCTACGCGCCCGAATCGCTGATCCGCGGGATCTTCGTGAACGCGCGCGGCCAGCGCTTCATCAACGAGGACGGCTATCACGGCCGCACGGGCCACCACGCGTTCCACCAGGCCGACGACCGGATCTACCTGCTGGTCGACCAGGCGACCTACCAGGAACCGCCTGACATCGCGCGGATCGGCATCGCGGCGGCCGGCGAGACATGGGACGAAGTCGAGCGCGACCTGCAGATGCCAGCCGGCACGCTGACGGCGACCGTCGACGTCTACAACCGTCACGCGGCCGAAGGCGTCGATCCGCTGTTCCACAAGGCAAAGAAGTGGCTGAAGCCGTTGATCGAGCCGCCGTTCGTCGCGCTCGATTGCCGGATCGACTACGCGTTCTACCCGCATTTCACGCTGGGCGGGCTCGATACGCTCCCGACCGGGCAGGTGCTCGACGCGGCGCGCACGCCGGTGGCGGGCCTCTATGCGGCCGGCCGCACGACCTGCGGGCTGCCGCGCTGGGGCGCCGGGTACAGCTCGGGATTGTCGCTGGCCGATTCGACGTTCTTCGGACGGCAGGCAGGTCGTCATGCCGCAAGTGCGGCGAGCGACGCGTTGCACAGCGTCGCGTAGCGTCGCCTGCGCGGAGCACGGAGCACGGAGCACGGATCGCCGAACGCAGAACGCGAAACACGCAACGCAGAACGCAGAACGGCAAAACACGACGCCCCGGGCAACCGCGTTGCACCGGGGCGTCGTCGTTTCAGCGAGGCGTCAGCCGTTCGTCAGCCAAGATCGAGCGCGTTCGTCAGGTCACCCGGCGGCGTCGCGCCGCGCGACGCGAACGCCTTGTCGCGCGCGACGACGCCGTCGAGCGGCGCGAGCCCGTGCACGCGGCTGATGAAGCGCAGGATCGAGTTCGTGTCGTACATCGTGTGGTCGACGTAACCCTTCTTCGCGAACGGCGAGATCACGAGCGCCGGAATCCGCGAGCCGGGGCCCCAGCGATCGCCGACCGGCGGCGCGACGTGATCCCACCAGCCGCCGTTCTCGTCGTGCGTCATCACGATTACGGTGTTCGCCCACTGCGGGCCGCGCCGGATCCGCTCGATCACGTGCGCGATGTGACGATCGCCGGATTCGACATCCGCATAGCCCGCGTGCATGTTCAGGTTGCCCTGCGGCTTGTAGAACGCGACGGCCGGCAGGCGGCCCGCGTCGATGTCGGCGATGAAATGATTGGTCGACGGCTCGTCGCCGAGGCCCGCGTCGCGCAGGTGCTTGCGGCGCGCGTCGGTGCCCGGCGCGTAGTTCACGAAGTAGTTGAACGGCTGGTGGTGGTACTGGAAATCCGGCACCGTGCCGGTTTCGCGGTGCTCGAGCGCGTACTGCCACGCGCCGCTGTACCACGCCCAGTCGACGTTCTTCTCCGACAGGCGGTCGCCGATCGTCGCATGGCCTTGCGGCGGGATCACGCGACGGTCGGCCGGATCCGCATACGCGGCGTTGCCCGGATCGGCCGGCGGCACGTAGCTCGGCTGGTAAGGCGGCGCCATCGTGTTGACGCCGTAGCCATCGGGCGTCAGCGGGCCGTCGACCGCGAACTTCGGCGGGCCCTCGAGCGCGGACGCGGGCGAATCGGCGGCGAGCGTCAGCCGCGTGCCGGCCGGATCGTCGCCGTCGACCTTCGACAGCAGCTTCGCCGCGTGCGGATGCTTGTGCGCATCCGGATACATCGGCGGCTGCGCGGAAATCAGGAACATGTGGTTCAGCCACGAACCGCCGAAGGCCGCCATGAAGAAGTTGTCGCACAGCGTGTATTGCCGTGCGAGGTTCCACAGCCGCAGCGTGTCGGCGGAATTGCGGTAATGGCCCATCACGAGGCCGCCGGAATCGGCCCACGCGGCGAACTGGTCATTGCGGCCCGCGGCGATCTGCATCTGGTTCTGGTAGAAGCGGTGCCACAGGTCGCGCGTGATCACGCCGTTCGGCAGCGGCTTGCCCTGTGCGTCGGCGATCCGGAACGGCGCGTTCGGCAGCTTGTCGATGTCGCGCTCGGCGATCGCGTAGCGCTTGCCGCCGATTTCCTGCGCCTGCGGCACGAGCCCGCCCCAGATCTTCGGCAGCACCGGCAGCGGCGTCTTGCCGTCGCGATCGAGCTGCCGCGCGTGCTCGGGCTTCACCTCGCTCAGCGGATATTGCACGCCCGGGAAATCGCCGTACAGGTTCGAGAAGCTGCGGTTCTCCGCGTAGATCACGACGATGTGGCGCACCTGCCGGCGCAGCGCGTCGTCGAGCCGCAGGTCGGCGGCCGAGCGCGGGGCGCTGCCCGGCGTGGTCTCGCAGCCGCCAAGCGCAACGCCCGCGCCGAGCGCGGCGAGGCCGCCGAGCATGCGGCGGCGGTCGGGATCGACGGGAAGGTCGTTGGGGCGATCGGGGGTGTCGTTCACGTCGTGTGCTCCTCGGATGGGGCGGTTGTTGTTCGATGCGCGGCAGCGTCGCACAGCCTGCCGCGACGCGCGGCGGGACGCAACGGCCGGCGTCGCGCCTGGGCGGGGGCGACGCCGGCTGTCACTAAAATGTCACGAACGCGACTATAACGCGGCCGGCGGCGTCGATGAAAGGCGTTTGTCGGACAATGCGCGACGTCCGCGCGCGAACTAGACTTGAATCAGGGCGGCGCGTTGCGGCGCGCTGCCCGCGCGAACGGCGCCCGACGGCGCCGTCGCGGTGTCATTCATGCGACGAAACGAGGCGACGATGGCGCGGATCCATTCCGTTTGCGCGTGGCCGGCGATGCCGCGCGCCGACCGGGCGCGCATGCACGCGTAAGCGCGCGCGTCGACGCGCGCGGCCGGCCCGATGCCATGGACAGGAAATTCGATTACGCAGGATTGCTGATCGCGGCGGGCTTCTTCGTGCTGTTCGCCGCGCAGTTGCTGATGCTGCGTCCGGCGCAGACGATGATCGCGTACAGCGACTTCCACCGGCTCGTCGCCGCGCGGCTCGTCGACGATCTCGAGATCGGACCGGCGACGATCACGGGCACGCTGACGATGCCGCAGGCCGGCACGCTGCTGCCGGCGTCCGAAGTCGCGGCCGTGAAGTCGGACGGCACGCCGCCGCGCTTCAGCACCAACCGCGTGACCGACCCGCAGCTGATCGATACGCTGACCGCCGCCGGCATCCGGTTTCACGGCGCGTCCGACACCGGCTGGATCGCGTCGCTCGCGTCGTGGCTGGTGCCGCTCGTCGCGTTCGTGTTCATCTGGAACCTGATGCTGCGCAAGCGTGGCGGGCTGCAGGATTTCACCGGGATGGGCAAGAGCCGCGCACGCGTGTACGTGCAGCAGGAAACCGGCATCACGTTCGACGACATCGCGGGCATCGACGAAGCGAAGGCCGAGCTGCAGCAGCTCGTCGCGTTCCTGCGCAACCCCGATCGCTACCAGCGGCTCGGCGGCAAGATCCCGAAGGGCGTGCTCGTCGTCGGCGCGCCCGGCACCGGCAAGACGCTGCTCGCGCGCGCGGTGGCCGGCGAGGCGGCCGTGCCGTTCTTCTCGATCAGCGGCTCGGCGTTCGTCGAGATGTTCGTCGGCGTCGGCGCGGCGCGCGTGCGCGACCTATTCGAGCAGGCGCAGCAGAAGGCGCCGTGCATCGTGTTCGTCGACGAGCTCGACGCGCTCGGCAAGGTGCGCGGCGTCGGCCCGATGTCGGGCAACGACGAGCGCGAGCAGACGCTCAACCAGCTGCTCGTCGAGATGGACGGCTTCCAGGCCGGCTCCGGCGTGATCATCATGGCCGCGACCAACCGGCCGGAGATTCTCGATCCCGCACTGCTGCGCCCGGGCCGCTTCGACCGTCACATCGCGATCGACCGGCCCGACGTGAACGGCCGCCGCCAGATTCTCGGCGTGCACGTGAAGCGCGTGAAGCTCGCGGCCGAGGTCGATCTCGGCGAACTCGCGTCGCGCACGCCGGGCTTCGTCGGCGCCGATCTCGCGAACGTCGTCAACGAAGCCGCGCTGCATGCGGCGGAACTCGGCAAGCCGGCGATCGGGATGGCCGACTTCGACGAGGCGATCGACCGCGCGCTGACGGGCCTCGAGCGCAAGAGCCGCGTGATGAACGCGCAGGAGAAGCTGACGATCGCCTATCACGAGGCCGGCCATGCGCTCGTCGCGGAAAGCCGCGCACATTGCGATCCGGTGAAGAAGGTATCGATCATTCCGCGCGGCGTGGCCGCGCTCGGCTACACGCAGCAGGTGCCGACGGAGGATCGCTACGTCCTGCGCCGCAGCGAGCTGCTCGATCGGATCGATGCACTGCTCGGCGGGCGCGTCGCGGAAGAACTCGTGTTCGGCGACGTGTCGACGGGCGCGCAGAACGACCTCGAGCGCGCGACCGCGATGGCGCGCCACATGGTCATGCAGTACGGGATGAGCGAGAAGATCGGGCTCGTCAGCTTCGACGACGGCGAAACGCGCACCGGCATCCCGGGCGCATGGCATGCGGGCGAGGGCCGCTGCAGCGAGCACACCGCACGGATGATCGACGACGAGGTGCATACGCTGCTGACCGACGCGCATGCGCGCGTCGCGGCAACGCTCGGCGAACGCCGCGAGGCGCTCGAGCGGATCGCGCAACGGCTGCTCGCGCGCGAGGTGCTCGAACGCGATGCGTTGCAGGCGCTGATCGAGGGGCGCGAGGCGCCGGTCTCCGAATCTTCCCTGACCGATCGCGGGCCATGCACGAGCGCGAATGCGCCGGAGCAGGCGTCGGCGATCGAGCGCGATTTCGTCGCATACGGGCCGCCGCGCGAACCCGAACGCTGAAGCGCGGACCGCTCGCGCAGCCGGCGGGCGGCCATGATCGAGCCGCGCCTTCGCTGCAATTCGCACTTGCCGGCACGGCGTTGCGCCGGCGTTTCCTTTCCCTTTTTCGAGTCACGGAGTCGCCATGAGCGAGGCGCACGTATCGGTCGATGTCGCGCAGCATGCGCGTTTCAGTTTCGAAGTCACGTTTGCCGGCACCGAACTTTCGCCGGTGCTCACCGACGAGCCGCCGCCGCTCGGTGCCGGCCGCGGCCCGAACCCGGTCCGGCTGCTGGCCGCGGCGGTCGCGAGCTGCCTCGCGGCGAGCCTGCTGTTCGCGCTCGAGAAGCAGCGCGTCGATCCGCAGCCGGTCACCGCGCATATCGACGTCGACATGGTGCAGAACGATGCGGGCAGGGTGCGCGTCGGCGCGATGGCCGTGACGCTGTCGGTCGGCAAGGCATGGGCCGATCTCGCGGCGGCGACGCGCATGCTCGACCGGTTCGATGCGTATTGCGTGGTGACCGAGAGCATGCGCGAAGGCATTCCGATCGCGGTGGCGGTGCAGGACGTGAACGGTGCGGTGCTCGACCGCGAGATGACCGGCGTGTGAGCGAGCGGCAGGACCCGGCGCGTCAGGACTCGGTCGCGGCGGCGACTTCCGCCGCCTCGGCGAGCGCCTCGAGAAAGCGCGTGCGCCACCAGTGCACGTCGGTCTTGCGCACGATCGCCATCAGCGCGTCGTGACGCTGGCGGCGTTCGTCGAGCGGCATCGTGAGCGCGCGCTGGATCGCCTGCGCGGTGCCCTGCGTGTCGTACGGATTGACGAGCAGCGCAGGCTTCAGCTGCTCGGCCGCGCCCGCGAAACGCGACAGCACGAGCACGCCCGGGTCGGCCTCGTCCTGCGCGGCGAGAAACTCCTTCGCGACCAGGTTCATCCCGTCGCGCAGCGGCGTGACGAGCGCGACGCGGCTCGCGCGGTAGAGGCCCGGCAAGCGCTTGCGCGCGACGGTGCGGTGGATGTAGCGCATCGGCATCCACTCGAGTTCGCCGTAGTCGCCGTTGATCGCGCCGCACAGGCTGTCCATCTCGCGCCGCAGGTCGTCGTACGCGCCGAGATCCTCGCGGCTCGGCGCGGCGATCTGGATCAGCGTCGCGCGGTCGCGGTTCTCCGGATACTGTTCGAGCAACTGACGGAACGCGTGCACGCGCTGCGGCAGCCCCTTCGTATAGTCGAGCCGGTCGACGCCGACGAGCAGCTGGCGGCGCGAATACTCGTCGCGCATCCGCTCGAACATATCGATGCCGTCGCGATTCTCCGCGAGCGCCGCGAATTCGTCGACGTTGATGCCGATCGGGAACGCACCGGCCGACAGCGTGCGGCCGAACGCGCGCAGGCGGCCGTCCGGCAGCCGCGCGGCACCGGCTTCCGCCTCGACGTAGTGCTCGAAGTGAAGCAGGTCCGATTCGGTCTGGAAGCCGACGAGGTCGTAGGCGAACAGCGAGCGCATCAGCCACTCGTGCTCCGGGATCGCGGCCATGATCGGCGGCGGCGGCATCGGAATGTGCAGGAAGAAACCGATCGGGTTCGTGCAGCCCGTCGCGCGCAGCTCGGCGGCGAGCGGAATCAGCTGATAGTCGTGGACCCAGACGATATCGTCGGGGCGCAGCAGTGTGCTCAGCTTGCGCGCGAACAACTGGTTCACGCGCCGGTAACCGTCCGCGAAGCGGCGGTCGAACTGCGCGAGATCGAGGCGGTAGTGGAACACCGGCCACAGCACGTTGTTCGAGTAGCCGAGGTAGTACGCGTCGTAATCCTGCGGATCGAGATCGATCGTCGCGAGCTGGATGCCGCCGACGTTCTGGATCTGCACGTCTTCGCCGTGCGCGGGATGGTCGCCGTCGCCGCGCAGCCTGCCGCTCCACCCGAACCAGACGCCGCCCGATTCCTGCAGGCTGTCTTTCACGGCCACGGCAAGCCCGCCTGCCGCGGCCTTACGGGGATCTGCAATACGATTGGATACGACGACGAGTCGGCTCACCAGCTCTCCTGCGAATGGTTGGGGAAGGTTCGTGCGGCCAGGGCGTGAGGCGGACGCCGCCATCGACGCGTGGCGCGATGGGGCCGCGATACGAGCGGACGGGAATCAGGGCGCGCGATTCGCCGTTCGAACGTGGAGTGCTTTTTTAAGCATACTCGTCATTCGGCTGATTTAAAAGTGCATGACCGGGATCAACGATCCTGCCTGTCGGTGCGATGCGATGCGCGGCGTTCCGCGCGTTCGACCGGCAGGACTGGAAATTGCATGGCACTGCAGCGGCCGTGTGCGCAACGGAATGTGGAGGACCGGAGAAGGGGGAGCGAAGGCGAGGGCGATCGATGCTGTTCGATCACGCCGGCGCGGTCGATCGCGACGGTTTCGATCGACGCAGGCGGGCTGCGCCGATCGATCATGGTGGGCGTTGGCGACGCGCGGGACGCGTGGCGCGAACGCACCGGCTCGCGATCAGAACGTCGTGCGCAGGCCGGCCATCACGCTGCGGCCGCCTTCCGGCGCGAAGCCGCGCACGACCGAGGTCGCATAGCGGATCTCCTGGTTCGTCAGGTTGTCGCCGCGCAGGTACGCGAGCCAGTGCGTCGCGCCGACACGGAACTTGTACGTCAGCATCACACCGAGCGACGTGTAGCCGTCCGTCGGGAAGTCGTTGTCGGGCACGCGGTGCTGCGACCACGCGTGCGTGACCTGCGCGCGTGCGCCGAACGGGCCGTAGCCGTAGTCGGCCGCGAGCGTCGCGCGCAGCGGCGCGATGCGCGGCAGCGGCTGGCCGGTGTCGACGTTGCGCGCATGCGTGTAGTCGGCGGTCAGTTCCAGGTCCACCGTATGGCCGCGCCGCGAGAACGCGCGCCATTTGCCGTCGAGTTCGACGCCATAGAACTCGGCGCGCACGCCGCGATAAATCGCTTCGTTGAGCGTATCATCTGCGCCGGGCGCGACAGGTTCGCCATCGCCGTTCACGACGCGGCCCGTGTTGTACTCGGTCAGGTAGTTCGAGAAGCGGTTGTAGAACACACCGACGCTGCCGCGGTTCGGGCCGCTCGCGTAGCGCAGCGACAGGTCGGTCGACACGGCTTTTTCCTTCGACGCGTTCGGGTTGCCGATCAGGAACTGGCCGGTCGCATCGTGCGGGCCGTTCGAGTACAGCTCGTAGAAGGTCGGCGCGCGTTCCGTGTAGGCGACGTTCGCCGCGACCGACCACACGGGCGTCAGCGAGAACAGCGCGCCGGCCGAGACGCTGCCGGCATTGAAGTCGCGCGGCTGCGCGAGCGCGAATTTCTCCACGCCGGCCGGATCGGGATCGACCTTCACGTGCTCGAAGCGTCCGCCGAGGCTCAGCTTCAGCGCCGGGACGACCTGCCATTCCTCGAGACCGAACAGCGCGACGCTGTTCGTACGCGTGGACGGCACGAGCAGTTCGTCGCCGAGCGCCGAGAACGTGTTCTGGCCGAACTGCACGCCGATCGCGCCTTCGAACGGGCCGATCCTGCGATGCCGCGCCTCGATGCGCGCCTCGTAGCCGCGGTTGCGGAAGGTGGTGGCGGTCTCGCCGTTGTCGACTTCCTTGTGGCGATAGTCGGTGTACGCGAAGTCGAACTTCAGCTTCGTGAACGGGCCGCTCAGGTTGCGTATCTCGGACGCGAACGCGAGCCGTTCCTGGCGCATCCGCAGGCGCACGTCGTCCTCGGCGACGGAGCCGTAGTTCGACTCGTAGCCGCTGTACGACAGGCCCGCGAAACCGTCGGCCCACGTGTACGACGCGCCGAGCGCGCCGCCATGCACGCGGCCGTCGCTGTTCGGCACGTTGCCGGACGGTTGCGGCGTGTCGGGATCGTCGATCGCGCGTTGCTGGCTGCTGCGCGCGTAGCCGGGAATCCGCAGCTTGCTCGTTTCACGGTCGAATGCGTCGACATGGAACGCGAAGCGGCCGTTGCCGCCTTCGACCTGCGCGGCGCCCGCGCGCACCGAGTTCGCGCCGCCGTAGCGCGCGTCGAGCGCGCCCGTCACGCCTTCGATCGCTTCGCGCGGAATCCGGTTGTCGATCGTGTTGACGACGCCGCCGACCGCGTTGCCGCCATACAGCAGCGCGGCCGGCCCACGCACGATCTCGACGCGCTCGATCGACAGCGGATCCTGCGGCACCGCGTGGTCGTACGACAGCGACGACGCGTCGTAGGCGGCGACGCCGTTCTGCAGCAGCCGGATCCGGTCGCCGTCCATCCCGCGGATGATCGGGCGGCCGACCATCGGCCCGTAGGTGGTGGTCGACACACCGGGCAGGCCGTTGAGCGTCTCGCCGAGCGAATCGGCCTGGCGGCGCGTCAGCGCATCGCCGGACAGTTGCGCGGTCGGCGCGATCAGCTCGGTGTCGCCGAGCGGGTTCGCGGTCACGAAGATCGGCGCGAGCGGTGTGGTCTGCGGCGGCGAAGACGGGGCAGGCGTATCGGCCTGCGCGTGCGCGACGGCGGCGAAAAGCATCAGCGAAACGGGCGAGAGCGGGCGAAGCGGTAGACGAGGAAGGTCGCGCATGGTCGGTGAATCGGTTGGTATCGGATCGGAAAGCGAGCCATGCGGGCCAAGGCTGGATACGATATATTGTTGCATTTGCGGCGCGCAGTGACCCGGTTGGATTGGACTCGGCGTAGCCCGGCCACCCGGATGAGAGGGTTTCAGGTGGACGAGGTCGCGAAATGATATGTTATATCATTTCAAATTCCAAGCGAAACGGCGGCATGCCGCAGGGTTTGCGACAAACTGCGGAAATGGCGGCGAAAGCAGAGGCGGGCCGTCAAACCGGCGCCGGCACCGGCGGCCCGCGCAATATGTCTCGCGATGAATCCTCCATCATCACGCGCGTTTCCCGCTCCGTTGATACGTATCAAGTCGTTCCGGTTTCGAGCCCGGATACTGGCCCGGTCATCGACCAGACAGGAGCGACGCATGACTCAAACCATGAAGGCGGCGGTGGTCCACGCGTTCGGCGAACCGTTGCGCATCGAGGAAGTGCCGATTCCGACGCCGGGCCCGGGCCAGATCCTCGTCAACATCAAGGCGTCGGGCGTCTGCCATACCGACCTGCACGCAGCCGACGGCGACTGGCCCGTGAAGCCGACGCTGCCGTTCATTCCCGGCCACGAAGGCGTGGGCGTCGTCGCGGCGGTCGGGGCGGGCGTCACGCACGTGCGCGAGGGCGACCGCGTCGGCGTGCCCTGGCTCTACACGGCATGCGGTCACTGCGAGTACTGCCACACCGGCTGGGAAACCCTCTGCCACGGGCAGCAGAACACCGGCTATTCGGTCAACGGCAGCTATGCGGAATACGTGCTGGCCGATCCCGACTACGTCGGCCATCTGCCGGCGCAGGTCGCGTTCGACGAGATCGCGCCGATCCTGTGCGCGGGCGTGACCGTCTACAAGGGCATCCGCGTCACCGACACGCGTCCGGGCCAGTGGCTCGCGATTTCGGGCATCGGCGGGCTCGGCCACGTGGCCGTGCAGTACGCGCGCGCGATGGGCCTGCACGTCGCGGCGATCGACGTGTCTCCCGCCAAACTCGCACTCGCGCGCGAACTGGGCGCCGAGCTGACGATCGATGCGTCGGCCGACGATCCGGCGAAGGTGATCCAGAAGGAGATCGGCGGCGCGCATGGCGTGCTGGTGACGGCCGTGTCGCGCAGCGCGTTCGCGCAGGCGCTCGGGATGGTGCGACGCGGCGGCGCGGTGGCGCTCAACGGCTTGCCGCCCGGCGATTTCCCGTTGCCGATCTTCTCGACGGTGCTGAACGGCATCACGGTGCGCGGCTCGATCGTCGGCACGCGTCGCGACCTGCAGGAATCGCTCGATTTCGCGGCGGACGGGCTGGTGCGCGCGCATATCCAGCGCGACCGGCTCGGCAACATCAACGACATATTCGCGCGGCTGCGCGAAGGGAAAGTCGACGGTCGCATCGTGTTGACCGACATGCATTGACGCGCATTCGGGTGCGCTGCCGCGACGCAACGGACGTCGCGGCAGCGCTGCGCTCACCCACGCATCATGGCGCGAAGAACACGTCGGTACGGTTCGTCAGGTTGCCCGCGTTGGTCTGGACGAAGAACGGATGGAACGACGACGACGGCAGCACGTCGAGCCCCTGGTAATCGCCGATGAAGAAGCCTTCCGCATTCGGCGCGAGCTTCATGTCGAACGGGCCGCCGACGCGCCGCTCGTCCGCGAACGTGGTGCCGCCGTCATGCGAGATCTTGCGCCAGAACCCGGTCGGCAGCGTCGTCGTGTTGCCGGCCTGCAGGTCGCGGAAGTCATAGTAGTTGACCATCACCGCGCCGGCATTGTCGACGCGCACCGCCGGATTGAACGCGGGACGCCCGGTCGGCGTGTTCACTTGCAGCGGCGCGCTCCAGCTCGCGCCACCGTCCTTCGACGTCGACAGCGCGATCTCGTCGTAGTTGCCGCCGTTGAAGCGGCTGTCCTGCCACACGACGTACAACTGCCCCGACACCGGATCGATCGCGGGTTCCGGAATGATGTCGCCGGTGCGTACCGGTTCGCCGGTGTTCGGATCGGTCACGCCGACCGTCTGCAGCCCGGCGATCACCCGCGGTTTCGTCCAGGTCGCGCCGTCGTCGGTCGACTTGATGAACGCGACCTTGCCGGCCGCCTTGCTGAACGGCGGCTGGATCAGGTCGAAGAAGTCGTAGAGCGTGCCGGTCTTCGGATCGACGACGATCTGGTTGCCGATCGTCTGCTGACGCGACGGCACGTTGACGATGACCTTCGCACGGCTCCACGTCTTGCCGCCGTCGACCGTCTTCGAGAAGAACGTCGGCCCGCGGTATGCCGCCGTGTGCAGGTTCGCATACGGGTTGCCGTTCGGCAGTTCGAGGCGGTCCCACACCGCGTAGGCCGTGCCGGCCTTCACCGGGTTCGCCGTCACCGATTCCTTGTCGTTGAAGAACTGCGTCGTCGGTTCGTCGTTCGCGATCAGCACGGCCGGGCTGCTCCACGTCTGTCCGCCGTCGGTCGACACCGAAGCCGCGACCGCGTTGCTGTTGTTCGACTGGTTGAACGAGATCGATACCGAATACGCGGTGCCGTCCGGCCCGAACGAGACCCACGGATCGGACGCGCGCTCGTACTTGAGCCCGCCCGGCGCACAGGCGCTGAACGGCTGCGGCGTGCGCGCCCAGGTCGCGCCGCCGTCGAACGTGTAGCCCGCGACGAGCCCGTGGGCGCCGCCGTTCGACCAGCGGTCCTGCTGCCACACGCCGATCATGTTGGTCGGGTTCGCCGGGTTGACCGACAGCCACGGTTCGACCTCGGCGTTCACGTAGTTCGTGCCGGGGCCGCCGATGGTGCAGGCGGCGAACGGGCTCGGGCCGGACACGACCACGGGATCGGCATGCGCGGCCGCGGCGGTGGCCATCGCCACGGCCATCGCGGCGGACAGGCGGGTGAGGCGGGGGACAAGCGAGTGGGACACGATCGTGCGTCGCATGGACGGCTCCTCGTTGACGTGCGGCGGCGATGGCGCGGCACGGCGGCACGACGCGCACCGGTACGCGCGGCAATGGATGCCGTGCCACGCGTCGGATCGTGTCGTTCGGGAAGCCGCTGCGGTCATCGCAATCCGCGTGTGCTGGAGGCCGCCAGCACGTCGGTCAAGACACCTCTTCGTTTTCATTGCTTGTCGGGTGCGTCCAGGAATGCGGACGCGACGGGAAGGCCAGGCCGTGCAGTCGACGAATGCGTCGAAGTGGATTGCAATGTAGGCGATCGATATGCGGCGCGGGAGGCAATTTTTTGTAACAGTACGTAGCCGGAAAGCGTTGCCGAAGCAATGCCACCGGAACGCAAAATTTGCCGCCTGAAAGTTCGGAAAACGAATCGAAAAAACGAATCGCTATCGATTACGCGGATTCGTGCCGATGCGGCGCGCCGCCGGCGCGGTTCAGCGCTCGGCCGGAAAGCGGTCCTGCAATGCGTGCAGCCAGCGCGCGACGACGTCGAGTTCGGCGTCGGAAAAGCCGTCGCACAGCATGCCGTTCAGCTCGCGCAGCGCCACACGCGCGCGCTTGAGCGCCGCGTGTCCTTCGTCGGTCAGGAACAGGCGCGTTGCACGCCCGTCGTCCGTGTCGGCGTGACGCGCGAGCAGGCCGGCCTTCGCCATCCGGTCGGCGAGCCCCGTCATCGCGGACGGCGCCAGTTGCAGCGCCGCGCCGACTTCGCCGATCAGCGCGCCGTCCTGCCTCGCGAGGCAGAACAGCACGCCGGCCTGCGCGGCGCTCGCGCGCGCATCGGTCTCGGCCTTGCGGTCGACCCAGCGCTGCACGCGCCGCTGGCCGATGGTCAACAGGAAAAACAGTCGTCGGTCTTCGCTCAAGCTCGGTTCCCGGCTGCAATGGAAAGGGACGGGCGACCCGCATCGCGCGGCGCGTCGAGCGCCTGCGCGAGCCAGTCGGCGACCGCGGGCCACAGCACGGTGCCTGGCCGGCTGCGGAAGAAGCCCATGTGTCCGACCGGCCCGCTGCCCGCGGCGTGCGGATCGATCTGGCGGCGTTCGACGGCCGCCCGGGTCAGGTAGCTTACCAGCAGGTCGATCGCAGGCGGGTTCGCCCACGGATCGTCGTCGAAGCCGAGCACGAGGATCGGCAGCTGCTGCTTCGAGAAGCGCTCGGCCGCGCCGAGCGTCGGATCGTCGAAGAAGTAGCGCGGCAGCGTGGTCCAGCGGCTCCATTCGCGGAACACGCCGGCCGGGAGATCCTCGCCGAGGCCGAGCCGCTTGCCGGGCACGTAACCGAGCAGCGCGGACGCGAGCGGGCCGAGCACGCGCAGGATCAGCCGCACCTTCAGCCGCTCGGCCGCGCGGGCAATCAGCCGCGTGCTGCCCGCGTGCGCGGCGACGAGCACGGCCGCGCGCAGGTGCGCGGTGCCGGCCGACAACCCGATCGCATGGCCGCCGACGCTATGCCCGACCGCCAGCAGCGGCAGCCCGTCGTGCGTAGCGCGCGCCCACGCGATTGCGGCGCCGACGTCGAGCTCGACCCAGTCGCGCATGCGGGCCTGCAGCGCGCTCAGCCGCGCGGGCCGCGACGCGCCGATGCCGCGATAGTTGTAGGTGAGCGCCGCGAAGCCGCGTTCGGTCAGGAAGCGCGCGAAGCCTGCGTAGAGCCGCTCCGGCACGGCGGTGGCGGGATGGATCAACACCAGCGCGCGCGGCGGCGCGTCCGGCGACCACAGCGTGCCGCGCAGCGTGTAGCCGTCGGCGGCGGAAAACTCGATGGGTTCTGACGTCATGGCCGTCCTCGTTCCGGGTGGGTATTTCGTATGCGAAATATAGTTCGCGATGTATTTCGCGTGCGAAATATCTGTCGAGGGTTCATTCGAACGGCGTCCCGCGAAGCCCGGTTGAAGGCATCGCTTCGCGGCGATCTTTCCATAAAACATTTGCATCTTTACATAGCAGAATATTGCGTTTGTCTCATGAAGCGGATCGCCGTATCTTCATCGGTTCCATACCGTTCGCCAGCCGTCGCGCCGGGCGAACCCAAGGGCGCCGCCGTCGCGCGGCCGCCCGCCAACCTCCGGGGAGATCACGTTGTTGAGCCGAATCGTCACGGCGTTGCTGCTTGCGCTCGCCGCGCAGCCGGGCATCGCGAAAGACACCGTCACGCTGCGCGTCGGTGAACAGAACTACTTCAACATCCAGGCATCGATGGAGGCGTCCGGCGTGTTGAAGGACCTGCCTTACACGATCGAGTGGAAGCACTTCCAGGCCGCCGCGCCCGTCGCCGAAAGCCTGAACGGCAATGCGATCGACGTCGGCTTCCTCGGCGATTCCGCGCTGCTCACGCTCGCCGCGCGGGGCGCGCCGGTGAAAGTCGTCGCGGTGTCGCGGCAGAGCCTCGACGGCGTCGCGATCCTCGTGCCGAAGAACTCGCCGGTGCGCACCGTCGCCGACCTGCAGGGCAAGACCATTGCGGTCTGGCGCGGCGCGTGGAGCCAGCAGCTCGTGCTGCGCGCGCTCGAACACGCCGGCCTGCGCGCGGATTCCGTCAAGTACGCGTACCTGATGCCGATCGATGCCACCAACGCGCTCGCGAACGGCTCGGTCGACGCCGTGTCGCTGTGGGAGCCGTTCGTCAGCACGCTCGCGCTGCGCCAGGGCGCCCGGCCCGTGACGACCGCGCAGGGCCTGATGCCCGCGCTCAGCTTCGTCGCCGCGAACGAGCAGGCGGCCACCGGCAGGCGCGCGGAGATCACCGATTTCCTGAAGCGCGTGGTGGCGGCACGCCAGTGGGTCGACAGTCATCCTCGCGAGTACGCGGACCTGTGGGCGAAGCGCGCGAAGCTGGAGCCGGACGTCGCGTACCGCTGGCTCAACAACGCACACCAGCGCGTGGGCCCGGTCGACGACACGGCCGCGAAGGATGCGCAGAACACCGCCGACTTCCTGCACAAGGCCGGCGTGATTCCGGTCGCGTACGACACGGCGAAGCTGCTCGACCGCTCGTATGCGGGCGCGTTCGCGGCGTCCGCGCAAAAGACGGCCGCCGCGCAGTGAGCGTGCTGCAGCGCGCGGCCATTTCCGATCGACAACGAGAAGGACCATCGACATGCCCGTCGACATCATCGGCATGATCACCGCGACGCCCGGCGCGGAGGTCGACGTACCGGGCGGGGCCGCCGTCCAGCCCGACTACGTGCGGCGCTTCGCGCAGGCGCACGAAGCCGCCGGCTTCGACCAGATCCTGGTCGGTCATTTCAGCAACGCGGCGGACGGCTTCATCGTGGCGTCGTTCGCGGCCGCCGCGACCGAACGCATCCGCATCCTGCTCGCGCACCGGCCGGGCGTGATCGTGCCGTCGGCCGCCGCGCGGCAGATCGCGACGCTCGACGTGTTCAGCGGCGGCCGGCTCGCATTGAACGTCGTGTCGGGCGGCGACGATGCCGATCTTCAGCGCGATGGCGATTTCGTGCCGCACGACGCGCGCTACCGCCGCACCGGCGAATATCTCGACGTGCTGAAACGCATCTGGCTGGCCGACACACCGGTCGATCACGACGGCGAGTTCTATCGGCTGCATGGTGCGTCGCCGGTCGTGAAAGGCGCGCAGCGGCCGCACGTGCCGATCTATTTCGGCGGTTCGTCGCCGGCCGCGCTGGCCGTGGCCGGGCAGCACGCGGACGTCTACATGACGTGGGGCGAGCCGCTCGCGGCCGTGCGCGAGCAGATCGCGCGCGTGCGGGCCGCGGCAGTGCCGTTCGGACGCGCGCCGCGTATCAGCGTGTCGTTCCGGCCGATCGTCGCGGACACCGAAGCCGCCGCGTGGGAGAAGGCCGAGGCGATCCGTGCGCGCGTGCGCGCGGCGCGGCTCGCGAACGGCCAGCCGATCGATGGCCATGCGCCGCAGAACGCAGGCTCGCAACGCCTGATGGCCGCGGCCGCGCAGGGCGACGTGCTCGACGAGCGGTTGTGGATGGGCGTCGCGAACCTGACCGGCGCGCGCTGGAATTCGACCGCGCTCGTCGGCACGCCGGAACAGGTCGCGCGTGCGCTCGGTGCGTATTACCGGCTCGGCGTATCGACGTTCCTGATTCGCGGTTTCGATCCGCTCGACGATGCGCTGGATTACGGACGCAAGCTGATTCCTGCGATTCACGCGCACATCGCGGAACTTGACCGCCATCGCGATCGCGCGGCGGTGACGGCGTAGGAAACGACGGCCCACCCACGTCCGTTCGCCCCGGCATCTTCTTTACGGGATGCCGGGGCGATTTCATTTGCTGCCCGACCGATGCGAGCTTGATGCGCCGGCGCAAAGGCGCGTCAGCATATCGACGCATCGAATCAAAACGACGGCAATCCCGGCGGATTCGTCTCCGCGCGCGCGACCGCCTCGCTCTGCAACCCCCAGCGCGCCAGCGCCTGCCCGTAGCGGCCGTTGCCGATCAGCGCGTTCGTCGCGAGCGTCAGCGCCGGCGCGAGCCCGCTGCCGCGGCGCGTCGCGATCGCGACGTCCGCATTCGCGGGCCAGCCCGCGTTGACGACGCCGACCCGCCGGATCTTGCCGTCGCGCGCGGCCTCGTACGCGAGCGACGCGTTCGGATTCAGCTCGGCATCGGCGCGGCCCGACAGCAGCGCGACGCGTGCTGCCGCATCGTCGTCGAAATAGAGCAGTTCGGTCGGCTTCAGCCCTTGCGCGACGTTGCGCCGGTTCCATTCGAGCAGGATGCGCTCCTGGCTCGTCCCCGCGCCCGTGATGACGCGCAGGCCGGCGACGTCTTTCGGTTCGGCGATCTTCGCGATCGGGCTCGCGGTGCGCACGTAGAAGCCGTGCAGCCCGAGCCGGTAGGTCGTGAAGTCGTATTTCTCCTTGCGCTTCTCGGTCACGCCGACGTTCGAGATCACCGCGTCGTACTTGCCCGACGTGAGCCCGAGCGGCCAGTCGGCCCATGCGATCGGCACCAGAACCAGCGTGCGGCCGAGCGCGTCGGCGACGAGCTGCGCATAGTCGGGATCGGCGCCGACCACGGTGCGTGCGTCGGTCGCATAGGTCGATACCGGTGGCGCGTGCGGCGAGATCGCGACCGTGAAGGCCCCGTCGCGTACCCAGCGGTAGTTGCTTGCCGCGCGAATCGCCGCATCGTCGCGCGATGCGCGGATCCGGCCGGCCTGGCGCGGATCGAGGTCCGCCGTCGTGGCGGCGGCCTCGGCCGCGTGCCACCGGAGGCCGGCGGCGGCCGCCAGCGTGGCGGTGATGAACTGGCGTCGGTCGATCATCGTCGGTTGCCTCGCAGGTCGTGAGCGGCGTGCATCAGAGCACCCGCGACAGGAACGCGCGCGTGCGCGGATGGGCCGGCGCGTCGAGCACGACGGCGGGCGGCCCCGACTCGACGATGCGGCCGCGCTCCATGAACAGCACGTTGTCCGCGACTTCGCGCGCGAAGCCGATCTCGTGCGTGACGATCAGGAGCGTGGTGCCCGAGCGTGCGAGCTCCTTGATCACGTCGAGCACTTCGTTGACGAGTTCGGGATCGAGCGCCGACGTCGGCTCGTCGAACAGCAGCACCTTCGGGCGCAACGCGAGCGCCCGCGCGATCGCGACACGCTGCTGCTGGCCGCCGGACAGCTGGCGCGGGTACGCATCGGCTTTATCGGCGAGGCCGACGCGCGCGAGCAGCGTGCACGCGGTGCGTTCGGCGGCCTCGCGCGTGACGCCGCCAACGGCGACCGGCGCCTCGATCAGGTTCTCGAGCACCGTCAGATGCGGAAACAGGTTGAAGTTCTGGAACACCATGCCGACCGCCGTGCGGCGCTTCAGCACCTCGCGCTCCTTCAGCTCGTGCAGCACGTCGCCGTCACGCCGATAGCCGATCAGCTCGCCGTCGATGTCGATGAAGCCGTCGTCGACGCGCTCGAGATGGTTGATGGTGCGCAGCAGCGTCGACTTGCCCGAACCGGACGGCCCGACGATCACCGTCACGCTGCCGCGCGGCGCGACGAACGACACGTTGTCGAGCACGCGCTGCATGCCGAACTGCTTCGATACGTTGTGCACGGCGACTTCGCCGCCGGTGTGCTGCACCGGCGCGGCCGCGGCGTCGCCGTGGGCCGCCACGCCGGTTGCCGTTGCGTTGCGCGCCGCCGCATGCCGCCACAGCGCACTGACGCGCGCCAGCACGAACGTCAGCGCCGACGGCGGCGGGTTGCGCAGCGCGCCGCGCGCATAGTGGCGCTCGACCTGCACCTGGATCGCGGACAGCACGGTCAGGATGATCAGGTACCAGACGGTCGCGACCATCAGCAGCGGAATCACTTCGAGATTGCGCCGATAGATCACCTGCACCGTGTAGAACAACTCGGGCATCGCGAGCACGTAGACCATCGACGTGCCTTTCGCGAGCGAGATCAGGTCGTTGAACGCGGTCGGCAGGATCGCGCGCATCGCCTGCGGCAGCACGATCCGCGTGGTCTGGCGGCCGCGCGGCAGGCCGAGTGCGGCGGCCGCTTCGAGCTGCCCCTGGTCGACCGCGAGAATGCCGCCGCGAATCACTTCCGCGGAAAACGCCGCGTGGTTCAGCGAGAGGCCGAGCACGGCTGCGAGGAACGGGCTGATCAGGTCGGTGGTCGGTGTGTCGAACCACACGATGTCGGTGAACGGCACGCCGAGCCGCACGTGTTCGTACAGGTAGCCGAGGTTGTTGAGGATCAGCAGCAGCACGATCAGCGGAATCGACCGGAACAGCCACACGAAGGTCCACGCGCTCGCCGCGAGCAGTCGCGAGCGCGACAGCCGCGCCAGCGCGACGAACCCGCCGAGCGCGAAGCCGAACACCGCGCCGAGCAGCGTCAGCACCAGCGTGCGCGCGAGCCCGGACAGCACCGGCGGCGACAGGAACCATTCGGCGAACACCGGCCAGCCCCATTGCGGGTTGCCGAGGATCGAATACAGCGCGAGCGCGATCAGCACGAGCGCGAGCACGGTGCCGACGGTACGCGACCGGTGCCGGGCCGGCACGATCCGCAGGTGCGCGCCGGCGTCGCGGGCGCGGGAGGGGGAGAGCGGCGGCAGCGCGCCGCCGAGATGGGTCGTGTCGCTCATGTCGGTGAGGGTCCTCGATCGAGTGGGCCGGAAGCGCCGCGCGCGGCGGCGCGTCGGCGTCATGCGTGCGCTTCGGCCGCGTCGTCCTGTTTCTGCACCGTGCCGGGCGCCGCATGGCGGCTCGCCTTGCGCGGCAGGCCGAGGTGGTCGCGCAGCGTGCTGCCCGGCAGGTCGCGGCTATAGCGGCCGCGCGCCTCGAGTGCCGGAATCACGAGGTCGACGAAGTCGTCGACGCCCTGTGCCTGCACCGGGAAGCCGAGGATGAAGCCGTCGCCGGCACCGGCGTCGTGCCAGCGGATCAGCTCGTCGGCGACGTGCTCGGCCGTGCCGATGAAGTTCGGGCGCGGCGTCGCGACGGCGAGCGCCGTCTCGCGCAGCGTGAGGTGCTTGTGCTTTGCGTCGGCCTTGATCCGGTCTGTGGTCGAGCGGAAGCTGTTGCGGCCGATTTCGCCGAGTTCGGGGAACGGCGCATCGAGCGCGTACTGCGTGAAATCGTGGTGGTCGAAATAGCGGCCGAGATACGCGAGCGCCTCGTCGATCGTCAGCAAGTCGCGGATCGCCTGGTATTTGTCTTCCGCCTCGGCGGCCGTGCGGCCGACGATCGGCCCGACGCCCGGGAAGATCTTCACGTCGCCGGGCTGCCGACCGTGCTCGACCGCGCTTTGCTTCACGCGCCGCGTGAACGCGGCCGTTTCGTCGAGCGACGGCGAGTGCGTGAACACGGCGTCCGCGTACTTGCCCGCGAGCCCGATGCCGGTGTCGGACGAGCCGGCCTGGAAGATCACCGGCTGCCCCTGCGGCGAGCGCTGGATGTTCAGCGGGCCGGCAACCTGGAAGAAGCGGCCGTGGTGATCGAGCGTGTGGAGCTTGTCGCGATCGAAGAAGCGCCCGGTCGCGCGATCGCGCACGAACGCGTCGTCGTCCCAGCTATCCCACAGTCCCTGCACGACGTCCAGATATTCGTCAGCGATCTCGTAGCGCAGTGCGTGCTCGGGATGCACCTTGCCGAAATTCTTCGCGGTGCCTTCGAGCGGCGTCGTCACGACGTTCCAGCCCGCGCGCCCGCCGCTGATCGTGTCGAGCGATGCGAGCTGGCGCGCGACCGTGAACGGCTCGCTGTACGACGTCGAGATCGTGCCCGCGAGGCCGATCTTCTTCGTCGCGACCGCGAGCGCCGACAGCACGGTAAGCGGCTCGAAGCGGTTCAGGAAGTGCGGGATCGACTTCTCGTTGATGTAGAGGCCGTCCGCGACGAACGCGAACGCGATGCCGGCGGCTTCCGCCTTGCGCGCGATGCCGATCACGAAGTCGAGGTTGATGCTCGCGTCCGGCGGGTTGCTCGGGTGCCGCCATGCATTCATGTGGCTGCCTGCGCCTTGCAGCATCAGGCCGAAGGGAATCGATCGTCGGGTCGTCATGAGAGCGTTACGCGTTCTGGTCGGGGGAAAGGGAACGAAGGGAGCGTTCGGCCGTGAGGGCTGCCTGTACGGGGGTGATCGACTGCGCGCCGCCGAGCCATTCGGCCGACGCGAGCCGTGCCGCGTAATCGGTCACCGGCGAGTCGATCACGAACGCGTCGACGTCGAGCCGCCGGCTCAGCGCGTCGAGCGCGCGGTGGATGCGCTCGGGCGTATCGGCCAGCACGGTCGGGCGCAACTCGTCGATCCGGTAGTCGGACGCGCCGCTTTGCCGCGCGAATTCGGCCGCGGCCTGCGCGCTCGCCAGGTTGAAGCTTTGGCCGCCGGCGAACTGCAGCTTGAAGATCTTCAGCGGCCCGATCAGTTGCTCGGCCTCGTCGCGGGTCGGCGCGGCGACCGCGTACAGCGCGACGAGCGCTCGCGTGCCGCCTGCGTCGCGGTAGGCGGCGAGCGACCGTTCGAGGTTCGCGTCGTCGCCGTTGAAGTGCCCCGCGTAGCAGAAGCGCCAGCCGTGGCGGGCGGCGAGCGCGCCGCTGTCGGGCGAGCCGCCGAGCAGGATGCGCTCCGGCGCGTGCGGCGGCACCGGCATCGCGACCGCGCCGGCGAGCGGATGATCTTCGGCGACACCCCAGCCGAGGAACGCATCGAGTTCGGCAAGCTGGCCCGCGAAGCCGGGCTTCTTCGCCTTGTCGTGAAACCACTGCAGCGCGCGCGTGGTCAGCGGCAGCCCGCCGGGCGCCTTGCCGACGCCGAGATCGACGCGGCCCGGTCCGAGCGCGGCGAGCAGCTTGAAGGTTTCGGCGACCTTGAACGGGCTGTAGTGCTGCAGCATCACGCCGCCCGAACCGACGCGAATGCGCGACGTGTGCGCGAGCAGGTGCGCGACGACGATCTCGGGCGCGGAGCTCGCGAAGCCGGGCGCGCCGTGATGCTCGGCGACCCAGAAGCGCTCGTAGCCGAGCTGTTCGGCGCGCTGCGCGAGGGTCGTCGTGAAGCGCAGCGCGTCGGCGGCGGTCGCGCCGTCGGCGATCGGACTCTTGTCCAGCAATGAAAGCGAGTAAGACATGGTGTTCGGCGTTCCTGCGAAGGCGTGAAGGGGCGGCGCTCAGCTCTTCGGCAAACCCGGCGGATTCGTGCGCGACTGGTCGATCGCTTCGGACGCGAGGTTCCAGCGGTCGAGGATCTGCTGATAGCGGCCGTTCTTGATCAGCCCGTTCAGCGCGACCGTCAGCGGATCGGCGAGCCCGCTGCCGCGGCGCGTCGCGATCGCGATGTCGGCCGTGCGCGGCCAGCCGCCGCTGATCGCGCCGACGAGCCGCGTCTTGCCCTGCTGCGCGCTCTGGTAGGCGAGCACCGAGTTCACGCTGAACACGGCATCGGCGCGGCCCGACTGCACGGCGACGATCCGCATCGCCTGGTCGTCGTAGTACTGCACCTGCACCGGTTTCAGGCCGTGCGCGACGTTCTCGCGGTCCCACGCGAGCAGGATCTTTTCCTGGTTGGTGCCGGCGTCGGTCACGATGCGCAGCCCCGCGACGTCCTTCGGCTCGCGGATCGACTGGATCTTGCTGTCGTTGCGCACGTAGAAGCCGACCTGGTCCTTGCGGTAGGTCGAGAAATCGAACTTCTGCTTGCGCTCCTCGGTGACGGTGACGTTCGAGATCACCGCGTCGACCTTCCCCGATTCGAGCGCGAGCGGCCAGTCGGCCCATGCGAGCGGGACGATCTTCAGCTTGCGGCCGAGGCTGTCGGACACGAGCTGGCCGACGTCCGCGTCGAAGCCGATCACGGTGCGCGCGTCGGTCGCATACGTGCTGATCGGCGGCAGGCTCGGCGCGACGCCGATGGTCAGCGTGCCGGCTTCGGCGAACTTGAACGATGCGGGCACCGTGCGCTCGACGGCCGCATCGGCCGTGCCGCGCGGGCGGCCGCGCTGCTCGGGGCTCAGGTCGAAGGTCGCGGCGGCCGCGGCGATCGCGGTCACGCCGATCAGCGCGGCGGCCAGTGTGCGGAGCGCGCGCGGCGTGAAGGGTACGGGTCGTTGCATGGATGCGTCCTTGTTGTGTTGTCGTCGGGAGCGAGGGAGCGGAATCGGATGGCGCGACGCGTTCAGCGCGGCAGCACCGCTTCGGGCAGCGGCGCCCACAGGTCGGCGAGCGTCGACGTGCGCGACGGATCGGCGAGATCCTTGCCGAAGCGCAGGTGGAAATACGCTTCGGGGTCGATCGACGAATCGAACAGCCGCGTATAGCCGGTGCGGTCGTACAGCGCCCACGCTTCGGGCTGGCGAAAGCCGGTGGTCAGGTACACGCGCCGATAGCCCAGCTGCGCGGCGCGCAGTTCGAGTGCGTCGACGATCAGGCGCGCGAGCCCCTGGCGGCGCAGGTCCGCGCGGGTCCAGATGCGTTTGAGTTCGGCGGTCTGCGCGTCGTAGCGCTTGAACGCACCGCCGCCGATCGTCTCGCCGTCGCGCAGCAGCAGCACGAACGCGCCTTCGGGCGGCGCGAACAGCTCGGCCGGGTAGCGCGCGAGTTCGTCGCGTGCGGACGCGCGGCTGTCGGGGCGGTACGCGTCGTAGCGCGTCGCGTATTCGTCGATCAGCGCGTCGATCAACGGCTGGGCGCGGACGTCGAGCGGCGTCGTGTCGAGGATGCGGTCGTTCGTGGCCATGGGCATCGCGTAGGGCGCGCGATGCGGACGTTCCTGGCGGGGGCGGGGCACACCGCCCGGCCGGTCTGTTCCGTTATCGCGACGCGGTTGTCGTGATGACGGCGGCCGCGGTGCTTCCTGCGCTGCATCCGGCGTGCCGCCGCCGTTTCGAACACGTTAGCGGCGCGGCCGGCAAAGACGAACGAAGCAATTTCGATAAGGATTTCGCGGGGAGCGTCAGAAGGCTTGCAGGGGGAGTGGGGTGGGGGAGGCGATCGAGGGTAGTGCAGAGCCGAGCCAGTTAGATGTGTGTGCGACGCATGTGAACGCCATGAATTTGCACGATGTTGTTGTTCGATGGTCTCTGGGCATTGCCGATTGGGGGGCGATCAGACTTGGCAGGAAGCGGCCAATTTGAGTCACCCACCAGCTTCCTTCGACCGACCGCTCTCTGGTAGGCACGCGACGGCCGTGGAATCGGTTTATGCCGTTGTGCTGCTCGTCGGAGGTAAGCGAAGTCGAACCCAGACGGCTCAGCAACGCCTCGCCGACCATGGCGCGTAGCCTCTGCGTGATGGTCGGCGGAAGCGCCTCTGCGCCGCCGACCTTCCGGGTGGTGCCGCACGAGCGTCGCTCGAAGAAGCCGCGGCGGCCGGTCCCGCGGTGATCAGGTCGGCCGGCTCGTTCTTGCCATATCTCAATAGCGATTTGCGCCGCGATGGACTAACCTCTGAACGGGCGAGATGATTGCAGGGCCGTGATCCGTTCGGGGAGGCGATATGAAACACCGCGGGTTTGCATGGGTTGTCGTTGGTTCCGGCTGCGTCGCAATTAGCCTGGTTGCGCGAGCCGAGCCACCCCCGGACATCTCACCAAAACTAGCCGCCATCGGACGCGTCATCGACCCTGTCGCGACGGGTGCGCTCTACGCGCCTCGGTTGAAAGTTCAGTCCTATGCCGGCGTACATGTCACGCGAGACGCGAGCTATGGTCCGGACGAAAAGCAGCGTCTCGACATGTTCGTGCCCGAAGCCGCTCCATCGTCGCCGCGTGCCGTGATGATCTTCGTGCACGGCGGTGGCTATGTCCGCGGCGACAAGCATGCACCCGACACCCCGTTCTACGACAACATCATGCTCTGGGCCGCGAATCACGGGATGATCGGCGTGAACGTGAACTATCGGCTGGCGCCTCAAAACCGCTGGCCATCGGGCGCGGAAGACGTGGGGCTTGCGGTGCGCTGGGTGCAACAGAACATCGCCGCGCAAGGCGGCGCTCCATCGCGGATATTTCTCATCGGCCATTCGTCCGGGGCGTCGCACGTAGCCAGCTATGTCGCGCAGCCGCGCTTTTACGGACCGCAGGGTGTCGGGCTGGCAGGCGTCGCCCTGATATCGCCCAGCATCATCGATCCCGCCCGCGCGAAAGGACCGGTGCGCGACGCGTATTTCGGCGAAGACGCGAGCGTGTATGCGGAGCGGTCGTCGCTGCCCGGCATGCTGAGCACGCCGCTACCGATCATGGTGACAATGGGTGAGTTTGATCCGCCCGAAATTGAGGGTTACGCGACGCAACTGAGGGCAGCGCTATGCGATGCACAGCGCTGCCCGACGTGGACACGCTTCGCGGGACACAATCACATGTCCGTGGTCGACTCGTTCAACACAGCCGACGATGAAGTCGGCGCGGCATTGCTCGCATTCATGCAGGCGAGCCGATAGCGCTTTACTTGTAGAGACTTGCATCAGCCCGCTCCTGCTTGCCTTTGCCTGTCTCACGGGCTTGCCTGCGGATGCAGGGCCCGCGGCGTCAGTCTTGAGACATTCAATTCTCTGAGCCTTCCGTGGTACCGACAATTGGCTGTCGCTGAAGAGCCTTCCTGCCTGGAATCGGGCACGAAGCTGGCACCCGGCCCCGACAGCACGCAGCGCCGCTCCTTGATGCCTTGTCCGACGTGGCAACCGGACGGACGTCTATATTCGTCGCCGCGCCCGCGCCTGATTGATTTCAGGCGTGACCAGCAGGAACGGCTGAAATCCGCAACACAGTCGACATTCGGTGGCGCTTAACGAGCGGGCGAGACGGGGCGGGGACGGCCGATCGCGTCGGGCAGATGTCGGCCAGGAGCGGTCAATCGACGGCATCGGAGAGATCGGTAACAATCAGTCCAGTTCTTATGGGGCAGGGAAACGTACATCGCCGGCAAACAACCGAGACGCAACTAGAACAAAGTGCTTGAGACAAGGGGCACGAATATGCGATCCAGTCTTCACTCTTACATTTCGATTGCTACGACATTTGTTCTCTGCCTGTGTCTTGGGGCTTGCAAGCAGGAACAGGGCAAGTGGCCTGCTCTATTGCAAAACGTGACGGCGAGTGGTGGTTACTGGGGCGCGTGCCCGCCTAAGGACAGGATCGGACAGGAAACGTTGAAAACCATGGGGCGGCTTGGAACATCGCCTGAACTTGACGCCCGATTGAATGCCGGTTTCCCTCCTGGATCGGATGCTCAGAAACTCGAAAGGATCCTTGCTGAACAAGGATTTCACCTTGACGGTGTCTGCCAGACAGACCGGTCGATTCATGCTGCCGACTTTTTCCGTAAAGGCGAGGGCTTCCTATCTTACGGTGTGTCCGCAGAAGTCTATTGGAAAGTGGATCAAATCGGAAAAATCGAGTGGACGAAAGGATTTGTTATGTTTGTCGGCTTATAGACATCGTCGGATTGTTGACAACAAAGACTGTGGTTGGTCGATTGAATGACCGTTTGCAAATCACTAAAGGACCGCTTCGGGTCGGTACCGGTCATGACGCGCCATCTACGCAGCGGCCCTCATCCCATCGAACCACGACGTGCGTCTAGTTCGCCCGTCCGTCGAATTGTGTGGCGAACCGCGTCATCGCATCACCGAGACGACTGGCATTTTCGATATCGAGCACCGCTTCGCCGCATGCCGGGCAGAAGTCGCCCGTTATACCTCCAACGACCGTGGCCACACGCTGAAACGCATACGGAATATCGCGTGTGTCGCGAACCAGTTCGACTTCACCGCAGGCCGGACATTTCATCTTCGTGATCTCCTCGACGACTCGATCACGCACATTACCCGCGCACATCACCCGATGACCCGCGGCGGCGTCGACGCCTCCGCCAGCTGAAACAGGCAATCGCCGCGCCGCACCTGCGCGGGCACACGCTTGCACACCACTTCACCATCGCCCTTGAAGCGATGCAGCACCGGTTCGCGCAGCGGCGTATCGGGGAAGTGCACCCACGCGGCCGGCTGGCCGGCCTTCACCTGGTCGCCGAGTTCGACGAGCGGTTCGTACAGCCCGCGTTCGTACGCGTAGACGAAGTGACGATCGCCGTCGACGCGCAGGAAGCGCGTGACGGTCGGCGGCGCGTCGGGCACGAGCGCGCCGTGCAGCAGGCCGATGTAGCCGAGATAGTGCAGCAGCCCGTGGCGGCCGAGCCGGATCAGCGACGGATCGGCCATCCCCGCACCGCCGAGTTCGGTCACGATCGAGATCGCGCCCTGCCGGCGCGCGGCCGAGGCCGAATGCACCGGGTTCGGCGCGTGCAGCAGCGCGTTCGGCAACCCGAACGCGACGAGCAGCCCGTTGAGCTTCGCCGCTTCGTCGTCGTCGAGCGGGTCGATCGCGAGCATGTTGCCGCCCTGGTACAGCAGCGAGCTGCCGCCCGAATGCAGGTCGACCAGATACTGCGCGCGCGACAGCAGCGCATGCTCGATGTAGTGGGCGATCATCTGCGTCGGCGTGCCGGTCGGGTCGCCGGGAAAGCTGCGGTTCAGGTTGCCTTCGTCGAGCGGCGACACGCGCAGGCCCGCGTCGGCCGCTGGGAAATTGGCCATCGGCAGCAGGATCAGCTGCCCGGTGACGCTCTCCGGGTCGATCTCGCGCATCAGCTGCGACACGATGATCTGGCCTTCGTATTCGTCACCGTGGTTGCCGGCCATCACGAGCGCGACCGGGCCGTCGCCATTGCGGATCGACGCGATCGGGATCGGCAGCCAGCCGTACGCGGAGCGATGCACCGAATGCGGCAGGCGCAGATAGCCCGCATGCTTGCCTTGCGCATCGAGATCGATTTCGCAGTGGATGGGATTTCGGTGTGAGGAGGAGGCGGTCATGGCGACATCGTTCGAAGAACGGGAATCTGCCATCTTATCGGGAAACGACCGCCGCGCGGCGCGCGGTGCGGCCGATGTAGAGCGCCGTCAGGCGGCCCGTGCGCGAACGCGCGGCAAGCGCAACCGGAGCAGCCGCGCGCGATGTTGCAGCGCTGAAACGCATGCCGGCGTGCGGGCCGGCCGCCTGCGCACGCCGCGCTGCGCGTCAGCCCCTTGCCGCGACGGCGCCGGCGCGCGAGCGCGTCAGCGGCCCGATGTTTCAGCCTCGATACGGCCTTCTTCCCACAGCGTCCAGAAACGGCTGCCGGCGCGATACGGATTCGCGCGCCGCGCCGCGTGATCGGTGACGCCCTGGCGAAACGCGCCGTACAGCGTCAGCGGCGGATGGTCGACGCACGCGGCTTCACGCGCGGCGGGCATGCGGCGCTCGGAAACGAGCCGCCGGATCAGCGAGGCACCGTCGATCACGTCCAGTTGATCGATCGTTTCCGCGCGGCTGAGGACTTCGACGGTATTCATGAGTGGCCTCCCTGACATGCTGTTTCCTGGTCAAGGAGCAATAAGAGTGCCAGCCATGAAATGCCGCGCGCCGTCGCGATCGTGCGGGCTTCTGCGGCGAACGCTACGCGCGGCGCGGGCCGATGTTACGGAACACGTCACGTGACACGGGCGGCCGCGGCGGAACACCCGCGCGCACGCGTCGAACCACGCAAGGCGTTTCCGGAATGAATCGCGGGAAGCGAACGGGCGAGCAGGACAGTGCGGCGGCGGCCGGCGGGAACGGGCTCGCGCTCAACTCGCGGTCGCGGGCGTCACGCGGCTGCTTCCGGCCGAATAGAAGCGGTAGATGCCCTTGCCGGCCGACTTCGCGTCGTACAGCGCGCTGTCGGCCTGCCGGATCAGTTCGTCGGGGGAGCCGTGCCCGTCATCGAGCGCGATGCCGATGCTGATCCCGAAGACGACGGTCTCGCCGATCGACAGCGTGTACGGTGCCGAGATCTGCCGGATGATCCGCGCGGCGAGGACCGAGCACGCCTGCATCGTGGTCGCGTCGAGTGCGACGATGAACTCGTCGCCGCCTACCCGCGCCGCCAGTTCGCCGGGCGGCAGCGTCTTGCCGAGCCGCTCGGCGACCTGCATGAGCACTTCGTCGCCGGCCTGGTGGCCGAAGCGGTCGTTGATCGCCTTGAAGCCGTCGAGGTCGAGATACATGACGGCGAGCGCGGGGCTCGGCAGGTGCGGCCGGTGCGCGAGCATCCGTTTGAGTTGCGCATGCAACTCGTGGCGGTTCGGCAATCCCGTCAGTGCGTCGTGCCGCGCGAGGTGCCGGATATGCTGCTCGGTCTGGCGGCGCGCGGTGACGTCCTCGACGATGATCACCGCGTTGCCGTCCGGCACGCGGTGGCGCGTGAGTTCGAGCTGGCGGCCGTCGGCGAGCGCGATGTCGAGCGGCTCCGGTTCGTCATGGTTCAGCCAGAGGTCGCATTGCACGGCGAGACTGGCGCCGTCGGGATCGGTGAGCGCGTTCGCGCCGAGCGCCGCGACGACGTCGGGCAGCGGCGTGTCCAGCATGATCTCGCGCGGCGAGCCGAACAGTTGCGCGGTGCGCCGGTTCGCGACGATCACGCGGCTTTCGCCGTCGATCATGCACAGGCCGTGCGGCATGTAGGTAAGGGCGGCGTCGAAGCGCGCGACGAGCTCGGCGTTGCGCTGGCGTGCGGCGATCAGCGCGACCAGCACGCGGTAATGGCGCTCGACGACCGTACGCATGGCCGCGAGATAGATCACGAGCGGCGGCAGCAGCAGCCATGCGCCGGGCCGCTGGACCAGCAGCGCGCCGACGCCGATCGGCACGACGCCGAGCGTGACCTGCGTCATCGCGAGCCGCGGCAGCGCCGAATTGCGCGACGCGATCCCGCCGAACACGCCGCCCGCGACCATCACCGCCAGCGTGCCGAGCTCGACGTCGGGCGCATCCACGCAGCCCATCACGCCGACGCC
The DNA here is from genome assembly GCF_905339865.1 of Burkholderia sp. BCC1993. Taxonomy (NCBI): domain Bacteria; kingdom Pseudomonadati; phylum Pseudomonadota; class Betaproteobacteria; order Burkholderiales; family Burkholderiaceae; genus Burkholderia; species Burkholderia sp. BCC1993. The sequence goes on along the minus strand of NZ_CAJPGZ010000011.1, from coordinate 89,837 downwards.
GAGCACGAAGCACGCGGCGAGCGACACGGGCGCATAGCGCCGTGCCCAGTATTCGGCGCGATCGTCGCCGGCGGCACGACGTACCGCATACGCACGTGCGATCGCGAGCCGCGCGGCGAGCAGGCCGACATCGACGACGAGCCACACGAAACACCAGAGTTGTTGCAGCCGGATCAGCGCGATCGCCGCGACGAACGCGCTGGCGAGGCCGGACAGCGCCATCGGACGCACGTCCTCGAACAGCGTGACGAGCATCGACGGGCGCAGCGCGGCCGTCACGTAGTGATCGCCGCAGGGGGGCGTGGCGAGAACGGCGTTCAGGAGGCGTGCCTTGACTGCCATGGCTATTTTGACCTCGACACGATGCGGTGCATCGCCGGCCGCCCCGCCCCGCCCGGCACGGGGCGGGATGACCGGCGAACCGGATGCGCATGACATTACCATGAAACATCGGCCGCGCGTGCCATGCGCGGACGTCGGCGCGTCGTCGTCAACCTCGTCCGCGCGCGTCTTGCGGATTCGCCGATGCGCAGGCAGGATCGTTGCCGACGGAACGATCTCGGGCAGCTGCGCGCGGACCGTTTCGGCGCGCGCCGCACGGGGGCCGCCGATGGCGCACGATGCGGCCGGCAGCCATCGATGCGGCCGGCGCGACACCGCGCCGTCGCGCTCGTGTGCCGCCCGCGACCGGGCGCCGCAGCTCGTCCGAATCCCGTTATAAGAAATCCGATAAGCATTTCATGTGAGAAATACTATAGGCGATATATCAAAAACAATGCCAGAATGCGCGCCGCTCCGAACGCCGCGACACCCGATCGCTGTCCGAGCCGCATCAGGAGGTTCCCCCCAATGAAAAACCACGGCCTGTCACGGCGGGGTTTTCTGAAAGCCAGCGTGCTGGCGGGCGTCGCGGTCTACGTCGCGCCCATCGGCAGCCGCGCGTTCGCGGCGCTCTTCGAAGAAAAACTCCTCACCCCCGTCAAATGGGATAGCGTCACCGGCATCCCCCAATTCCGCATCGACGGCATCGCGAAGGTCACGGGCTCGAAAGTGTTCGCCCGTGACGTGCGCGCGGCCGACATGCCGCACTGGCCGCAGCAGCAGTCGCACGCGCTGATCCTGCGCGTCACGCAGGCCGACCGCACCTACGAGGGCTTCGACCTGTCGCTGCTCGGCGACGAGTTGAAGCCGGACCGCGTGGTCACGGCCGACGATCTCGCGCGCGACGGCGTCGCGTTCCCGACGTTCTACGGCGACGACATGCTGTTGCCCGCCGGCAAGACGCCTGCGTATCTCGGCCATGCGGTCGCGATCCTCATCTACCACGACTTCGCGCGCTTCCGCTTCGCGAAGAACGCGCTCAAGTTCCGCGACGACGTGATCCGCTACGGCGCGGTCACGGGCCCGCTCGAGCGCGATCCGTGGGGCACGTTCCGCTACGTGCGGGTGGGCGGCAAGACGGCCTACGACGACGATGCCTATTCGAGCCTGAAGGATGCGCCGATCTTCCCGAGCATGATGCGCAAGCACCTGCCGGTCTGGCCGGACGGCAAGGAGCACGGCAAGCTCGACGAGCAAGGCATGTTCCTGGCCGGCCAGATCGCCGCGGAACTCGACCATCCGTCGGCCGACTGGCTCGTGTTCGACCGCGAGTACAACACGCAGTCGGTCGATACCGCCGCGCTCGAACCCGACAACGCGAACTGCTGGTACGACGCCGCGACGCAGTCGCTGCACCTCGTCGTGCCGACCCAGTCGCCGCTCGAAGTGTCGGAGAACGCGGCCGCGATGGTCGCGAAATGCCGCTTCCCGGTGAAGAAGTTGTTCGTGCATCCGTGCTACACGGTCGGCTACGGTTCGAAGGATCACTTCAACGTGCCGTTCTACGGGCTCGTCTGCGCGCTGTACGCGGACGGCCGCCCCGTGCGGTTCGCGAACGACCGCTACGAGCAGTTCCAGACGTCGCTGAAGCGTCACGCGTTCAAGATGCATTACCGGATCGCGGTCGACCGCAACACGGGCCTTCTGCAGTCGTTCAAGGGTGACTTCGAGGCGAACGGCGGCGGGCGCTCGAACTTCTCGCCGTCGGTGGCGATGGTCGGCGCGACGGCCGCGCAATCGATCTACTACTTCCCGAAGAGCGACCTCGCGGCCGTCGCGATCGCGTCGCGCGCGATCGATGCCGGCTCCGCCCGCGGCTACGGCACGCTGCAGAGCATGGCCGCGACCGAGATGGCCGTCGACGAGATCGCCGCGCAACTGAACCTCGATCCGATCGAGTTCCGCCTGCGCAACGCGCTGCGTTCTGGGATGAAGAACACCCAGGGCGCGATTCCCGCCGGCGCGCTGCGCGTCGACGAAGTGCTGGAACGCGCGAGGCAGCATCCGCTGTGGACGCGCCGCGCGGCGCGCAAGGTCGAATTCGAGGCCGCGAACCCCGGCAAGCGCTACGGTGTCGGCTTCGCGTGCGTGCAGAAGGACTTCGGCACGGGTGCCGAGGCATCGTTCGCGAAGGTCGAATTCGACGAGCACGGCAAGGTGTCGCTGCAACACACGGCTGCCGAGATCGGCACCGGGATGTCGACGTCGCAGGCCGTCGCGGTCGCGAAGTGGCTCGGCCGCCCGGCGACCGAGGTGCGCGTCGCGGTGACCGAATGGCCCGACCTGCCGGTCGAGACGAGCGGCGATCCGTACCTGATGTCGCAGGCCGACCAGGATCGCCTGAGCGCGAATCCGCGCTGGTCGCCAGGCTATGCGTCGCCGTCGAGCGCGACCAACTCCGCGTACTACTTCACGCACAGCACGCGCGAAGCCGCGCGCGCGGTGTTCCGCTACGGGCTGTGGCCGGCCGCGATGTCGATCTGGACGCGCGGCCTCGGCGGCGGCCAGGCCGCGCCGTACACGATCCGCATCGAGGACGCGCGCTGGGTCGACGGCAAGCTGAGCGCCGACGGCCTCGAGCCGCTGACGTTCGAGCAGCTCGCGAAGCAGGCGCACGCGCTCGGCCTGCCGACCGGCGCCGTCGTGCACGTGTTCAACCGCTGGCAATGGACTGACGCCGAGTTCGACGTGGGCGGCGCGGTCGAGCGTCTGCCGATCGACGGGCTGTCGCTGCGCGTCGGCGCGCCGAAGACGGGCGTCGAAGGCCCGCTGCCGGGCACCGTCGCGCCGGCCGGCGCGACCGCGCTGCGCGGCACGCTGGCGCCGACCGCGAACGGCTATCGCGTGCTGGACCGCAAGCGCGTGTTCATCCCGCCGACGAGCCGCAACAACGCGGCCGTCACGTACTACACGGCGGTCGGCACGCTCGTCGAGCTGGCCGTGCACGAAGCGACCGGCAAGGTCGAGCTGCTCACGCATCACTCGATCATGGAGTGCGGCAACCAGATCTCGCCGCAACTCGTGTCGGGCCAGCTGCAGGGCGGCCTCGCGATGGGCATCGGCCATGCGCTGCACGAGTACCTGCCGCTCTACGAAGACGGCCCGGGCAACGGCACGTGGAACTTCAACCGTTATCAGCTGCCGCGCGCGACCGACGTCGCCGTGTGGTCGCAGACGGGCGACATCCTGCCGCCGCTGTCCGAGACCGATCCGCCGAAGGGCGTCGCCGAAGTGGTGATGATCCCCGTCGTCGGCGCGATCGTAAACGGCATCGCGCACGCGATCGGCCATCGTTTCACCGACTTGCCGGTGACCCCGCAAAAGATTCAGGAGGTGCTCGCATGACGACCGCCCAAACCGCTGCGTCGGCCGCGAGCGCCAGCGCGGCTGCGACCGGTACGTCCGCGTCGAACGCGGCTTCGGCCGCGCCGGCATCCGCATCCGCCGCCATGCCCGCGGCATCCGCCGCATCCGCCGCAGCTTCGGCCGCCGTCGAGCGTCCGCTCGTGCGTTTTCAGCAGAAGCCGCTGTCGGTGAAGATCAACGGCAAGTCCATCGGCCCGATGCAGGTGCCCGAAGGGCTGATGATGATCGAGTTCCTGCACGAGTACGCGGGCCTCACCGGTTCGCGGCTCGGTTGCGGGCAGGGCATCTGCCATGCATGCGTCGTGATCGTCGACAAGCCGGACGGCACGAGCGAGGAAATGCGCACCTGCATCACCGGCGCGCACTTCTTCCACGGCCGTTCGATCCGCACGATCGAAGGGCACGCGAAGCGCAACGAAGCCGGCGAAGTGGTGGAACTGTCGCCGATCCAGCAGAAGTTCCTCGAGCACTTCAGCTTCCAGTGCGGCTACTGCACGCCGGGTTTCGTCAACGCGGCGACGGTGCTGATCGAGCGCCTGAAGCGCGAGCCGGTCGCGAAGGCCGACGTCGAGCGCACGATCACCGACGCGCTGAACGCGCACCTCTGCCGCTGCACGGGTTACGTCCGTTATTACGAAGCCGTGAAGGACGTGATTTTGATGACGCCGGGACTCGTGAAGGACGCCGCATGAAACGCACATTCGCCCATCGTGCCGCGCGGGCCGCAGGCCTGCCCGCGCTCGCGGCCGCCTGCGCGCTGCTGCTCGCCGCCTGCGGCGGCCATGACGCGCCTGCCGCGAGCGCGGCGTCCGGCGCACCCGGTGCCGACCCGGTCGCGCGCGGCCGCTATCTCGTCAAGGCCGCCGACTGCGCGGCGTGCCACACCGCGAAGGACGGCGCGCCGTTCGCGGGCGGAGCGCCGCTCGAATCGCCGTTCGGCACGTTCTACGGCTCGAACATCACGCCCGACAAGGATCACGGGATCGGCAACTGGAGCGCGGACGACTTCTACGCCGCACTGCACGACGGCAAGGCGCCCGGCAAGCGGCTGTATCCGTCGATGCCGTACACGTCGTACCGGCAGCTCACGCGCGCCGATAGCGACGCGATGTACGCGTACCTGAGGACCGTAAAGCCGGTCGAGCAGGAAAACCGCGCGCACGCACTCAAGTTCCCGTACAACCTGCGCTTCGGCATGGTGTTCTGGGACATGGTGTTCCTGAAGGACAGCCTGCCCGACGCGTCGAGCGGCCAGTCCGCCGACTGGCAGCGCGGCCGCTACCTGGCGGGCGCGCTCGGCCACTGCGCGGAGTGCCACACGCCGCGTGCGTTCACGGGCCAGCTCGACGACGCGAAGCCGTTCGCGGGCGCGGCGCTCGGCCGCGTGGCCGCACCGGACATCACGCCGGCCGGCCTCGCCGCGCGCGGCTGGACGGGCACCGACCTGCAGACGTTCTTCGGCGTCGGCATCGCGCCGCAAGGCTCGGCGTTCGGCGAAATGTATCCAGTCGTGCACCTGAGCACGCAGTACCTGGCGAAGGACGACCTGCGCGCGCTGTCCGTGTACCTGCTCGGCGATACGCCGCCGGCACCGCAGCCGGTGAAGCCGGTGTCGGCCGACGCCGCGCAGCTGGCGGCCGGCCGCTCGGTGTATCTCGCGGTGTGCGCGGGCTGCCACGGCTTCAACGGCGAAGGCAAGCCGCACGTGGCGGTGCCGATGAACGGCAATTCGACGCTGCGTCAGGGCGACGCGCGCAACCTGCTGGTCGCGATGCTCGACGGCATCGACGAGCAGCAGTTTGCCGGCTACGAAAACCTGCAGCCGATGCCGGGTTTCGCGCACACGCTGAGCGACGACGAACTCGCGCAGCTCGCGAACTACCTGCGCGCGACGTGGGGCGGCCAGCCCGCGAGCGTCACGCCGGCCGACGTGAAGGCCATGCGTTAAGCCGTCGAGCGGCAGGGCGGGGCGTCGCGCGCAACGCAGCCGGTTCCCGGCTGCGCTCCCGCGCGATGCCTCGCCCGATTCCGGGAGGCGGTGTGTCAGTAGCCGCCGCCGCCTCCTCCGCCACCACTACCCCCTCCGTTGCCGCCCGCGCCGCCGTAGCGGCTCATGCCGGACCCTTGCGACATCCCGCCGCCCGACGACGTACATCCCGCCGACAGCACCAGCATCAGCGCCGCGACGAGCGCCGCGGCCAATCTTGCCGATTTCATTTCACTCTCCTTGGACCGCGCAGGCCGCGCGGCAGGGCGGTTCGCGTGAACCGGCGACCGCGCGATGACGAAACGTCTCCGTCAGGCGGTTTATTCCATGTTTTTTGGGTATCGGCGCGTCGCGGCATATAGCGACACGAATCGGCGCGCGGGGCGCACGCGCGTCGGGCGGCGCCGTGCTCGCGTAGCGGCGCACGCGCTCACACGAGCACGCAGCCGGGGCGCCCCGGCGATTCGCCGCATGACAAGGTAACGGGGGACGGAATGTCGCCGTCGCGGCGGCATCCGGTCAACGATAGACGAGATCGGCGCGGCGGTTCTGCGCCCACGAATCTTCGTCGTGGCCGAGCGCGACCGGCTTTTCCTTGCCGAGGCTGACCGCTTCGAGTTGCGTGGCCTGCACGCCCAGCGTTTCGAGCGCGCTCATCACGGCTTGCGACCGGCGTTGGCCGAGCGCGAGGTTGTATTCGGACGTCCCGCGTTCGTCGGTGTTGCCCTGGATCAGCACGCGGCGCGACGGATGGCTTCGCAGGTAGTCGGCGTGCGCCTGCAGCAGCGTCTGGTATTCCGGCTTCACGGAGTACTGGTCGAAATCGAAGTAGACGCTGCGCTTCGCGAGCGGGCTGTTCGGATTGTTCAGATCGTCGGCCGCCACCGTCGCGACCGCTTCGCTCGACGGCGTCGGCGCCATCCCGGCATTCTCGGGCGTTTTCGCCGCGTGGTGGCAACCCGCCAGCAACGCGAAGGCTGCCATGACCGCGAATCGGTTCGTTTTGCTCATCGTGCGTCTCCTGCGGTTGACTGCATGGAAAGCGTGGTGCAGGCGATCTGCCGAGTCACGCATGCGGCGAGACGGCACGAAAGCGCCGGCTTCCGTGCGCGATGCGCTTTCGTAAGCCGGCGATGTGCCCTATGAAAGATTGTCTCGGCCGGACGCCGACGCACGGCGCCGCTGCAACAAGATTAGGAAAAATGTCACAGCGTGACCAGTTTCTCGGTCTTTTTTGCGCGGAAACGACGCAGCACGCATTCTTGCTTGCGCGAACGCGCGCAGCATGCGCCATTCCGGTGCGGGCGTGTCGCGCGTCGCCGGCGCACTCATAACTTGTTAGCGCCCAGCCGATATTCCGATGGAGCAATGCCCATCCAGTCCCGGAATGCGCGTCGGAACGCCCGGTCACTGTTCATCCCGATCCTCGCTGCAATGTCGGTCAGGTGCATATCGGTGGAGGTGAGCAGGTGCTGCGCAGCCTCAAGCTGACAGAGCGCGCGCAAGTCTCCGTACGAGCAGTGTTCGGCTCGCAGGCGCCGACGCAGCGTCGCCGTGCTCATGTGGAACAGCTGAGCCACGGTTTCGCAGCTGGGTGCGGCCCCTCGGTGCTGCAGTGCGTCGAGTAATAGCAGGCGCACTTGATCTGATAATTTGAATTCGGGAATCGCTGCCAGACCGAAATCGAATGGAAAGTAGTCGATGATGGCTTCCAGCTCGGAATACGAACGGACCACCTTATGGTTCAGCAGACGAGCAGGGAAGCTGAACGAGTTGACCGGCTGATCGAAGCGCAGTGGCGCGCCGAACACGTCGATCAGTTGATGCAACGGATCCGGCGGCGGATACGCAAGCGCCACTTCCTTCAAATTCAGCGGGCGGCCGATCAGCCAGGAAAATAGCTGATGGTAGAAATAGAGGCCGGTAAGATCGACCAGTAGTGCGGCATGGTCTCGGCTACCACGCCGGGTTTCCATCGTGAACTGCGCCGTCGCACCATGCTCTACCGTCGCCAGTCGGCCGCCGCGTTCCTCCATGGCATCGTTGAATCGCGCCGCTCGTTCTACGGCCTTCCCTAAAGTCGAGCAGTGAATCACGCAGTAGCACAGCATGTTGACCGCGAGGATGCCAAGCGGCCGATGCCCGTCGCGCTCGCAGCACCATGTTTCCAGCGTGCCGATGCCATGTCGATACAGCCGCGAAAACTCCGGTGTCGGCAATGCCGCCACCACGCCCTTCAGCACGGCATCCAGTGACGTATTGATTCCAGCGCTTTGCCAGAGTCCGGGCAGCACGTCGTCGCCCATTTGCCTGAGCTCATTGATCAAGGGCCGGGCATAGCCGATCGGAATCGTGTTCGAGAATTCGCGCTTGTGCATGATGGCCTTATGTCTGAACAGCGCATCGAGCTTGTGCTCGCTTGGCAAACGCGTCAAGCATTGATCGTTTTTGTCCGGTGGATTGCCTGTTTCCAGCCTTGGTTGGTTGTTCGCGCTGTCATTAAATGGCACCTCATATCTCGACCAGACTCGGTGCCGATATCGCCATCGACGCTGACCATAGTGAGGAGACTGACATGGTGTACTACGACCCCTACGACCGGGAACTGATGAAAAATCCCTGGGACGCGTATCGCCAATTGCGCGATGAGGCTCCCGCCTATTTCATGGAAAAGTACGACGCGTGGGTGCTGTCACGCTTCGACGATATTCAGAAAGCCTCGCTTGATCGGGAGAACTACACGGCGAAAGCCGGCATTGCCACGGGCAATCTGCTGCAGAAGCGCTTGATCCCGGACAGCAGTACGTTCATGTCGATGGACCCGCCCGAGCATACCGGTTTTCGTAAAGCGGTCGCATCCGCTTTCCGTCCGACCGAGGTGCAGGCGCGGCTGCCGGCATTCATCGCCGAGCGCATCGAGACATACGGCGCACCGTTGCTGAGCCAAGGGGAATTCGATGCGGTCAAGGCGTTTGCGTCGCCGGTCGCGACCGACGTCGCGGCACACCTGACGGGCATTCCGCTCGAGGACGGACCGATGCTGGTGAAGTGGGTCGAGGTGTTCGAGCCGTTCTTCCACGACATTCCCCCGCAGGGGGCTTCGGATACATCGGCGACAAGCGCCGACGCCGCCGGAGGCCAGTTGATCGACTACTTTCTGCGACTGGTGGACCGTCACCGCAAGCAAGGTCCGTCGCCCGACAACGTGATCGGGATGCTGCTTCTAGCGGACATCGACGGGCACCGCCTGGACGACCTGACGGTCGCGCAAAATGCGCTGCCGCTTTTCATCGGCGGGATGGAGACGTTTCCCAAGCATTTCGGCAGCCTGTTGTACTGGCTGGCCGAGTTTCCCGAGCAGCGCGCCAAGGTCGCGAGCAATCGCGCACTGTGTGGGAAAGCGGTCGAGGAGGCCATGCGCTTCGATGCGCCCGCCCCGATGCTTGGACGCCGGGCGGTGAATGCCGTGACGTGGCATGGCCACACGATTCAGCCGGGTCAGGCGGTGATGTTCCTTTATCAGGCCGCGAATCGCGACGACCGTACTTTCGAACGCCCGGATGAATTCGACGTCGAACGCGCTTTCATACCGCAGGTCGCGTTTGGATCAGGCATCCACGTATGTCTTGGCATGCACGCGGCTCGGATGGAAAGCCGCATGATGCTCGAATGGTTGCTGAGCCACGCCCCCGACTACAAGGTGGACAAAACCCGAGCCGTCCGTGGCCTGCTCGCCGGCATGCACGGGTTCCGCAGTCTCTTCATCGAGGTATGAGCATGAGTCGGGTAGCGCGTGCGTACCACATCGAGCACTACGGCACGATCGACGGCATCCGAATACGACAGCATGTTCGACCCAGGCCCGGAGTCAACCAGGTCCTGGTTCGAGTGCGTGCCAATGCATTGAACTATCGCGACCTTCTGGTCATGCGTGGCATTCCGGTTGGCGCAGATCTGCCGCCGGGGAGAGTGCCGTTGTCGGATGGCGCCGGCGAGGTCGTCGAGGTCGGGGAGAACGTGACGCGCGTTTGTGTCGGCGAGCGCGTTGCCGCGATCTTCCGTCAGGACTGGATCGACGGTGATTACCGACACGAAGGCGCGCAGACGGACCTCGGCAGCGGCATCGACGGGATGCTTTCTGAATTTGTCGTCCTGAACGAGCAAGGCCTGGTACGCCTTCCGTCTCATCTGTCCTATGAGGAAGGCGCGACGCTTCCAACCGCCGGTGTGACGGCATGGATGGCTATCGTCGGCAAGGGACAGGTGACGGTAGGAGACACAGTGGTGCTGCAGGGGAGCGGCGGCGTTGCGGTGTTCGCGTTGCAGTTCGCAAAGCGCCTCGGCGCCCGAGTCATCATGACCACGTCAAGTGCTGAAAAAGGCGAGCGGCTGAGCGCATTGGGCGCGGACGAGATCGTCAACTACAAGACACACCCCGATTGGGCAGACGAGGTCCTGCGACTGACAGACGGTCGTGGCGCCGACGTCGTCGTCGACAGTGGCGGTGGAGGAACGCTCGCCAATTCGTGTGCGGCGGCGCGCATCGGTGGAAGGCTGGTCTTGATGGGATTGCTGGCTCAAGGCGAGGAGGCCGGTACCGTATCCGAGTTGTTCTACACGATGTTCCTGCGTGATCTGACTGTCGTTTCGGTACACGCGGGCAGCCGGACAAATTTTGAAGCGATGAATCGAGCCATCGAGCAGCATGGCCTCCGCCCGATCATCGGTGAGCGCTTTCCGTTCGGCCGCGCGCCCGACGCATATCGCTATCTGCAGAGCCAGGCGCATCTCGGTAAGGTGGTGATCGGGCATGACGGATAGGCTGGTCGTTGGGAGACCCTCGTAACCGATCACACGCTCAGCAAATCGATCCATGTGCCCGGATCGCCGTGTTAATCCCCCACGGCTTTATGCCGCACACGCTTGATGGCGTGTGCGGCTTCTTTTATTGGATCGTCGTTGTGTAGCCGGGGAAGGTGGATGACTGCTTTCAGGTGATATGCGTGATCCGCAGCTTCCGGTGCGGGCGCGTCGCGCGTCGCCGGCGCACTCAGAACTTGTGCCGCAGCCCGAGCGCGACCACGACCTGGTTGCTGTTGGCTGACGGCGTCATGGTCCAGACGGTCGCGTTGAACGCGGGGTTGCCGTTGCCGCCGCTCACGCTTTGATAGACGGCTTCGAGATACGCGTCCGTGCGTTTCGAGAACGCGTAGTCCGCCTGCGTGACCACGTGGTTCCATTTCGGGCGCGTCTGGCCCGTGCGCGTGTCGAAACGGCCCATCGTGTACGTGTACGCAGCGGCCACACTGAACGCCGGCGTGACGAAGTAGCGGCCGTCGACCGTGAAGTTGTCGAACACGAGCGATTCACCCTTCAGCGGGGTGATGCCGCTGCCCTGGAGCACGCCGCTCACGCCGTCGGTGGCCGAGTGCGACCATGCGGCGCCGACCGAATGCGGGCCGAACGCGTAACGGCCGGCCACGGCCCAGATCTGCTGATTGCCGCCCGTGATCGTCGCCGAGCCGTCGAGCGTGCTCAGTGCGCCGTCCGGATTCGCCGCGTTGCGGTCGCGGCTGATCTTCAGGTAACCGGCGCCGAGCTTCAGCGGCCCGTTCGCATACCCGAGCCCCGCGCTCCACACGGCGTTGTTCGAGAACGCGCCGGCCGTGTTCGAGAATCCGAACATCGCGCCGAGCGTCAGCCCGCGATACGTCGGGCTCGTGTACTTCACCGCGTGGTTGATGCGCAGGTTGCGGTTCGAGTCGTCGTTGTCGTACGGATGCACCGCGAGGTTGCCGCCCCAGCCGGGGCCCGACGCGCCGAGCGGCGTCACGAAATCGAGGATCAGGTCGTACTGGCGGCCGAACGTGAGCGTGCCGGCCGTCCGCGAGCTCACGCCGAGCCACGCCTGACGGCCGAACAGATCGACGCCTTTCTGCGACAGCTTGCCGGTCGTGCCCGAGAAGCCGTTCTCGAGCGTGAAGACCGCGGCCGTCCCGCCGCCGAGATCCTCGCGGCCGCGCAGCCCCCAGCGCGACGCGTTCATCGCACCGCTCGTCATTGCGACACTGCCGCTGCCCGGCGAACCGGCGCCTTGCGTACGCTGGTTGGTCGCATAGGTGATCGACGTATCGATCAGGCCGTACAGCGTCACGCTGCTCTGCGCTCGCGCGACGCAGGGAATCAAGCAGCCGGCCACACAGGCGGCAATCACGGTCATTGGGAGTGCGCCGGTACGACGGCCGCGGCGGGCGGCAAGCGGCGCGGCAACGCGCGCGCCGGCGGGCTGGCTGGTTTTATAGGAATGCATAGGATTTTTTATCGTTGGTCTCCGGCCCGATCGCCGGTGGGTCGTGTCGGCGCGCGGGCCGACGGATCGAGTGGGCATTATTGAAGAACGTGCGACCGTCGATTAAGGCGCTGCACAGGAAAGGTCCTCTGCGGGATCGCGTGGAATCGCGGCGTTTCGACGCGGGATGTTTTCGTCGAATCGGCGCGAAATGCGGCCATCGCGCGTGCGGAACGATTCGGCGGGGCCGGGGCGGTTCAGCGTGAGCGTCGGCGCGGTCAGGAGCAGGCGGCGGCGGGCGGCGGGGCGGTGACGCATCGCGAAAGGCGTGTGTCGCCGGTTGGCGGCAGCGTGTATTTCTGACCCGATGCGCGGCGACCAGCAAAATTTTCCGCCCGAAGCGGCAAGGACCGAATTGCGGCATCGGGTTCATTGCGTTCGTAGCGCGGGTCGTCCCGCGCCGCCGCAACCCGCCCGACGACTACGTAATGCGCGGCTTTTTCACGCGCGCCCGTTCGGCACAATGGATCATTGCGCGTGGCCCGCCTGCCGCTGTGCCGGCACGTCACGCATGCCGCGGGAGAACGGACATGGTGTTGATGGCTGTGGGCGGGGGCGGACCGGTGAACGTGCCGCAGCCGCAGGATGACAACGATCCGGCACCGAAGAACGGGGCCGGCAGCACCCCGCCGGCGCAGACGCCGGAACAGCAGGCCCTCGCGGCCGCGCAGGCCGAAACGCAGCGCCTGCTGCAGCTCGCGCAGGCCGAAATGGCGACGCTCAAGCGCCTGCACGACCAGGGCGCGTCGCAGGCCGATCTCGACAACCAGGTGAAGAAGGCCGAAGCGGCATGGGGCTCGGTGCAGGCGGCCGTCGAGAACCAGATGCGCGTCGCGGCCGACGGCGGCGGCGACACGAACAAGGCGATCGCGGGCGTGGCCTCGGATCTGCGCAATGCGACGCCGAACGATCCGGTGCTCGGCTCGGTGCTCGACGATGCGCAAAAGGCGGTGTCGGCCGAATCGGCACCCGAGCGGGCGACCAACGTGAAGGCATTCCAGTTCGCGCTGGCGATGCAGAAGGACCAGGCCGCGAACGCCGACGTGAAGCAGTACAACGCGCTGCCGGGCGGTATCCGGCGCGCCGATCCCGACACCGGCGCGCAACTGCGCCAGGCGGCCGGCACGGCCGACACGAATGCCAACAACGCCTACACGGCCCTCACCACCGCGTTGCGCCACGAATACAGCACGTCGGCCGCGACGCTGCGCCTGAACGACGCGAAGGCCGACTATGCGGCGTGGCAGAAGGAGCCGGGCGGATTGCGCCGTGCCGACGAGGCCGACATCACGCAGGCGCTGGCGCAGGCGCAGAGCCAGTACGACAAGGTCGTGACGGGCGGCGACGACACCGCACTGACCTACGTGACGGCCGACGAGCAGAAGCAGGTCGTCGCGTCGGTGAAGCAGAATCACGACGGCATGTGGTACACCGGCCTCGTCGACGCGCTGGGCGAGGAAAGCCAGCTCAAGCGCACGATCACGACGATCAATCCCGACGATCCGTCGCTGTCGCCGCAGATGAAGCAGCTCGCGCAATCCGATCCGGTCACGTTCGCGCTGTTGCAGGACACCGGTGTGACCGTCGATCCAAACGATCCGAAGCTGTCGCCGCAGGAGAAGGCGCTCGCGCAGCAGAATCCGCTCGCGGAGGCGTTCGTCAAGCTGACGGGCATTCCGGTGAGCACCGACGGCAAGAGCGACGCGGACGCGAAGGCGCTGAACGCGCAGATCGACCAGGCGGGCGGCGTGTTCGCGTACGCGATGGCGCAGGCGCAGGCGCAAGCGATGACGCAGGCGGACAAGATCAATCCCGGTTATCAGAAGATCCAGACGCTGCTTGCGGCGGCGCCCGAGGTGCGGCTGCAGTACACGAAGCAGCAGGTCGCGCAGCTGATGCAGGGCCCGGGCAGCAATCCCGGCGCGGCGCTCCAGGTGCTGAAGACCAACATGGACGCGTCGTTCTCGCTCGACGAGCGCCAGACGCTGTGGACACAGGTGGGCCAGCCGCATTTCGACGCGAAGTTCATCCATACGCAGATCGATCCGCTGATGCAGAAGCCCGATGCGGATGCAACGGATCAGGCGAGCATGCGTGCGCGTTACGACGACACGATGAACGCCGACAAGGCTGGCAAGTGGATGCAGGACATCCTGAACAATGCGCCGCCCGAGTTCGCGGGCGTCGTGCTCGACACCGTCGAGCACGATTTCGGCAACAAGTGGATGCAGACGAACACGGGCACGCCGCAGCCGTACGGGCAAGGCACCGAGTTCTACAAGGGGCTCAGCAAGGCGGTCGGGCTGGCGGACCAGCAGCCGACCGCGAGCGGCGTGCCCGTGCAGCGCGAGGACGACGTCGCGAACTGGCTGCTCGACGACAAGGGCAACGCGAAGACGCTGATCTACACGCTGCGCGGCAGCAACACCGGCTACGGTTTCGACACGGTGCGCGAGGCGCTGTCGTCGGGTGTCGATCCGGCGCTGTCGAAGGCGCTGCTGTCGAAGATGCAGAACGACGACCGGTTCCAGGCGGGCTTCGCGAACGACTTCCAGCTGCGTTACGACCAGGGCATCAAGAGTGCGCAGAACAAGCAGAACAAGGACGCCGCCAACGCCAGCTACAAGCTGTTCCAGGCCGATCCGGACAAGCAGCTGAAGGCGTATTTCGACGACTTCCAGAAGAACTTCGACGACAAGTCCTACACGTTCACCACCGGCTCCGACCAGATGACGAACTTCGTCGGCGCGGGGCTCGGAATCCAGCCGGACGACCCGGCCGCGACGCCGACCGACCGGAACGACGTGCCGTCGATGGCGATGCTCGAGCAGTTGATCGTCGGCAACGGGCAGTTGCAGAACGGTGTGGCGGTCAACAGTCGGTCGCTGTACGCGAAGAATTCGGCGGCGACGCAGATGATCCAGACCGTCGTCGACCAGATCCGCAAGGTCGGCGGCGACCACGCGGTCGTGTCGCTGGTGCCGATCTACTACGTGTCGAAGGGGACCGGTACCGCGCCGAGCGCATTGTTCAAGGTGCAGGTCGCGAACCATCCGGACCAGTTCAAGCTGATCGACGATCGCGGCTGGAAATACGACACCGTCGACGACTACCAGCACAACAACGCACTGTCGGACGACGGCAAGCTGTACGTGCCGAAGAGCCTGACGAACGGCGCGGCGTCTGGCGGATATTCGCAATACGAATCGATCGACGCACACAAGACGGAGTGGTACCAGCACGTCGAACACTATCTCGAGATCGGCACGGGCATTCTCGCCGCGGCGGGCGGTGTCGTACTGGTCGCGAGCGGCATCGGTGCGCCGGTCGGCGGCCTGATGCTCGGCGCCGCGTGGACCGCGGTCGGCGCCGGGATGGCGGTCGGCGTGCCGGCCGCCATCAGCGACCTGAACAATCTGAGCGAGCACGGGCAGTCGATCGGGTTCGGCAATGCGCAGGCGCGCGGCGACTGGATCAGCCTGATCGGCAGCGGCGCGGGCATCGCGGGCGGCGGGCTCGGCGTCGCGGCGAAGTCGCTCGCGGAGGCGTCGTCGCTGCTGCGCACGACGGGCCAGGTCTCGGACATGGTCACACTGGCATCGCGCGGCGAGGGCGTGACGGCCGACGTGGCCGGTCTCGGCCGTTTCGCGCAGGAAGCCGACGCGTTCCAGTCGGTCGCGCAGACGACGGGCCGCACGGCCGGCGTGCTCAACGTCACGGGCGGCGCGATCGGCGGCTATCAGATGGTCGACCAGGGCGTGTCGCTCGTGAAGAACTGGGACGCGATGTCCGATTCCGATCGCGCGCAGCAGTTGCTGAACCTCGGGATCGGCGTCGCGCAGATGGGCCTCGGCTCGCATACGCTGATGGAACGGCCGATTCGGGCGATCACGAAGACGCCGGCCCCGCCGGCGACGCAGCGGCCGATCACGATCGACGTGGCGAACACGATGTTCGGCAACGGGCTGGCGAACCAGCGCCTCGCGGTCGGCGAGATCGGCAACCCGTGGCAGCACGCCGAGGAGCAGGCGGCCAGTTTCGGCGAGCCCGCCGGCGACGGCGAGCCGGTGTCGCCGGCGGAAGGCGGGCTGCGGTCGCGCTTCACCACATGGCTGCGTGCGCGCCGCACGCAGGGCACGCCGGACGACGGCGACGCGATCCTGCTGCGGCTCGCGCCCGATGCCGAAGGGATCGACGGCGAAGCGACGCCGGCCGTTGCCGCCGCGATTGCGGGCGATGATGCGACGCCGGCCGGGGCCGGCACGCCGGTAACGGCGGGACGCCCCGCGTCGTGGCCCATTCCCGCGCATGTGGCGGCCGATCCGGACGCGCTGGGCGGCGTGGTCGGGTCGATTCTCGACAGCGGCAACCGCCTCGAGGACGTCGAATACTACGTGTACGCGCTGGAGGACGGCGAAGGGAACGTGCGCAAGCCGGACGAAGACGGACTCCCCTCGACCGAACGCGGCAACCTGGGGGACGACATCCGGGCGGCGAACGCGGACGCGCGGCGCGCGGCGGCCGGAGACGATCCGGTGAAGCTCGCGGCCGCCGCCTCCAGCGAGGACGGCACGATCGGCGTCACGCGTTACGCGTCGTTCCACGACGCGATGATGGTCGCCCGCGGCGGGGTGGCGGCGGGCCGCTACCAGATCGCGCTGGTCGACCACGGCGCGCTCGCCGCGGACGGTACGGTGCCGCCCGAAGCGGTGATCGCCCGGGTCGGGCTCAACGACGCCGGCGACGCGCTGATGCTGTCGATGAACGACGCGTACGATCGCACGCTGCGCGTGATGTACCCGCGCGGGTTCGATCCCGCCAAGCCGCTGATCCGCAGCGAGGACGGCCGGCGTGTCGACGTGATCAACGCGCCGCCCGGCATGGACGAAACGCAATGGGGCGCGTATCCGCGCCGCGAAGCCGACCTCGCGATCTATTCGAACCATCCGGACCAGCCCGAGAACCGGCTGCCGGCGGGCGAGCGGCCATTGATGCCGGTGCCGCCCGGCTACTTCGCGGTATACGCGCATGCGTGGTCCGACGCGTTCGCGAGCGCGACCGGCAAGCCGATGAGCGCCGAAGACCTGGCCGAACTGGTGCGCCAGAGCGGCTGGGACGGCAAATCGCCGGTGATCCTCTATGCATGCGGCGCGGGTACGCGGGTGAGCCCGCTCGCGCAACTGCTCGCGAACGTGCTGGGGGTGGACGTGTACGGCGCAAGCGGCTTCGTCGCGTGGCGCTCGCCGCGCTATCGCAGCGACGGCAGCCCGGACTCCGGCTATACGACCGGCATCGTGGTGGAGCCCGGCGCCCCCAGTCTCGCGGGGAAGCCGGACCTTTCGGTGCAGCATGCGCCGCGCACCTACCGCTTCTCGCCGGCGCTGGCGGTCATCGACCAGGGCGCGCACGCGGTCGACTGGAGCACCGTGGCGCCGCGCCCGGTGTCGAATCGCTGGGGCGGCAGCGGCGCGTCGGGCGACGCGCGCGTGCCGCTCGGCGTCTACGTCTGGCGCGTGCTGACGAATCGCGGCGGCGCGGTCATCAATCCGCGCAGCGGCCGCTCGGCGAGCGCGCTCGAGATGACCCACGCGCTGGAGGAACTGGCGTGGAAAGGCTATACGCCGGGCACGCCGATCGCGCTGGAGGGGCCGCGCAGCGGCGCCGATCCCGAATTGCTGCAGGAATTCGCGGACCTGATCCAGGCGCCGGTGTTCGGCCGGCTGGGCGACGACGACGCGGCCGGCTGGCAGCGCGCGATCCCCAATCCGGGCCGCCGGCTCGCGCGCTTCCAGATCGAACCCGACGTGAACGGCAAGTTCTCGCCGGGCCGCGCGCAGCCGGTTCGCGTCAATCCGCTGGAATTGCGGCCGGTGCCGGGCTCGAATGTCGTGAACCTGCTGGGTCACGCGACCGCGCGGCAGTTCCTGAAGGTGTCGGGCTTCGACATCGCCGAATCGCATGGTACGAAGCCGCGCGACGTGAGCTGGGACAGCGCGATCGCCATCACGAAAGACGGCAACACGATGTCGCCCAGGGAATTCGCGCGCAGCCTGCTCGAGGATCCGGCTTACACGGAAGGCAACGGCGTGCTGCTGACCGGCTGCTATCTCGGCTCCGGCGGCTACCCGTTCGCGCAGGAACTCGCGTATGAACTGCAGGTGCCCGTGATCGCGTCGATCGCGTCCAATTCGATACGCGGCACCGGCGCGCTGGAACTGCACCCGAACAGCGACGACATCGTCGTGCCGGCACACGATCCGGATGTGTCGACGCGGCTCTACCTGCATGTCCCGGAGGCGCCCGACGCGAACGAACCGCCGCTGGTGTTCGCCCGGCGCGGCGAACCCGTGCCGGGCGCGGTGGCGCACGGGTACGACGGCGCGCCGGTCGAGCCGGTGCGCCCGATCGACGCGCAGATCGATCCGGACGCCGACAGCGGGCGGCGCGGCTACACCGGCACGCCGGGCGATGCCGCGCGGCCGGGCGCGACGCCACATGGGCCGGCCCAGCCGCAGCCCCGGGCGCATTCGCGTCTCGCGCCGGAGCCGGACGCGGGCGAGCCGCCCGTCGACGTGCCGGTTCCGGTCGTCGACGTGGCGCCGGGGCAGATCTACACGGCGGACGAATGGGCCGCGCGCACCGAGCAGGCCGCCGAGGCCGAAGCCGACGATGGCCTGTCGGGGATTCCGCAGAAGACGTACCGGAACAACAGCCGCGTCTATACGGACCGCGCGATCGCCAACGACGGCGTGATGACGACGACGATTCACGGCGAGTCGGTACTGCAACCGGGCTTCGACGACGTGACCGGCGTCGACGCAACGCAGCACCCCGAATTCCTGCGTCCGGCCGACACGCTTTTGATGCCGGCCGGCGACCCGCTGCATCCGGTCGGCGCGCGCGGGCTGATGTCGCCGCCGGGTCATCACGTCGTGTTCGGACACGGCATGTCGGCCGATGCGATGCTCGGCCCGGAAGGCCGGCCGGTGACGCCGGACGAGGTGGCCGAGCGTGTCGCGCCGCAGCTTGAACCGGGGCAGGACGTGACGCTGTATTCCTGTTTCAGCGGGTCGGACAAGCACGATCCGCTGCGCGTCGCGCCGGGCCAGGTGCGGGCCGCGAGCGGGACGTTCGCGGCCGCGCTCGCGCAGCGCCTGTCCGAACTCACCGGGCGGCCGACGTCGGTCTGGGCGCCGCAGGACATCCTGCTCGTCAAGCCGGACGGCTCGGCCACCGTGCGCGGGACGCGCCGGACCGGCGAGGTCGACACCGATCGCCTGCCGATGCAGCGCTTCGTCGGCGATCCCGCGCGGGCGGGCCGCCCGGCACTGCCCGCCGCGCCGGACGCGGAACCGGCGCCGACCGCTGCGCACACGGCGCCGCCGCCACGGGCCGAGCGGCCGGCGCGTCCGACGGTGCCGCGCGTGCCCGATCCGACGTTTGCCGATCCCGGCTACGACTTCACGCCGATTCCGGACGACACGTTCGAATCGGTCACGCTCGACCATCCGTTCCGCAGCGCGCTGGCCGACCGGCCGGGCGTGATCGGCGAGGCCGCGCGCGTGACGCAAGCCGGCGGCGCCGTAAGCCAGCACTGGCCGAGCTATTTCCTCGACGGCCCCGAGCCGACCCGCGTGATCGACGACGTGATGCAGGCGTTCGACGCGGCCGGCCTGACGAACCTGCGCGTCGAATTCGTGACGGGCGACGGCAGCATCGTGCTCGGCAGCGGCACCGATTTCGGCGCGCTCGATCCCGAGGCGGGCTGGTTCCGGTTCAGCGGCACGGTGCCGGACGCCGCGGCGTCGGCAGCGCACGCGACGGGCCGCACGGCCGCCGAAGCGCGGCGCGCGTTGCCGGAAGGCGTGAGGACGGTCGTGCACGACGATCTCGGGCAGGCGCTCGATGCGGCGCATGCCGGGTCGCGCAATCACGCGTACGTGCCGGCCGATGCGCTGCCGGACGACACCGCGTTCGCGCAGGGCGACCTGACGCCGGCGGAACGCGTCGCGGCCAGCGCCACCGCGCACCGGGCCGCGGTCGAGGCCGCTGCGCCGACCGACGTCGTGCTGCTGTCGGCACTCGGCCACGATCCGGCGAGTGCGCTGCGCATCACCACGCCCGACGGCGGCTCGCTGTTCAAGCCGGCCGGCGTCGACATGTACGTCGTGCGTACCCGCGACGCGGTGACCGGCGACGTGTCGTACCGGCTCGTCGGCGTCGATCATTCCGGTTTGCCGGAAGGCTATGCGGCCGTGCATGCCGGCGGGACGCGCGCGCTTGGCGCGGTCGACGGCAGCCCGACCTGGCCGAGGTTCGGCCACGCGGGGCCGGCCGGCCGTCTGGCGAGCCCGGCCGGCGACCCGGCAAGCAACCAGGCAGGCGACCCGTCCGCCGCGGCGCCGCCGGCTACCGTTTCCGGTCATTCAGCCGCCCCGGCCGCGCCCCAGGGTGCCGCAGCGGTCGAGGCGGCAAATCAGGCGCGCGCCGCCGACTGGCTCGACACCCTCGGCCGCCGCACGCTCACGCGTGTCGACGGCCGTCATGCGCCCACGCTGGACGGACTCGCCCGGCAGCTCGGCCCCAACGCGCATGTGCTGATCACCGCGCATCACGCGCCGCCCAACGGCGCCGCGGCCTATACGCCGCCGGCCTTCGTCGCGGTGCTCGAGACCGACGCGAACGGCGCGCTCGGCCCGGTGCGGATGCTGAACGGCAAGCGCGTGCCGCCCGCGCTCACCAAGGCGCTGGAAAATGCCAACAGCGGCGGCCGACGCGCACGCGGCAAGTTCGATTTCCATGTGTCGCCGGTCGCGCACGACGAACTGGTGGCGTTCGGCGGCCCGTCGAAGATCAAGACGCCGGACGGCAAGACGTCGTGGGACGTGACGGCGTCGGGCCATGCGATCGAGACGACGCTCGCCGGCGACGTGTCGAAGCTGCAGGACGCGCCGGTCTTCAAGCGGCCGCGCCAGGCCGTGCGTGCGGTCTCCGGCGCGCAGCGCTGGATTCATGTGGTCGACGACGAGACGGGCAAGGTGCTCGGCCATGCGGAGCGCAACACGAACCACGCGTGGAAATATTTCGAAAAGGCGTCGCTCGGCGACACGGAGATTCCCGAGCAGGATCTGCGCACGGTGTTCCGGCGCCGCCGTCGCGGCGGCATTCCGGTCGGCCGGTCGCCGCGCCGCGGCATCCGCTTCGTCGTCAGCGACGTGGCGCCGGCCACCGTCGACCGCATCGGCGGGTTCCGGCCGGCGAAGGCGGCCCCAGCCGTCGAGAAGAAACCGATCCGCTCGGCCGGCGACCTGTTCCAGTCGATCGTGCCGGTGCGCCGGCCGCTGGCGCGCGCGGAGCAGGGCGACGACGCGAACGCCGCGCCGCTGGCGCCGGTCGATCCGCATCTGTTGCCGTCGGACAAGTCCGCGCTCAACGCGGTCGACTTCAGCGGCAACAGCGTGTCGCACCTGCTGACCGCGATCCGCAACGGCGCGCTGGACGGCGGCCGCCACGTGATCTACGTGTTCCGGACCGACGGCGCGGTGGCCGAGGCGCTCGGCGATCCGCTCGGCGTGATCGCCGAGCGCGACGGCGAGATGCGCTGGTTCGACAAGATCCCACAAGTCAACAACAAGAACCACCTGGGCGTGCCGCTCGACGCCATGCCGATCGGCAACGATCGCTTCGGCACGGACGTGCATTTCCTGCTCACGCAACTGTCGCCGCGCGATTTCCTGAACAGCGCGCGGCCGACGCGCGTCGCCGCGCTCGAAGCGCGCGCGAAGGCGCTGCACGATCAATGGAAGGACGCGGAAGCGCGCGGCCTGCACTCGGCGCCGTTCCGCGCGCTCGCGGCCCGGACGCGGCACGGCTACAACGAGGTGCTCGCGGACTTGCGGCGCCTGGGGAGCAAGGGCACCGCGCCCGAGCCGCTGTCGATCGAGCCGTA
This sequence comes from Burkholderia sp. BCC1993, assembly GCF_905339865.1. NCBI lineage: Bacteria > Pseudomonadati > Pseudomonadota > Betaproteobacteria > Burkholderiales > Burkholderiaceae > Burkholderia > Burkholderia sp. BCC1993. The sequence continues at coordinate 67,805 of NZ_CAJPGZ010000011.1, read as the reverse complement.
CCAGCCGGGGCTGTCGTCGGCGACCTCCGTCGAGTTCAGCCTGCGTAACGGCGCGGCGAAGCCCGAGCAGTATTTCGCGACGCACCAGCAGATCGAGGCGTACAACAAGCAGGCGCAGCGGCCCGGCGACGTGAACCTCGTGCTGAAGGGCGAGCCGCAGGCCGTGATGGTCGACGTCGGCATGTGGCGCACGCTGCTCAACAAGCTGTACGTCGCGCGCGACGTGTCGACGTCCGCGTCGCGGTTCCTGCCGGTGCCGGGCAAGCTGCGCGCGCGGACGCGCAACCTGGGCGCGGCGACCGTCGCCGACAAGCGGATCCGGCAGATCTTCACGCGCTCGAGCGAAGCGTTGCAGGATCGCATGGTGCCGATGGCGCGCTCGTTCTCGCTGAGCGACGATCCGGCGTTGATGGGCGCGCTCGTCGAGCGGTATGGCGGCGTGATGCCGGTCGCCACGCTCGTGATCGATCCGCATTCGCTCGCGGCGGTGCTCGGCAAGGCGCACGATCCGGAGTTCCTGCGCGCGGTGCGCGCGCTCGGCGACCAGAAGCACGCCGTGTTCGACGGCGAGAACGGAATGATCCATCCGGCGCAGGGCTCCGACGGGACGGCGCTCGCGCTCGACGATCTCGCACATCTGCATCGCTGGCTCGACGAGGCCGCACGCACCGGTTTCGCGATCCGGCTCGAGACGGCGCCGTCGCGCGCGCTCGTGTCCGGCGCCGACTACCGGTTCCAGTCGGGCACCAACGACACGTATCACGATTACGTGCGTGTGATGAGCGCCCTCGAACGCTGGTCGAACGCGCATCCCGACACGAAGGCGCCGAACGTGATGGTCACGTTCCACGGCTGGGACGCGGTGCCGGAATCGGTGCCGGGCGGCGGACACGAGAAGCTGCTGCGCGCGGTGCTCGAGCGCAAGGGGCTCGAATGGGTGCACATGGGGCTGTCGTACGGCACCCACGGCGCGGACTTCATCGGCAATCAGGATCTGACCGGCGCGCTCGCGAAGCTGATCGTCGAGAACCGCAACCGGCCCGGGATCATCAACCGCCTGCATGGCGCCGATGCGCTCACGCGCGTGTTCGAGCGGGTCGACCAGCAGACGCTGGCTAACCAGCATCAACTGCTGTTCGCGGAAGTCGAGCGGCTCGGCGCCGCGGACGGCATGACGCCCGCGGACATCGCCGCGCTGCGCCAGAAGCTCTACGAAGGCAACACGACCGTCTGGCTGAACCAGGCGCGCAAGGCGACGATCGAGCATGCGACGCCGCTGTGGGACGCCGACGGCAACCCGCCGCGCACCGGGACGGACGAGGGCGCACGCAGGTTCGGCGGCCGCTGGCTGGCCGACTACGGCGCCGGCGTGCCCGACCGGGTGACCACCGGCAAGCGGCCGGCCGCCGCCGACCCGCTCGACCACTGGCGCGCGGTCGTGCACGATCCGGCGCTGATCAACGACGGCACCAAGCCGATCGGCGCGAGCCGCCGGGAAGCGGCGCAGCTCGCGAAGGTCGACATTCCCGACGCGAAGCGCGCGCAGGCGGAACTGCATGCGCTGCGGGTGCACGACGAACCGATCGGCGAGAACACGCCGCCGCCGTCGCCCAGGCGGATCGCCGGCGACATCGCGGCGGCCACCGTGACCGGCGGCGCCGGCGCGGGCGTGCTCGTCGCGGTCGGCCGGGAGTCGGTGCGCACCGCGACGAACTCGCTGTATGCGGGCCTGCGGGTCGGGCGCGTGTTCCAGGCGCTGCATCACGGCGCGGTCGCCAGCCTGAAGAACGGCGATCCGCGCGTGTTCGATCGTGTCGTCGACCGGCTCGTGCGCGGGCTGCAGGCACAACTGAAGGCGAACGGCTTCGACGTGGACGCACGCGGCGCGCAGCTGGAGCAGATCGCGCACGAAGGCAAGGCGATGGCCGCCCAGCTGCGCGCGCTGAACGACGACGGGATGCTGTCGTTCGACGATACCGTCGCGCATACGAAGGCGATCGCCGCCGACATGCTCGCGCAGATGCAGGGCGTGGTCGGCGGGACGTCGCTGAAGCTGCTGCATCACGGCAGCCCGCGCCATTCAATCGGCCGCGTCGGTCGCGTGCTGGCGCTCGGCGGCTACGGCGGCTCGATCACGATGAATGCGTTCAGGGCGATCACGCACGGCGACCTGCTGGCCGGCGGACAGGCGATCGGCGGCGCGTTCAGCGCCGTCTACACCGGTATCGTTTACAAGGGCAGCCTGCGCGGCGTGAATGCCGAGAACCGCAGCCAGCTGGCGCGGATCGCGAGCGCGACCGGCGACTACCTGACCTCGGCGGTCGGCATCGCAACCGGCGTGCATACCGCGCTGACCGTGGATCCGGTGACCGGCACGCTGACCGCGATGTCCGGCGCGCTGCTCGGCGCCGGGCGGCTGCATTCGCATTTCCCGAACGCGACGCCGTGGATGGAGCGCTTGCCGACCGGCATCGCGCTGGCGCCCGTGGCGATCTTCGGGATCATGCAGGGGATCAGCCTGTACACGTCGGCAACCGCGTCGGACGATCAGCACAAGCCGCCGGGTTCGTCGCCGAAACCGTCGGGTTCGAATGCCGGGGCGCCGACGCCGGGCGCGTCGTTTGCGCCGTCGCCCGGCACGACGAGCGCACCGGTGCAGCCGAATGCGTCGGCAACGCCGTCGGCATCGGCGACGGCGAGCGCGCAGCCGGCGGGTACGCCATCGCAACCGGCGCAGCCTTCGACCGGTTCACCGAGCCCCGCGCCCACGCCGCTGACGGTGACCGTGGCGGCCGGCGATTCGTTGTGGACGATCGCGGCAAGTCACGAAGGATCGTTGCTTGCTGCGGCACACGTGCCGGCCGACCAGCAGCAGCGGATGTCGGACGGTCAGCGGATCGACGTCGCGCTCAACGAGATCCTGCAACTGAACCGGAACCTGGCGAGCAATCCGGGCGAGATCGATCCGGGGCAGCAGGTCGTGGTCGGGTGACGGGGGCGGCGCGCGGAACGTGTGCAGGGCGGATGCAAGCGACGTGTCGCGCGTGACCACGATCGACGGGAGGGCGCGCCACGACGCGCATGCATGCGTCGTCGTCGCCGGCCCGTGCGTCAGCGCAGTATTGCCTCCGCGCCGACATCGTCGGACCGCGGCAGCACGGTCAGGCCGTCGCGCAGCGCATACGCGATCACTTCGGCGACGTTGTGCAGCGCCAGTTTCGACATCAGGTTCTGTCGATGCTTGCGTACCGTGAGCACGCTGAGATTCAGCTTGATGGCGATGTCCTTGCTCGAGTGTCCGTTGGCGATCAGCACGAGGACTTCCTTCTCCCGGGCCGTCACCGGCGGCACGGCGGCGGCGCCGGTGTGCTCGAGGACATGGGCGAGCGAGTCGCTGACATACCGGATACCCGACAGTACCAGCGCGACGGCACGCAGCAGTTCGTCGCCGTCTTCGTGCTTGAGCATGTAGCCGTCGACGCCGATCGCCACGGCCGCCCGGACCGTGGCCGGGTTCTGATTGCCCGTGACGACCAGGATCCTGGTCTGCGGCGATTGCGCCTTGACTTGCTTCGCCAGTTCGATGCCGGGGAAGCCGGGTAGATCGAGATCGAGCAACAGCAAATCGGCCTGCGTATCGCACACCAGCTGACCGACCATCCGGCCGTCGCCGGTCTCCCCCACGACGGTCCAGTTCGCTCGCGTCTTCAGCAGCAACTTCAGCCCGTCGCGAATAATGGCGTGGTCTTCGGCAAGCACGATTTTTTTCATTTTTCTTTCGCCTTCTCCCGGGGCACCCGGAAGCTCGTTCCTTTGCGACAATACGATGCAACCCCGTTGCGACGTGTCACGCGGCGGGCGAGATCGACGCCCGCCCCGTTCAACGCCGGATCCGCTACGCGATTTTGAAATGGCAAACAGGATAGCGCAAGAATACCGTGCCCACGTACAGCTGGAACTGGTCAATACGCTGTACCGACAGTCTCCGCCGATCCTGTTCGGCAACATCGCCGTCGTCAGCCTGACCACCTTTCTGTTGTGGAACGAGGTGTCGCGGCATGCGCTGCTTGCGTGGGCCGCGGCGATCTGCGTGCTGACCGCCATCCGTACCGTCATGGTCTGGCGGGATCGCCGCGCAGGCGAACATCCTGCCGGGACGGCCAGGCGCCGCGCGCGGAAATACATGGTGTTCGCGGGCGCGTCCGGCTGCCTGTGGGGCGCCATGGGCGTGCTGTTCTTTTCGCCGGACAACACGATCGTGACCGCGCTGATCTGCATCGTGCTGGCCGGCATGACCGGCGGCTCGGTGGCGTCGCTCTCGTCGTGGTGGCCGACCTACGTGGCTTATGCGTTGCCGACGGTGCTGCCGTTCGCGATCCGCTCGTTCGCGTACGGCAGCGCGCTGTTTTCGGTGCTGGGCTTCCTGTCGCTGTTCCTGCTCGCGGTCAATCTCGCCTTCAGCCGGACGCTGCAGCGTACCGTGCGCGATGCCGTGTCGCTGCGCTTCGAGAACGTCGACCTGATCCGGCAACTGACGCAGGAGAAGGAGCGCGCCGAACTCGCCAATCGAAGCAAATCGCAATTCCTGGCCGCCGCCAGCCACGACCTGCGTCAGCCGACGCATGCGCTCGGCCTCTACATCGCGACGCTGCGGGCGATGGCGCGCGCGCCGAGCGTCGACGGAACCGCTCTCGACGACATCGCCGAACGGCTCCGCACCGCGTTGAAAGGCATGTCGCAATTGCTGAACGTGTTGCTGGACATTTCCCGGCTCGACGCGGGCGTGATCGAAGTCGAGCCGCGCCGCTTTGCGCTGCAGCAGGCGCTCGACGCGCTGGACAGCCAGTTTCGTCAGGCCGCGCTGGCCAAGGGGTTGACGCTCAGGATCCGGCCGACCGCGATCTGGCTGGAAACCGATGCGGTGCTGCTGCACACGATCCTGTCGAACGTGCTGTCGAATGCCGTGCGCTATACGCAGCGCGGCGGCATCCTGCTGGCCTGCCGGCGGCGCGGCACCGACGTCGAGATCCAGGTTTTCGATACCGGCATCGGCATCGAAGGCGATCAACTGCCGCACATCTTTCGGGAGTTCTACCAGATCGGCAACGCGGCGCGGGACCGCGAGCAGGGGCTGGGCCTCGGGCTCGCCATCGTGCAGCGCACGGCGGCGCTGATCAATGCGAGCGTGCAGGTGCGTTCGACCGCGGGCCGCGGCTCGCTGTTCTCGGTGCGGCTGGCCATGGCCGACCGTGTCCCGTCGCGCGCCACCGGCGCGCACCCGTCGGGCGAGCGTGCGGACCCCGGGCGCGGGCAGGCGCGCAAGACCATCCTCGTCGTCGACGACGATCGCGACGTGCTGGCCGGCATGCAGACGCTGCTTCAGACCTGGGGGCACACCGTGATCGCCGCGCCATCGCTGGAGCGTGCGATCGAGCTTGCCGCGCCGCGGCGCGCCGAACTGGACATGATCGTGACGGACTTCAGACTGGCGGGGCACGTGACCGGCGCCGACGTCGTCCACCGGGTGTTCCGCGTCATCGAACGCGAGATTCCGGCCATCATCATTACCGGCGATACGTCGCCCGAGGGCATCCATGCCGCTTCGTCGAGCGGCTTCAGCGTGATGCACAAGCCGCTTGACCCGCAGGAAATGCAGACCTTGATCGACGCGTCGGCGTGACGGCGCAGCGATGTCATGGCATCGCGCCCGCTCGGCGCCCGCACGCGAATGCGACGCGTTCGCGACGGCAGCCGGCGCGGCCGGTGCAGCGGCGACGGCACTAACTACTGCATCTGCGGTATTTCCCAAACGAAACGGGTGCAGTACCTTCGCACCTGCTGGCAATCGTAAAAAAACAGTCGCGCGGGGTAGCGAAGAAAGCTGGACAGCCGGGGAGACCAACCCACGGTTCGGGCCGCACGTCCGATCGAATCGGCACGGCCTGACGCCGCGGAACAGGATCGGTCGCAGTGCAGCCGATCCTGTTCCGGGCGCCGTCCTTTCTGAAAGCATTGCGACAGGGTGCCGTGCCTGCACCCTGAATCGCGCTCGCCTTGCGCACGAGCCGACCGGCCTCTCGCGGTCGAATCCTTGAACGGCCATGGCGCGGCCTCGCCGCCCGCCTGTCTGGAGCGCAATGGTGATGGACAATCTGCCCAATATCATGGTGGCCGCGTTCCCGGCCTTCGCGGTGCTGATCGCCGTGGAAATCGTACTCGCGGCGGTGCTCGGCCGGTCGCTGTACCGGACCCGCGACACGCTGGCGAACCTCGCGCTCGCGGCCGGCGCATTCGTCGCCAGCGTGCTGACCGGCGGGCTGGTGCTGGCGGTGCTGAGCTGGGTGTACGCGCACCGGCTCTTCACGATCCCGACGAACGTCTGGTGGGCGTGGGTGCTGTGCTTCTTCGCGGACGATTTCAGCTACTACTGGTTCCACCGCCTGAGTCACGAGGTGCGCTGGTTCTGGGCGTCGCATTCGGTCCACCATTCGTCGGAACAATACAACCTGTCGGTATCGCTGCGCCAGACGTGGACGGGCACGATCACCGGATCGTTCCTGTTCTGGGCGTGGATGCCGTGGGTCGGGTTCCATCCGAAGATGATCCTGTTCATGCAGTCGGTGAGCCTGATCTACCAGTTCTGGATCCACACCGAAGCGATCGGCAAGATGCCGCGCTGGTTCGAAGCGCTGCTGAACACGCCGTCGCAGCATCGCGTCCATCACGGCAGCGATTTCGACTATCTGGATACCAACTACGCCGGCACCACGATGATCTGGGATCGGCTGTTCCGCTCGTACACGCCCGAGCGATTCACGCCGCACTACGGGCTGACGTCGAGCATCGGCACCGACAATCCGTTCAGGATCGCGTTCTACGAGTGGCGCAATATCGCGCGCGACCTCGCGAAGGCGGACAGCCTGCAGACCGCGATCCAGTACCTGATCCGGCCGCCGGGCTGGAGTCCCGACGGCAGTTCCCTGACGACGCGCGACGCGCGGCGTGCCGCACAGCAGGTTTCCTGAGAAGGCGATATGGCTCACACACGCGATCCACACGACCGGCGCCACGACGCGGCGCCATCCAGCGCCGGCCGCCGGCAATTCCTCGAATACGCGGGCGCGGGGTTGTTGTCCGCGATGCTGCCCGGTTGCGGCGGCGCGGATACGATTCAGCGGTCGACCTACGACGCGACCATCGCGGCGGGGCGGCAAACGATCCAGGCCGCGCTCGATGCCAATCCGCGGAACCTCGCGGGCATCTCGGTCGCGTTGCTCAAGGGCAATCAGGTCGTATGGGCGCAGGCGTTCGGGAATGCATCGGTCAGCCCGGCGGTCGCCGCCACGCCGACGACGCGCTACAACATCGGTTCGGTATCCAAAGTGATCGCGGCGCTGGCCGGCGTGATCCTGCAGGATCGCGGGCTGATCGACCTCGACGCGCCAATCGTCCGGTACGTGCCGTCGTTCACCATGCTGTCGCCGCAGTATGCGCAGATCACGTCGCGCCATCTGCTGTCGCATTCGTCCGGGCTGCCCGGCCAGAACGTCGACGACATGTTCTCGTACGCGCCGATTCCCGGCTATGCGGCGACCGCGCAAAAGGTGCTCGCCAACGAACACCTGAATCATCCGCCGGGCCAGTTCGCGGTGTACTGCAACGACGGCTTCACGATCTTCGAGCTGGTGGTCGCGGCCGTCACCGGGCTGAGCTTCGCCGATTTCGTTCAGCGCGACATCCTCGCGCCGCTGAACATGACGAACTCCGGCTTCCTGACCAGCGTGCCGACGAGCGGCCAGTTTGCGCTGGCGTACGCGAACGGCACCCAGTACGGGCAGGAATTCGCGAATCCGCACGCCACCGGCGGCCTGTCGACGACGCCGCTCGACATGATGAACCTCGCGCAACTGTTCATCGGCAACGGCGTGTTCCAGGGGCGACGCATCGCGTCGGCGGCCGGAATTGCCGACATGCTGACGGACCAGACCGACCGGTGGCAGATCAAGTCGACCCGGCTCGGTTACTCGTATGCCTATGGTCTCGGCTGGGACGACGTCGACGATCCGGTCCTGCGCGCGGCCGGCGCCGCGGGGGCATACAAGAGCGGCGGCACGCAGTTCTTTTCAAGCCATTTCTACGTGCTGCCGGCTGCGCAAATGGCGCTGATGATCACCGGCAGCACGGGCTATGACGCGGCCGGCATCGCGCCCGCGATCCTGCTGCAGGCGTTGCAGGAAGACGGCAGCATCGCCGGTGCGCCAGCGCGGCTGAATGTCGCTGCACCGCCGGCGGCTGCGTCGCCGGACGTTGCCGCGGTCGGCGGCGTCTACGGCAACGAATCGGCGCCGATGCAGGTCGCCGTGAACGCGGACGGCAGCCTGGCGTTGACGCAATGGAACGGCACGGCGTGGACGGACGTTGGCCCGAACGGCGCGCCGTACGTGTATCGCAGCGACGGCTGGTGGTGGAGCGACGGCGATACCGTGTCGTACCGGTTCGATATCCTGCCCGGCACGGACGACGCTGGCAACGCGGTGAGCAATCGGTATCTGACCAAGCGTGTCGTCGACGGCTCGGGCTATGTGTTCCGCGTCACGCCGTATGCACAGCAACTGCCGGCACTGCCGGCGCTCGACGCCGCCTGGCAGGCACGTGTGAACACGTCGTGGAACGTGATCAACGAATCGGCGCAGTCGGTGTTTTCAGGCGGCAAGCTGCGGGTGTCGCTCGGCAGCCTCGACGCGTTGCGGGGCTATGTCCTGTTCGCCTACAGCACCAGCGGCGGCGCCCACTTCAACTACCAGTTGTTGAAGCCGCTGGCCGACGACCGCTGCGGGATGACGGTGCAGATACCGGTGATGCCCGGCCGCGATCTGTTCGAAATCAGCATGACGAACGTGAGCAATGTCGAGACGATGGCGGCTTCCGGATGGCTGTGCCAGCGCGCGTGAGGGCCGGTGGGAAGGGCGCGATGCGCGACGATCGGCGGCATGACCTACGCGCCGGCAAGCCGACTCCGGTGTCGAGGCCGGGAGCGTGTGCCTTCGTGACCTTGTGTCGCATGACGATGGACAGGCGATCAACCTTGAGGGCAAGCTCGAGCGGTCACGGCCTCGCTCGCAACGTCACATCGGCATTCGGCGTCGCGCCAACCTTTTCGAGTCCCGCAACCGCGGCGTCGTTGCCTTGCAGGATGGCGTTCTGCAGTGCGGTGCGGCCGAGCGCATCGACGTGATCCGGGTTCGCGCCATGGGCGACGAGCACCGGCAGCATGTCGAGGCGGCCGAACAGCGCGGCGAACGACAGCGCCGTTTCGCCGGCGTGATTGGTCTGGTCGATCGGGCAGCGCGTATCGGCCAGCCGCTTCGCGATCGCAGTCTCGCCCTTGAACAGCGCGCCCATCAGCGCCGTGTTGCCGTGACCGTCGCCGAGACACGGGTCCGCGCCGTTGCGCAGCAGATAGTCGAGCGTCGCGGGCTGGTCGCGATAGGCGGCGAGGATGACCGCTGTGTAGCCTTCGCGCGTCGTCGCGTCGATCGGATAATGTGCGTCGACGAGTGCTTGCAGGATGTCGATGCGGCCGAGGCGCGCGGCGGCAAACCATGCATCGTCGTAGCGGCGCAGGTCGGCGTGCGCGTCGGGGTGGGGAACGGCCGCGGGTGGTGCGATCTGTGTGCAGGCCGCGAGCGCGACGGCACCCGCGATCGCGAGCATGCGGAAGAGGGCGGTTCGGAGTCGATTCTTCATCAGCATTGCGCGCCGCGCGTGGCCGCGCGGCGCAATCGGATGATTGGTTGGGACGCGAAGGCCGCACCAGCAGCCTCCGCGAGATTGCCCGATCAGTTCTCGACGAGTTTGTCGGCGAGCGATTTCACGCGCGAAAGGTCGGCGTTCGTGGCACGTGCAAGGCGGCTACCGTAGTCCGCATCGGCCTTGTAGAAGTACGACAGCATCGCGTACTTGTTGGCGTCGTTCGTCACGTGGTTCAGGTCGCCCGACAGCGCGGTCACGAGGTCCTGCCGTTCCTGCGCGGGCAGCATGCGGTAATACTCGCCCGCTTGCCGGAAGTTCAGCGTCTTGCGGATCGCGGCCTGCTGCGTCGTGCCGGCAAGCGGCGTCTGGACCGACTTGTAACGCGGGTTCTGTGCGAGTTCGTTCAGCGTCGACGGCTCGTAGTTCACTTCGCCCTTGCGATCGCCGAAGTTCATCGCGCCGTCCTGGTTGTTGTTCGTGACGGCCACGCGCGGACGGTTGATCGGCAACTGGTTGAAGTTCGCGCCGAGGCGGTACATCTGCGTATCGGCGTACGAGAACATCCGGCCCTGCAGCATCCGGTCTTCCGACGGCTCGATGCCCGGCACCATCCGTGACGGTGCAAAGGCGGATTCCTCGGTCGACTCGAAGTAGTTGTCCGGTATGCGGTTCAGCGTCAGCGTGCCGATCTTGCGCTCCGCAACGCCGGCCCACACCTTCGTATCGTCGAGCGGGTTGAAGTCGAACGCATCGAGCTCGGACGGCTTCAGCACCTGAATGTAAAGATCCCACTTCGGCGCGTCGCCGGCCTTGAGTGCGCCATACAGATCGTTCGTCATCAGGTTCCAGTCGGCGCCGATCGAACCCGGAATGTCCTTCGGACGCAGCCCGTGCATCCCTTGCTCGCTCTTCCAGTGGAACTTCACGTACGTGAAGTTGCCGTCGGCGTTGACGAACTTGAATGCGTGCACGCCATAGCCGTCCATGTGCCGGTACGAATCGGGCATGCCTTCGATCGAGTACAGCCGCGTCAGCATGCTGGTCGCCTCCGGCGCGTGCGCGAAGAAATCGAACGCGAGGTTGGGGTCCTGCACGCCGGTGACGGCGCTCGGCTTGTTCGCATGAACGAAGTCGGGGAACTTGATTGCATCGCGGATGAAGAAGATCGGCAGGTTGATCCCGACCAGATCCCAGTTGCCTTGTTCGGTGTAGAACTTCACCGCGAAACCGCGCGGATCGCGCGCCTGCTCGGGTGAGCCGCGATAACCCATCACGGTCGAGAAGCGGACGAACACCGGCGTCTTCGTGCCGGGCGTGAAGACCTTGGCCGTCGTCAGGTCGCTGATGTCGGCACTCGGCACGAATTCGCCGAATGCGCCGGTGCCGCGCGCATGCACGACACGCTCGGGGATGCGTTCGCGATCGAAGCGCTGGAGTTTCTCGATGAGATGCGAGTCTTGCAGAAGCGTCGGCCCGTTCGGTCCGGCCGTTTGCGAATTCTGGTTGTCGCCGACGGGCGAGCCGTTGTCGCGCGTCAGTTCAGCGGCATGAGAAGAAGAGGCCAGTGCGATGCAGGCCGCGGCAATCATGCTTTGCAAAAAGCGATTCGCGGTGTGTGACATATCGATGAGATTCCTTGGCTGAGGGGGAGGTGCCGACGAAATTTAGTCTCTCCGACGTGCGGTAAGCCAATTGAATCTCTCTAATTCGGCGATAGGTGGTGGTGTTTATGCTGTAACGACGTTGGCAATGAAATTATTTTTCTGCATTGTGGCGGCGCCGGCACGCGACGCCGCCGCGCGGCCGCGCCTGACTCGCCCGCAGCCGATGCCGAATGCTGTCCGAACGTCTACAGGTACCAGTCGAGTGTCTTCAGGGTGCCCGTCTCGAAGGTTTCCGTCGGCTTCCATCGAAGTTCGCGTTCGAGCTTGCCGGCGTCGATCGCGTAACGGCGATCGTGACCGGGGCGGTCGGCGACGAAGTGCTTGAGACGCGCGTGCGGCGCGCCCTGCGGCCGCCGCACGTCCAGCAGCGAGCAGATCGGGTAGTCGATCATCGGCTTGTCGTACACCGGCATCAGCTGCTTCGATACGGAATGCGCGAGCGGATGGAGCCGGGTGCCGGATCCGCCCGCCAGAATCAATCCCTTACGGCCAGTCGCTGTGTGCATGATGTCCTCGCTGTCATGAAGAAGGGCGGCCCGCGGAGGCGTCAATCCGGGTCGATGCGTCTGAACACGATCGCGAAGCCGGCCAGGTAGACGCTCGCGATCACGGCGAAACCGGCCGCGGTCGCGCGCTCCGGGCTGGCGATCGCGTGCAGCACGACCGACGCGATCGCAACGCCGACCAGCGAGCCGATCTGCCGGCTCGCGTTCAGCGATGCGGCGGCAAGATTCGCGTCCGCGGGGCCGGCCGACTGCATGACGACGAGATTCATCGCAGGGATGGCCTGGCCCGCGCCGAAGTTCGCGATGCCGACCGCGATCGCGAGCGCCGTGTAGGGCAGCGCCTCGATGCCGATCAGCGCGGCGCTGCCGAGCGTCGCGAGCGCGAGGCCCGCGAGCAGCGTGCCGCGCGGGCCGAGCCGCGCGCTCACGCGGGCGGAAGCGAGATTGCCGATACCGAACATCGCCATCAGCGGAAACAGCTCGAAGCCGGCGCGCAGTGCGCTCGCGCCGCGCGTCTGCTGCAGGTAAAGGCTCAGCAGGAAGATCTCCGCGAGGATGCCGAAATTGATCGCGAGCCCGAGCAGTCCGCCCGCGACGAAGCGCCGGTTGCGAAGCAGCGCGGGCGGCAGGATCCGGTCGCGGGCGCGACGTTCGCGCCACACGAATGCCGCGCCGGCGGTGAACGTCGCGGCCGCGCCGGCGACGATGGCGGGCGAGCGCCAGCCGGCGCCCGGCCCCTCGATCAGCGTATAGCTGAGCGCCGCGAGCGCGAGCGCGCCGAGCAGATGGCCGAGCGTGTTCAGCGGGCCGGGATGGCGCGGCGAATGCCCGACATGGCGGCGCGTGAGCCACAGTCCGGCGAGCCCGACAGGCAGGTTGACCCAGAAGATCCCGCGCCAGCCGATCGCGTCGACGAGCACGCCGCCGATGCACGGCCCGATCGCCATCGCCGCCGATACCAGTGCGCCCCAGATGCCGATCATCCGCGTGCGCAGCGGCCCGGCCGGAAACGCCAGCGTGAGCAGGCTGAGCGAGCTTGGCATGAAGAGCGCGGCGCCCACGCCCTGCAGCAGCCGCGCGGCGACGAGCATGCCGCTCGTCTGCGCGGCCGCGCACAGCACCGACGCGGCGACGAACAGCGCGAGCCCGGCGACATAGATCGCACGCGGCCTGTAACGGTTCGCGAGCGCGCCGCCGAACAGCAGCAGCGCGGCGAAGCTGAGCGTATAGGCGTCGACGACCCAGACGAGCGCGGTCAGCGACATGTCGAGACTCGCCTGCATCGCCTTCAGCGCGACGTTCACGATGGTCACGTCGAGCATCGCCATCACGAAGCCGCAGGCAAGCGCGACCATCACGTGTGCCGGCCGCGCGGCAGGCGCGCCGGTCGCGCCGGCGGCGGGGGCGGTGTTCGTGCTCATGCCGCGCGCCCGCCGAGATAGAGGCGCCGCATCTCGTCGCTGTCGAGCAGCTCGGCCGACGTGCCCGTCAGCGCGACGCGGCCCATCGTCAGCACCATGCCGCGATCGGCGATGTGCAGCGCCTCGATCGCGTTCTGTTCGACCATCAGCACCGCAATGTGCTCGGTGTCGCGCATCCGCACGATCGCGTCGAACACCTCGTCGACCATTTTCGGCGACAGGCCGGCCGACGGCTCGTCGAGCAACAGCAGCACCGGGCGCGGCATCAGCGCGCGCGCGAGCGACACGATCTGCCGCTCGCCGCCGGACAGCGCGCCCGCGGGCGACCGATAGCGGCGCCGCAGAACGGGGTATTGCTCGCACAGCTCCTCAATTCGCGTTTCGCGAGGGAACGCGGACATCGCGTGGCCGCCGAGCATCAGGTTCTCGCGCACCGTCAGCGCGCCGAACACGTTGTCGGTCTGCGGGACGAAGCCGATGTCGTGTTCGCGGATCTTGCGGTGTACCGGCACGCGCGCGATGTCGTGGCCATGCATCGTGACCGTGCCGGCGCGGGGCAGCACGAAGCCGGCGATCGCCTTGAGGAGCGTCGATTTTCCGCAGCCGTTCGGGCCGAGGATCGTGACGATGTCGACCGGCCCGACGGACAGCGATACGCCGTGCAGGATGTCGATGTCGGCCGTGTAGCCGGCGACCAGGTCGCGAACGTCGATCATGACGCCCCCATCAGGCGGCGCGCGTGGGCCCGGCCCAGGTAGGCATCGAGCACGCGGCGGTTGCTTTCGAGTTCGGCGGGACGGCAGTCGGCGATCGCGGCGCCGCGATCGAGCACGATGCAGCGGTCGCACAGCTCGCGGATGAAGTGCATGTCGTGCTCGATCACGACCAGCGTGACGCCCAGGCCGCGGATGCGGCGCAGCTCGGCGACCAGTTCGCCGCGCAGGTTGGGGTGAACGCCCGCGGTCGGTTCGTCGAGCAGCAGCAGCTTCGGCTCGGTCATCATCGCGCACGCGATGCCAAGCAGTTTCTTCTGGCCGCCCGAGATCGCCGCGGCGCCCAGTTGGGCGACGTGTGCGAGCTTCAGTTCCTCGAGCAGCGCTGCGGCGCGTGCACGCGTCGCGGCTTCCAGCGTGCGTGTCGCGCGGCTGCGCAGCAATGCCGCGATGGGGCCGTGGCGGGCCGACGACGCGGCCATCGCCAGTTCGAGCACCGACATGCGCGCGGGCATCGACGGCAACTGGAACGTCCGGCGGATGCCGAGCCGTGCGATCCGGTACGGCGCAAGCGTGTCGATGCGACGCCCGGCGAAGCGGATCGCGCCGGCCGCGACGGGCGCGAAGCCCGTGATCGCGTTGAGTGCCGTGCTTTTGCCCGAGCCGTTCGGGCCGAGCAGTCCGACGATCTCGCCGTCGCCGACGGCAAGCGAGAGGCCGGACAGCACCGCGTTGTCGCCATAGCGGATCGTGACGCCTTCAAGGTCGAGCAGGGCGCTCATGGGCGAACCTCCAGCCGTTCCGGCACAAGGCCGCGCGGGCGCCACAGCACGCATGCGAGCAGCATCAGGCCGACGAGGCCGAGGCGCACTGCACCCGCGAGGTCGCTGCCGACGCCGAGCCAGTCCTTCAGGAACGGCGCGAATGCGTAAACCGCCTGCACGATGAGCGCGCCGGCCAGCACGCCGGCGTGGCTGCCGAGCCCGCCGACCATGACGATGGTCCACAGCGCGAAGGTTTCCGACGCCACCATCGCGTCCGGGCCGACGTAGCTGATGTACCAGGTGAGCAGCGCGCCCGCGAACGCCGCGGGCAGCGCGCCCGCGACGCTCGCCCAGGTCTTCAGCGCGACCGGGTCGTAGCCGAAGCAGACGGCGAGCGCGGGCTCCTCGCGCATCACCTTCAGCGCGCGGCCGAAGCGGCCGGTGGTCAGCAGCCGGCATGCGGCGTAGGCGACGGCGAGGCCGCCGGCCGAGACGGCGAGGAACGCGAGATCGGCCCACGGCGCGCGCAGTCCGGGAAAGAGCGGCGCGATGCCGCCGATACCCTGGGCACCGCCCGTCAGCCAGCCCTCGTTCAGCGCGAACGTGCGCAGGATCTCGGCGATCGCGAGCGTCGCGATGCCCCAGTAGTCGGCCGACAGATGGCGGCCGAGCCGCGCGATCGCGACGGCCAGCACGCTCGCCGCGCCCGCCGCGAGCGCCACGGCGGCCGGCAGCGGCCAGCCGAGCTGCGACGCGATGCCGGCGGCGTAGGCGCCGAGCCCCGCGAACGCAACGAAGCCGAAATTGACGAGACCCGCGTAGCCTGCCTGCAGGTTCAGGCCGAGCGCCATCGTCGCGTACAGGCACGTGACGGTCAGCAGATGGACGATGAAACTAGACACGACGCACCTCCCCGTCGAAGATTCCGTACGGCCGGAACACGAGCACGACGAGCAGGATCGCGAACGACACCGCGCCGACGTATTCGACCGGAAAGAACGCGAGCGGCCGGCCGACCAGCCCGCCGAAGTCGACATCGAGCGCGGTCGTCTCGGCAAGCGCGATCAGGAATGCGCCGGCCGCCGCGCCGAGCGGATTGCCGAGACCGCCGAGGATCGCGGCGGAAAACACCGGGATCAGCAGCCCGTAGCCGAGGTTGACGTGCACGCTTTCGGTCGCGCCGAGCATCGTGCCGCCGAGCGCCGCGAGCACGCCGCTGGCGAACGTGATCACGTTGGTCACGCGCTGCGCATCGATGCCCGTCGCGAGCGCGAGCGCGCGATTCGACGCGAGCGCGCGCATCGCACGGCCGAGGCGGGTGCGGTACAGCAGCAGCGCGAAAACGGCGAGCGCGACGCAACCGCACGCGATCGAACCCGCCTGCGCGGACGACATCGCGACGCCCCCGACCATCAGCGGCGGGCGCACCGCCTGCGCGTACTGCAGCGGCCGCGAGCCGGCGGTGCCGAGCATCAGCGCGACGGCGAGCAGCGACACGGCGAGCGAGCCGATCATCGCGACCGCGCTGCCGGAGCGCAGCAGGCGCGTGAACACGAACAGGTTCAGCAGCGTCGCGGCAAGGCCGACCAGCGCGCACGACACGGCGGTCGCAAGCGCGAACGGGATGCCGATGCGCTCGAACCCGAGGGTCGCGAACGCACCGACCATCGCGTACTGGACGTGTGCGATGTTCGGGAAGCGAATCAGCGAGTACAGCGTCGACAGGCCGACGGATACCAGCAACAAGTCGGACGTGCGCATCAGGACATCGATCAGGAATTGCAGCATCGCGTGCTCCCGGTGGCTACTGGGCGACGACGGATTGCCGGTACACGACCTTCTCGTACGGCTGCACCAGCCGCTGGCCGTCGGCATCGAAGGCGATCGTGCCCGTCACGCCGTCATAGGGCTGGCTGGCCGCGAGTTCCGCACGCACCTTCGCCGGATCGGCCGAGTGCGCGCGGTTGATTGCCGCGGCGGACAGCATCGTCGCGTCGTACGCGTAGCTGCCGAACGCCGAGCGCGGCGCCTCGTGATACGCGGCGCGATAGGCCGCCGCGTACGCGGCGGCGCTCCCGCCGAGCGCCGCGACCTCCAGGCCGATCTGCCCCTGGGCGATCTGGGCGGGCGTGTCGCTCGTGCACATCGTCAGGTAGATGCCGTACCACGGCCGCTGGTTGAGGCGCATTTCGAACGCCTGCCGGTTCAGCGTCGCGGCTTCCTGGCCGTACGCGCTGTACACGTAGCCGTCGGGCTGCGCGCGCGACGCCTGTTCCAGCTCGCGCCGGTAGGTCGACTGGCCCTCGGTGTAGAGAACCGTCGAGACGATCGTGCCGCCGAGCGCCTCGAAACGCTTCCTGAACTCGGTTGCGATGCCCTGGCCGTAACCGTTGTTCGGCGCGATCAGTGCGATGCGCCGCAGCTTGCGGTCGTACACGTCCTGCGCGGCGAAGCGCGCGGACTGGTCGTCGAGCCCGATCGTGCTGAACGAGCCCGCGCCGATCTTGCGGACCTGCTGGCTCGACGAACCGATGTTGACGTGCACGTCGCCCTGGCGCACGAGGAATTGTCCGACCGGAATCGTCACCGACGACGAGAATTCGCCGAGCACGAGCGGCACGCGCTCGACGGTCGCCAGCTTGCGTGCGGCGTCGAGCGCCGTGTTGGCCGTGCCGCCCGAATCCTCGATCCGTACCTGCAGCTTCTGCCCGAGCACGCCGCCTTGCGCGTTGATCTTCGCGACCGCGAGCTCGATCCCGCGCCGCTGGTCCTCGCCGATCGACGCGCTCGCGCCTGTCAGCGGCAACACGGCGCCGACGCTCACGTCGGCGTACGCAGGAAATGTTGACCACGCGCCGAGCGCGACGCAGATCCCGAGACTCCAGCAACCCAGCTTCATTTTTGCGCTCCTGACTATGTGTTGAATTGCGTTTGAAATACAGAAGTGTCGACAGAATCACAGAACAAAAATCGTTGGCAAACATTTTTTGGACGAATGTTGCGAGGTCCGTAAAGTGCCCCGGAATGAACAAGAAAATGCCTTGTTTTTGCGCACTAAATGCACAATAAGAGCGACAGTAAACACCAGCGACGGGCATATGCGCCAGATTGGATCAACGTCGAATCGTTTTGAAAAAAGTGTATACAGTCGTGAATATTGATGCTTAGAATTCAACCCACTCGACACGGAAACGGAGGCAGTGCGATGGAGATCAAGCGCTATGGCGCGGGGGAACGGATGAGCCAGCTCGTGGTCGCGGGCGGCTTCGCGTTCATTGCCGGACAGGTGGCCGACGACACCGCGCTCGACGTCGCCGGCCAGACCCGCCAGATCCTCGACAAGATCGACCGGCTGCTCGACGGTGCGGGGCTCGACAAGCGCCGGATCGTGTCCGCGAGTATCTGGCTGGCCGATCACCGGAGCTTTGCCGACATGAACCGGGTCTGGGATGCATGGGTGGCGCAGGGCGACGCGCCGGCGCGCGCATGCGTGGAATCGGCGCTCGCGTTTCCCGAGTACACGGTCGAAATCGCGGCGATCGCTGCGCTCTAGCGGAGACGAGTAATGAGGACGATCGTGCTCGGAGGCGGCATCGTCGGTGTGACGACCGCGTACTTTCTCGCGAAGACCGGCGACGAGGTCGTGGTGGTCGACCGGCGCGACGGCGTCGCGCTCGAGACGAGCTTCGCGAACGCGGGACTGATCGCGCCGGGGCATTCCTATACGTGGGCATCCCCGCGGGCGCCGAAGATCCTGCTCAAGTCGCTGTTTTCGGACGGGCAGGCATTGCGTCTCAAATGGTCGCCGGACTGGCGGATGTGGGCGTGGTGTCGCCTGTTCCTGCGGAACTGCACGGCGGAGCGCTCGCGCAGGAACACGTCGATCAAGGTGCGGCTGTGCCGCTATGCGCAGCAGCAGCTCCAGTCGGCGACCCGCGACGAGGTGCTCGCGTACGACCGGATCAGCAGCGGTTTGCTGTATCTGTACCGGGATCCCGCATCGTTCGAGCGCGGCGTCGCGAACATGCGGATTCTGTCCGACAACGGCCTGCCGCTGGAGACGCTCGATTCGCGCGCGGTGATCGAGCGCGAGCCCGCGCTCGCCGGCGCGGCGGACGCGATTGCCGGTGCGATCTACTGTCCGTCCGACGAGAGCGGCGATGCGCATCTGTTCACCCGAGCGCTCGCCGAACGCTGCCGCGCGCTCGGCGTCGAGTTCCGTTTCGGCGCAACGATCGACGGCGTGCGCGCGAACGCGGACGCGGTGGACTACGTGCAGACGTCGCAGGGCCGCGTGAGCGGCGACCGCTACGTGCTCGCGCTCGGCTCGTACTCGCCGCTCGTCGCGCGCGGGCTCGGCTACCGATTGCCGATCTATCCGGTGAAAGGCTATTCGGTCACGCTGCCGATCGATGCACGCCATGAGCCGCCGACGCTCGGCGGCGTCGAGGAAAACCAGCTCGTCGCGTGGGCGCGGTTCGGCGATCGGCTGCGCCTGACCGCGACGGCCGAATTCAGCGGCTACGACACGACCCACACGCCCGCGGACTTCGCGCACATGCTGGCGACCGCGCAGGCGCTGTTTCCGAACGGCGCCGACTACACGAAGCCGTCGTACTGGGCCGGATTGCGGCCGATGACGCCGGAAGGCACGCCGATCATCGGTGCGACCCGCCATCGCAATCTCTTTCTCAACACCGGGCACGGCCACATGGGCTGGACGATGTCGTGCGGTACCGCGAAGATCGTCGCCGACCTGATCCACGGCCGGCAGCCCGACATCGACATTACCGGGATGACACTCCAGTGAGCGAACTTCTATCGACCCCTGTGCAGCATGGCGCCGGTTCGTACGCGCGCTTCGGCTTCTCGCTCGATGCGGGCATCGCGCGCCGCGCGGCGATCGGGCTCGTCGTGCTCGCGACCGACCATACGATCGAATACGAATGGCGGCGCGTGCTCGCGCTCGACGGCGTCGCGTTCTACGAGAGCCGGATCGCGAACTCCGCCGACATCACCGCGGAGACGCTCGCGCGGATGGACGGCGGGATCGCGGCGGCCGTCGAGCTGATCCGCCCGGGCGAGCGCCTCGACGTGGTCGCGTTCGGCTGCACGTCCGCGTCGATGGTGCTCGGCGAGGAGCACGTGTTCGAGCGGATTCGCGAAGCGCGGCCGGGCGTCGCATGCACGACGCCGATCACCGCGGCGCGGGTCGCGCTCGGCGCGCTGGGTGCGCGCGGCGTCGCGCTTCTCACGCCGTATGAGCGCTCGATCAACGAAGCGATGGCCGCCTATCTGCGTGCGCGCGGCGTCGACGTCGTGCGGGCCGGCTCGTTCGAGCATCGCGACGACAACGAGGTGGCGCGGATCGACCGCGCATCCATCGAGCGCGCGGTGCTCGCGCTGGCCGCCGATCCGGCGGTGGATGCGGTGTTCGTGTCGTGCACGAGCCTTCGGCTCGTCGACGCGCTCGCGGAGATCGAGGCGCGCGCCGGCAAGCCGGTCCTGTCGAGCAATCACGCGCTCGCGTGGCATGCGCTGCGGCTCGCGGGCGTCGACGATCCGGTGCCGGGCTTCGGACGCCTGTTGATGCAATGACGGTGGCAGAAGCACCGGAGGCGTCCGCAGGCCGGTCCATGGCCGATAATGACGATCGCCGACAGACGAAGGAGGAGGCGAGATGGCAGCGAATTCCGTGCTTGGCGGCCGCGAGGCGCTGGCGCCCAGGCGCGCGGGCCTTACGGTCAACGAGATTTACGAGCAGTTGAAGCAGATGGCCGTGCTGTACAAGATCCGGCCGGGCGAGCGGGTCAACGAGCTTGAACTGGCGGAACGGTTCGACGTCAGCCGCACGCCGATCCGGGAAGCGCTGAACCGTCTCGTCGCGGAGAACCTGCTGGTCTTCGTGCCGAATCGCGGATTCTTCATCCGCCAACTGGCAGGGAAAGACGTGTTCGATCTCTTTGAGCTGAGGCGTTCGATCGAGTCGACCGCGGTGAT
This sequence comes from Burkholderia sp. BCC1993, assembly GCF_905339865.1. Classification (NCBI taxonomy): domain Bacteria; kingdom Pseudomonadati; phylum Pseudomonadota; class Betaproteobacteria; order Burkholderiales; family Burkholderiaceae; genus Burkholderia; species Burkholderia sp. BCC1993. The sequence continues at coordinate 46,984 of NZ_CAJPGZ010000011.1, read as the reverse complement.
GCTCGCGTGCGAGCGGGCGTCCGACAACGACATCAAGACACTGCGCCGCTTCTGGCGGCAGGTGATGAAGAGCGCATCGCGGATGCCGTCGTCGGAGCTCGTCCTGAAGGACGAACTGTTTCACCTGGAGCTTGCCGCGCTGTCGGGCAATGCGGAGATCGGGCGCGTACTGCAGGGCATCAACGCGCGGATTCACTACGTGCGATGGGTCGACGTCGATCAACGGCGCGACGAGGCCTTCACCGAGCACCTGGAGATCCTGGACGCGCTCGCCGCGCGCGACACCGAACGGTGCGTTGCGTTGACCGACACGCACATCCGCTGGCGGATGGAGGAAATCACGCGGGTCGTGGAAGCGAGCGTTGTCAAGCTGTACGCGAAATAACGAGCGGTCCGCGACGCACACGCGCATCGCGAGGCCGCACCGACGAGACGCAAGGCAACGGAGGACGGGCCGCACGCAACCCGGTGCGGCGCATCGCCACGCTTTCGTTGCGAGGTGCCGTCATGAAACATGGCACGCTGTACAAGCCGTCCGCGGCGCAGATCGACCATCTGCTGGGCTTGCCCGCGCACAGCCCGGCCGTCGTTGCGGTCGACAACTCGCCCGTCGTCGAGCGCGAGCTGCACGCGCTGCTCGCCGCGCACGGTGTCGACGTGGTCGCGAACCACAACCGCGGCGGGATCGCCGGTGCGGGCTTGCAATGTTCGATCACCGGTGGACGGTCGAGAGCTTCCGCCCATATGTGCTCGAGGGAATAGACGCGTTCGGCGCCGCGCGATGCATGTTCGCGTCGAATTTTCCGATCGACCGGCTGCATGCCGGGTATCCAGCGCTGTGGCGAGCGTATTCGGAAATCGTCGCAGGAGCGAGCGACCCGGAAAGGCACGCGCTGCTTGTTCGCAATGCCGAGCGGATTTATCGCATCTGATCCGGTCCTTCAGAAATGAAACCGCGCGCATGCAGTCCCATCTCTATTGGTCATGGTCCGCGACCTGATTGACCGCATTGCGAAGCGCATTGGCGAAGGCAAGCATCGGCTCCGACGGTTGCTCGCCTTTGCGCGTGACGATGCCGTAGCGGCTCATTGACCGGCGAATCGGCACCGGGATCTGACCGAGCAGGCCATCGTCGACATATTTCTCGACCGCGGCGCGTGGCTGCAACGACAGGGTGTCTGTCGACTGAAGCAGTTGCAGCGTCGAGAAAATCGACGACGTTTCGATCATCCCCGCGAGCGACCGGATGCCTGCGGCGGCGATCGTTTCCTCGAACAGTCGCCGGATGGCGGTGGCGGGCGGGTAGAGGATCCACGGCCACGCCGCGAGGTCGGCCAACTCGGGCTGCGCGCACGCCCGCAGCGGATGGTGTCGTCCGCAGACCACCCATACCGGCTCGGGTGCCAGTTCCTCGAAGTCGAAGATCGCCTGATGGCGCGGCTCGGTCAGGCGACCGACCATGATGTCGATCTTTTTCTCCTCGAGCCAGACGGCCAGCTGGTCGCTGCTCTGTTCGATCAGCTTGATCACGAGGCGCGGACGCTCGCGCAGGACGTCGCGAATGCCGGCAGTCACGAGTTGCGCGGCGGACGCGGAAATTGCACCGACCGTCAGATGACCGTGTCCGCCCGCTCGCAGCGTGTCGAGCTCACTGACGAATTTGCCGAGATCCGCGATGGCGTTGCTCGCGTAGCGAATCACGAACAGGCCCAGTTCGGTCGGACGCATGTCGCGCGGCAGCCGGGTAAACAGCGGCGCGTTCAGCATGTCCTCGACGTCCCCTAGGATTTTGGTCGCCGCTGGCTGCGTGATGTGCATGTGTTCGGCGGCGACGCGAAGATTGCGTGTGCGCCCGAGCACGTCGAGCAACTGGAGGTGACGGAAGCGCAGGCGTGTCAGGACGGCGGAGGAGGGCGCGGCGGTCGTGGGGCGCATCAGGTAAACCCGATCGAAGCAATAACTGATTGGAATGAATTCTACTGAATAAGCGATTAGATTGTTATCGAAATTCTCCTTAGAGTGGCGGCTATGTCTCGATCGCCCGTCGCGAGTCAGGCGGGCGCGAGACGACTACGACACTGGAGACGACGATGACTTTGCCGCTTGCACTGAATGCCCGGAACACGCTTCCCGAAGACGGCACCGCCGGCACGCTGGTGGGGCGGGCGTGGCTGCCGGCCACCGCCTCGGCGCCCGCCGGGCCGGCGGTCGTGATCGTGCGCACGGACGGCGTATTCGACATTTCAGACGCTGCCCCGACGATGAGCGACCTGCTCGAGCTGGACGATCCGGTCGCCGTGGTACGGGATACGCCGGGACGCTGGGTTGGCACCCTCGACAGCCTGCTCGCCAACGCACCGGCCGACACCGGCCGCGCCGACACTGCGCACATGCTCGCTCCCTGCGATCTGCAGGTGATCAAGGCAGCCGGTGTCACCTTCGCCGGAAGCCTGATCGAGCGGGTCATCGAAGAACGGACGAAGGGCGATCCGCAAGGCGCCGCACACCTGCGCGAGCAGATCCAGGCGCTGATCGGCGAGAGCCTGGCGACGCTGCGGGCCGGCTCCGACGAAGCGCAGGAATTGAAGCGCCTGCTGATCGCGCGCGGCATGTGGTCTCAATATCTGGAAGTGGGCATCGGTCCAGACGCCGAAATCTTCACGAAAGCGCCGGTGCTGTCGTCACTGGGCTCGGGCACCGAGATCGGCGTGCATCCGGGCTCCGCGTGGAATAACCCCGAACCCGAGATCGTCCTGGCGATCGACAGCCGCGGCCGTGTGCGCGGCGCGACGCTCGGCAACGACGTCAACCTGCGCGACTTCGAAGGCCGAAGCGCGCTGTTGCTGGGGAAAGCCAAGGACAACAACGGTTCGTGTGCAATCGGTCCGTTCGTGCGGCTGTTCGACGAACATTTTTCGATCGATGACGTGAGGCGCGCAACGGTGGAACTGCGCGTCGAAGGGCAGGACGGCTTCGTGCTGCACGGCACCAGCTCGATGGATCAGATCACCCGTGACCCGCTGGATCTCGTCGCGCAGGCGATCGGCGCGACGCATCAATACCCGGATGGCGCGATGCTGTTCCTCGGCACGCTGTTCGCCCCGGTCGAGGATCGTGATACGGCTGGCGGCGGCTTTACCCACAAGCCGGGCGACGTCGTGACGATCTCCAGCCGCCAGCTGGGCGCACTGGTCAATCGCGTCGGAACGAGCGATCGCATTGCGCCGTGGACGTTCGGCGTGCGCGCATTGATGGCCAACCTCGCCACGCGCCGGCTGCTCGGCGCGTCGCGCTAAGCCGTTCCCCCTTTTGCGACCCGGCACGCGGACGAGAAGGCCGGGCGCGACCGACACAAGACACAAGACGCGAGCCGCTCATCCGACGGCTCGGCACCGGAGACACACCATGCAAACTCAAGCCGTACACCGCGATCCCCTGGCCAGCGCCGTGCGCAAGGCCCGCTTGCGCCTGGTTCCGTTCCTCGCGCTGATGTTCGCGCTGTCGATGCTCGACCGTTCGAACGTCGGCTTCGTCAAGCAGGCATTGATGGTCGATTCGAATATCGGCAATGCGGCCTATGCGCTGGGCGCGGGCATCTTCTTCATCGGTTATGCGGTGTTCGAGATCCCGAGCAACCTGATCCTGCACCGCGTCGGGGCAAAGGTCTGGCTCAGCCGCATCATGGTGACCTGGGGGCTCGCGTCGGCCGCGATGATGTTTGCGCATGACGAGACCTCGTTCTACGTGCTGCGATTCGTCCTCGGCGTCGCCGAGGCGGGATTTTCTCCGGGCGTGATCCTCTTTTCGACCTACTGGTTCCCGTCGAGCCAGCGCGGCAAGGCGCTCGGCGTGTACTACTTCGGACTGCCGGTCGCGCTCGTGCTCGGCAGCCCGCTGTCCGGCCTGCTGCTCGACGTGATGGGCGGCCAGCTCGGGCTGCGCAACTGGCAATGGATGTTCATCATCGAAGGGCTCGCGGCAACGGTCGTCGGCGTGATCGCGTATTTCTATCTGGTGAGCAAGCCGCGCGACGCGGAGTGGCTCGATGCCGACGAGAAGGCTGCGCTCGCGGCCGCCATTGCCGCCGAAGATGATCACAAGGTAGCGCATGGCCCGCGTACGGCGCTCGGGGCGCTCGGCAACTGGCAGGTGCTGCGCTTCGTCTCGATCTACTTCGCGATTCAGATCAGCGTGTACGGCGTGATCTTCTACCTGCCGACGCGGATTTCGGAACTGACCGGAACGGCGGTCGGCGCGAAGGTCGGCTTGCTGACCGCGATCCCGTGGCTGTGCGCGCTGCTCGCGTTGCGTCCGATCACCGGCATGGCTGACGCGCGAGGCCAGCATCGCCAGTTCGCGATCGCCATGCTGGCGATGGCGGCCTCCGGCATCGCGCTGTCGACGCTCGGGCACGCGCTCGCGCCGGTGCTGCTCGCGTTTTGCTTCGCGACGATCGGTTTCGTCGTCGTCCAGCCGCTGTTCTGGACGCTGCCGACCGCCTACCTGAGCGGCACCGCGGCCGCCAGCGGCATTGCGCTGATCGGTGCGCTCGGCAACCTCGGCGGCTTTATCGCGCCGACACTCAAGACGGCGGTCGAGACGGGCTTTCACAGTCGGCAGGCGGGCATGCTCGCGCTGGCGATCGCCGGCGGGATCGGTGTGCTGCTCCTGGTGAGCGTCGGCGCACAGGCGCGCCGACGGCAAGTGACGACGCTCGGCTCGTCCGAGGCGGCGTGACGCCAAAATTCCATTCCTGTACTTCGGATCCAACTCATGAGTCTCCTTGGACTTCACTACATCGACGGCCAACGCCGCGGCACGGGCCTACCGCTATTCAGTGTGGACGCGATCACCGGCGAGCGTCATGCAGTGAGCTATTGCGAGGCGACGCCCGACGAAGTGTCGGACGCCGCATACGCGGCGGAACGCGCGTTCCCGGTATTTCGCTCGACGTCGCCCACGGCGCGCGCCGCGTTGCTGGAAGCGATCGCGGACGAGATCGATGCACTGAGCGACGTCTTTATCGCGGAAGCAAGCCGCGAAACGGCTTTGCCGGCTGCGCGTCTCGAAGGCGAGCGCAAGCGCACCAGCAACCAGATGCGTCTCTTTGCGGCTACCGTGCGCCGCGGCGATTTTCTCGATGTGCGCATCGACCGCGCACAACCGGATCGCAAGCCGCTGGCGCGTGCCGACCTGCGCCAATATCGCGTCGGCGTCGGCCCGGTCGCGGTGTTCGGCGCGAGCAATTTCCCGATCGCCTTCTCGGTCGCGGGCGGCGATACCGCGTCGGCGCTGGCGGCCGGATGCCCGGTTGTCGTCAAGGCGCATCCCGGCCACATGGTGACGTCGGAATACGTCGCCGATGCGATCGTGCGTGCCGTCGCGCGCGCGGGGCTGCCGGCCGGCGTCTTCAACATGATCCATGGCACGGCCGCAGCCGGCGCGGCGCTCGTGCAGGCGGCGCCGATCAAGGCCGTCGGTTTTACGGGCTCGCTTGCGGCGGGGCGCGCGTTGTTCGATCTCGCGCAGGCGCGACCCGAACCGATCCCGGTCTTCGCCGAGATGTCCAGCGTGAATCCCGTGTTCGTCATGTCTTCCGCGCTCGGCTATCAAGCCGCGGGACTCGCGCGCGATCTGGCGGCTTCCGTCATGGTCGGCTGCGGCCAGCTGTGCACGAACCCTGGTCTCGTGCTGGGCATGCGGTCTCCGGCTTTCACGGCGTTCGTCGGGCAACTGCGCGACGCGCTTGGCCAGGCCACGCCGCAGCCGATGCTGGGCGACGGAATCCGGCGGAACTTTCAGCGCGGTATCGAGGCGTTGCGCGCAACGTCCGGGGTCGAGCCGCTCGTCGACATGCAGGATGGCAATCGCGTCGGCGGGCACTTGTTCAAGGCGAACCCGAGCGTGCTGCTCGATGGCCAGACGCTGCAAGAGGAGGTGTTCGGTCCGTCGACTGTCGTCGTCGAGCTGGACGACGAGCGCGATTTCATTGCGTTCGCGGATGCGATGCGCGGTCAGTTGACTGCCACCGTGCTGGCGGCTGCCGATGAACTGGTTCGCCACGGCGAGTTGGTTGCGCGACTGGAGGCCAGGGTGGGCCGGCTGTTGTTCAATGGCTTCCCGACCGGTGTCGAGGTCAGTGATGCGATCGTCCACGGCGGGCCCTATCCAGCGACGACCGATGTGCGCGGCACGTCCGTGGGCAGTGCGGCGATCGAGCGCTTCCTGCGTCCGGTGTGCTACCAGAACTACCCCGACGCCGCGTTGCCGCCTGCGCTGCGAAATGCGAATCCATGGCAACTGCCGCGCCTGATCGACGGCGTGGCAACGCCGGCCCGAACGCTTGCCACGCAACCGATGGAGATCGCGAAATGAGCGCCGTCGCACCAAACGAAACGCACCTTGAGGCCGATGCCGGCACCTTGCCGGAAGAGCCGGCGATCCTTCTGCATCCCGACGACGACGTCGTCATCGCGCGCCGGCAACTCGTCGCCGGCATGCCAGTCGCGCCAGGAGTCAGCGTGCGTGGCCTCGTGCCGGCCGGACACAAGGTGGCCGTGCGCGGCGTGCCCGCCGGCGCGGTAATCCGGCGCTACGGACAAGTTATCGGATTTGCGACACGCGATATCGCAGCCGGAGAGCACGTCCATACGCAAAACCTGGCGGTCGGCGAATTTTCGCGCGACCACGCGTTCGGCGCAGATGTCAAGCCGACGGCGACAACACGGTACCGGGCCGAGTTCATGGGCATCGTGCGCGAGGACGGTCGAGTTGCAACGCGCAACTATATCGGCATCCTGACCTCGGTCAATTGTTCGGCGACGGCGGCGCGCGCGATTGCGGACCATTTTCGCCGCGATGTGAATCCACGAGCGTTGGCCGATTATCCGAACGTGGATGGTGTCGTTGCGCTGACGCACGGGCAAGGCTGCGCAATGGACGCGCAAGGCGAGGGGCTGGCGCTGCTGAGGCGCACGCTCGCTGGATATGCGCGCCATCCGAACTTTGCGGCGGTGCTTCTGGTCGGGCTCGGATGCGAAACCAACCAGATCGACGGGCTGCTGGACGCGCACGGCTTGCGAGAAGGCGCGACGTTCAAGACGATGACGATCCAGTCGGCCGGTGGCACGGCGCGCACGGTGGCGGCCGGCATCGCGCAGGTGAAGGCGATGCTGGCGAAGGCGAACCAGGTGCGGCGCGAACCGGTCGATGCGAGCCATCTCGTCGTAGGGCTCCAATGTGGCGGCTCGGACGGCTATTCCGGCATCAGCGCGAACCCGGGACTCGGCGCGGCGGTTGACAGGCTCGTCGCGCACGGCGGGACCGCGATCCTGTCGGAGACGCCGGAAATCTACGGCGCAGAGCACCTGTTGACGCGCCGCGCCGTATCGACCGCCGTCGGAGAAAAACTGATCGAGCGGATTCGCTGGTGGGAAGACTACTGCGCGCGCATGGGCGCCAGCATGGACAACAACCCGTCCGCAGGCAACAAGGCGGGTGGCCTGACGACGATTCTGGAGAAGTCGTTGGGCGCCGTCGCGAAGGGTGGCACGGCCAATCTGGTCGACGTGTATCGCTATGCGGAGCGGATCGATGCGCACGGGCTGGTTTTCATGGATACACCGGGCTACGATCCCGTATCGGCGACGGGGCAAGTGGCGGGGGGCGCGAACCTGATCTGCTTCACGACCGGTCGCGGCTCGGCGTACGGATGCGCACCGTCGCCGTCGCTGAAGCTGAGTACGAACAGCGCGTTGTGGCGACGCCAGCATGAAGACATCGATCTGAACTGCGGCACGATCATCGATGGCACGCAGTCGGTCGATGAAGTGGGCGAAGCGATCTTCCGCCTGATGCTGGCGACGGCATCGGGACAGACGTCGAAAAGCGAGGTGCATGGGTACGGACATAACGAATTCGTACCGTGGCAGCTCGGCGCGACCATGTAGGCGTCGGTCGTATCGGGATCGGGGCGTGTCCGCTTCCTGTGGACACGGTCATGCCCGGCTAATACACCTTGCGAGAAGTGCATCCATTTGGGGTTCATCAGGAAGCGGCGGCCGTCGTCGGAAACGGCGAGGCTGAAGTGGTTCGCAACCGCTTCATGCATGCCCAAGCGGGCGAAAGAGCGGTCGCGTGCGAGCTGCTTCATCACCTGCAGCACTTCACCGACGAGTTCCGGATCCAGTGCGGAAGTCGGCTTGTCAAACAGCGATCGGCTTTGGCTGCGCGCTTGCCCAGCAGGCGTGCGGCCGCTATGTACGCGCGGCGATTCGCGTTTATATCGAGCTGTTCCGCGGCACGCCGTTTCTCGTGCAACTGTTTCTGCTGTACTACGGCGGCCCGTCGTTCGGCCTGACGTTCGATCCGTTGACGGCGGGCGTGGTGGGTCTCGCACTCTATGCGGGTGCCTATTTCACCGAGGCGTTCCGCTCCGGCTTCGAGGCGGTGCCGCGCGGCCATGTCGAAGCGGCTTCGTGCCTCGGCATGACATGGTGGCAAACGACCTTTCGTGTGCAATTGCCGGAGATGATGGTACTGATCCTGCCGGCGCTGACCAATCTGACGATCGTGCTGAGCAAAGAGACCGCGGTGTTGTCGATCGTCACGGTTCCCGAGCTGACGTTCGTGCTGACCGGGATCGGCTCCGCGAGCTTTTCCTTCGTCGAGACATTGCTTGCGCTGTCCGTCTGTTATCTGCTCCTGGTCGAAATGTCGACCTGGGCCGGCACCGCAGTCGAGCGCCGCGTCGCGCGCCGGCTCGCCTGATGCTGTTCGTGGCGGCTCGTAGTCGCCGGTTGAACACGGATGACCGACCTCGCCGATGAAAGCGAGGGCGATTTCGTTTTGACTGGCGATCCCCGTGCCACCAGGGAGCCCGTCGCGTGGTCGCTGTACCGGCACCGCCGCTACGACGGCAGCGACGCGCACACGTGGCTGCGCGGCCGCGTCGTCGAGGTCGCGGAAGTGCTCGAGCGGCATGGCGTCGTGGCGGAGGCTTGGACGGGGCACGCGGCTCAGCCGACGAGAAGCAGCGGCGGCAGCGTCGCGACGTCGGGCTGCTCGTCGAGCCGCCACAGGTAATCGAGCGCCGCGCGGATCTGCGTCGGGCTCCAGTGCCGCCGGCAGTTCTTCGTGAACTTCGCCTCGTAGTCGTCGCGCCGCATCGGCCGCGTCGGCGAGCCGGGCAGGTCGTCCACCTGCTTCGTGCAGGTCGTGCCGTCTTCGCACACGGCCGTCACCCGGTTCGGCGCCTGCGCCGGATAGCGGGCGGTCAGCGCCGGGTCCTCGTGCACCGTGACCCGCTCGATCAGCGCGCGCAGCGCCGGATCGTGCAGCGCGTCGTGCCGGTAGCTCTCGGTCGTGATGTCACCGTCGAGCATCGCACGCGCGACGATGTACGGCAGGCTGTGATCGGCGGTTTCGTGGGTCGACGGCGCCCATTTTTCGCGGTCGCGGCCGGCCGTCACGTAGCCTACCTCGGTGGTGTGGATCTCGATGCGTCGGATGCGGCGCAGGTCGCCGACCTGCGCAGCGACGTCGAGCGCGGCCGGAATCGCGGTTTGCGTGAGTCCTTGCGCGGGATAGAACTTCACGAAGCACTTGCCGATCCGGAACGCGCCGCCGCGCCCGCCGAATTCGCGCGTATCGACGGCGAACGGCCCGGACACCTGCGGAAAGAATCCCGCCATGCCTTCGAAGATCGGCGCGGGGCCGGTCAGCCCGGCGCGCGCGAGCTGCGTCGAGAACACCGCGTTGCGCGCCGCGTCCGCATCCGCGAGCGCCTTCCAGTTCGACAGCTGCTGGACGCGCGTCTGGTTCAGCGCGAGATGGCTGTTGATCGACAGGTTTACCGCCTGCACCAGTTGCGGCGCAGGCATGCGCATCAGCTTGCCGGCGGCGAGCGCGACGGCGGGCAGGCTGTAGCACGTGTGGTCCCAGCCGCGCGGGCTGATCGCGGCGGCGTCCATCAGCCGGCACGCGATCTCGTACGCGATCGCGATCGACAGGATCAGGTCGCGGCCGCTCGCATGCTGCGCTTCGGCGACGGCGAGGCACGCGGACATGTTGTCGCTCGGATGGCCGGTTTCCTTGCCGGCGTACGCGTCGTTGAAATCGTAGTAGCGCAGCGCGGTGCCGGTCGCGAACGCGGCGAGATCGGGGCTCGTGCGTCGGTTCGTGCCGACGATCGTCGACACGCCGCCCGGCGACGCGAGCGCCGCGTCGCGCGCGATCTGCACCGGGCGTTCGTCGTGCGCGGCGATCGCGCAGCCGAGCGCGTCGATCAGATGCGCCTTGATCGTCTCGATCGTCGCGGCGTCGAGGTCGCGATACTGCAGCCCGGCCGCGTAGTCGGCGAGCTGTTGCGCCAGATCGGGACGGCCGGCGGCCGCCGGCAGCGAGCCGGCGCGGGCACGGCCGAGTGGTAGCGCGAGCGCGGCGCCGGTCAGCGTGGAAAGGAAGTGGCGGCGGTTCATGGTTTGAAGACTCCGAAGGTTCCTGAAAGGGCGGGAGAGGCGGGCTCAGAACAGCTTGCGCAGGCCGAGTGCCACGCCCGCGCTGCCGGCGCGGTCGGCGGCCAGCGTGTAGTGGAGGAAGTTGTAGTTGTAGTTGTCGAAATCGAGCGCGGCGCGGCGCGCGTAGCCGCCCGCCAGGTACAGCGTGACGGATTTCGACAGGAAGTAGTTCAGTTGCAGCGTGACTTGCTGCGGGTTGGCCGGGTGCGGTGCGCTCGCCTGCGCGTCCGGCGGATTCTGCGCACGGATGTCCTCGTAATAGAACGCGCCGATCGCCTGCAGGTAAGGGGTGATCATGTAGCGCACGCCGGCCCACCAGAACGTGTAGTTCGTCACGACCGACCGCGTGGCGACGCCGCTCTGTCCGTGCGTGACGCCGGCCAGCAGCTGCGCGCGGTCGACGGACACGATCGCGGCGGCGGCGTAGCGGCGGAAATGCGCGAAGCCGCCAGGCTGCGGCGTGTTGACGTTGTCGAATGCGGCGGCGAACGAGAATGCGGCGCCGGCATAATCGAAGCCGGCGCCGTAGGCGGCATTCGACTGGAACGCACCGGGCATGCCGCCGAACGAATAGTGCGTTTCGAGCGTCAGCGAGCCGATCTTCGCCAGGTACTTGGCGACGTTGTTCTCGCGGAAGTTGACGCCGACGATCGCGCCGGCCGGCTCGTACAGCGTCGAGTACGCGCCCGTCGGCGAATAGCGCTCCATGACGTCGAACAGCGTCGAATACTGGTGGCCGAGCCGCAGCGTGCCCCAGCGCTCGTGCTGCAGCCCGATCCACGCGGAGCGGTCGAAGCCGCCCGCGCCGGTGCCGGTACCGTTGTTCAGGTTGATGCCGCTTTCGAGCCGGAATGCGGCCTGCCAGCCGCCGCCGAGATCCTCGACGCCCTTCAGGCCCCAGCGCGAGCCGCTCTTGCCGCCCGACGCCATCCGCACGAGCGATGCCGACGACTTGTCGCCGGGCGCGGCCTGGTGGGTGAGGAATTCCGTATAGATGTCGGCCACGCCATACAGCGTGATCGCGCTCTGCGCGCAGGCGCCGGCCGATATGAGGCCCAGTCCGCACAATGCGGACATTCGCTTGCCCATGGCTTGTCTCCTTCGAGGGTTTGTTGTTTGTTTGATTGCGGCGCCGCGCGGGTCGAGCGGCGCGGCGGTGCTGCGGGCGACGCTATCCGGGCCGGGCGGCGAACCGGCTGCGTCGCGGCGGGACGCACGCGCGCACCGCGCGACGTGCGCATGTGCTGGGGTGAAGCACGGCGACGCAGGGCGGCGCGCGCATCACCGGGGCGCGCCGTCGGCACGCGCCTGCACGGCCGCGTGACGCGCGAGCACGCGCTTCGCGCGCGCGACGCCGGGCGCGTCGACCATCCTGCCGTCGACGCGCAGCGCGCCGCGCCCGTTCGCGCGCGCATCGTCGTAGGCGGCCAGCACCGCGTTCGCGTCGCGCACCGCGTCGTCGTCGGGGCGGAACGCGCGGTTGAGCGCGCCGACCTGCAGCGGATGGATGCAGGTCGCGCCCGCATAGCCGAGCTCCGCGGACGCGCGCGCGAGGCGCTCGAACGCGTCGAGATCGCGCAGCTCGTCGAGGCCGCCGATGAGGCCGAGCGGCAGGACGCCGGCGGCGCGCGCGGCGATGATCAGCAGTTGCTTCGGCACGCGCAGCACGTCGGCGCTCGCGGCGCTTTCGCAGTTCAGCGCGAAGTCGCCGCCGCCCAGCATCATCGCGACGACGCGCGGCGATGCCTGCGCGATCCGGTCCATCGCCTGGAACGCGCGCGGCGTTTCGACGATCGCGACGATCCGCGTGCGGCCCGGCGGCGCGCCGCTTTCCTCTTCGAGCGCGGCCAGCAGTTCGTCGATCGCCTCGACGTGCGAGCCGCCGCGCACCTTCGGCAGCACGACGCCGTCCACGCCGGCCCGGACGGCCGCGCGCAGGTCGGGCACCAGCAGGTCGAGCGGGCCGTTGGCGCGCACCAGCACGTCGCGGCCCGGCGCGCGCAGCGCCGGCACGGCATCGGCCAGCCCGTCGCGGGCGGCCTCCTTGCATGCCGGCGGGACGCTGTCCTCGAGATCGAGGATCAGCGCATCGGCGTCGCTCGCGGCGGCCGAAGCGACGAAACGGGGGACGTGGGCGGGGACGTACAGCAGCGAGCGCCAGACCGGTTGAGACGAGAAATCCATCGTTGATCTCTAAAAATGAAAGTCGCTTTCATTTTTGTGGTGGATGATGGCGTTCGTCAAGATTATCGTTAACGCCTAGTTTTCAAGGGGATTGCAGGGAAGATGAACGAGCGAATCTGTGTTGATTCATGTTGATGTCGTCGAAGATCTGCGTATAATGAAAGTCACTTTCATTTTTTAGATGCCGGTCGCCGCGCTGCGGCACGACTCTTCCGGCATCGCACGAGGTGGATATGAACAAGGTGGAGACAAGCAATCCCGCAGAGGGCGGCGTGGCCGCGGTCAACCGCGCGCTGACCGCGCTGCTGGCGTTCGGCAACGCGCCCGGCGGGCTGATGCTCGCGCAGGTCAGCGAGGAAACGGGGCTCAACATGAGCACGCTGTTGCGGATGTTCGAGTCGCTCGAGCAGTTTCGCTTCATCAAGCGCCTGCCGGATGGGCGCTACGTGCTGGGGCCCGCCGTGTTCCAGCTCGGGATGATGTATCGCGAGTCGTTTCAGCTGCGCGAGTACGTGATGCCGATCCTGTCGACGCTGTCGGCGGAAACCGGCGAGACGGCCGCGTTCTACGTGCGCGAAGGGGATCAGCGTGTATGCCTGTTCCGCATCCAGGCGCAGCGCTCGGTGCGCACGAATCTGCGCGAGGGCGACCGCTTTCCGCTCGACGTCGGCGCGGCCGGGCGCGTGCTGCTCGCGTTCAGCGGCACGCGCGGTGGCGACTACGAGAAGACGGCCGAGCAGGGCTACGCGGTGTCGATCGCCGAGCGCGACCCGGAAAGCGCGGCGATCGCGTGCCCGGCATTCGGCGTCGGTCGCGTGCTGAGCGGCGCGATCTCGCTCGGCGTGCCGCGCTATCGCTTCAACAAGAAGGTGCAGGCCGACTACCTGCCGCGCGTGCAGGCGGCCGCCGCCGAGCTGACGCGTGCGCTGGGCGGCGATCTGCCCGCCGCGGGCGCGGCGTTTCGCGCAGCCGACCAGCTCGGCGCGCTGCTCGAGTAGCGCCGGCGCGCGGCCGAGCGCGCGCACGTCGAAGTCCGCATCGAACGACACACCCACCAATCAGGAGACAAGCATGCTCGTTCCCGACCCGCAGGCCGCTCACGCGGCCGGCGCGCGCCGTCGCGCGTCCACCGGCCCGATCCATCCGAAACCGTTCGACGCCGGCGCGCAGGGGCCGCTCGCGGGCGTGCGCGTCGTCGATCTGTCGCGCCTGATGGCGGGCAACATGCTGAGCGTGCAGCTCGCCGATTTCGGCGCGGACGTCGTGAAGGTCGAGAGCGAGCGCGGCGATACGCTGCGCGCGGTCGGCGCGGGCGGGATCAGCACGAACTGGAAGGTGTACGGACGCAACAAGCGCAGCGTGTGCGTCGATCTGCGCGCGCCCGAGGGGATCGACATCGTCCGCCGGCTGGTGCGCGACGCGGACGTGTTCGTCGAGAGCTTCAAGCCCGGCGTCGCCGAGAAGATGGGGCTCGGCCCGGACGACCTGCTCGCGATCCGTCCCGAGTTGGTGATCGCGCGGATCTCCGGCTGGGGGCAGACGGGGCCGTACCGCCACAAGCCGGGCTTCGGCACGCTCGCGGAAGGGTATGCGGGATTCGCGGCGATCAACGGCTTCGCCGATCGCGAGCCGGTATTGCCGCCGATGTTCCTCGGCGACATGACGGCCGGGCTGTCCGGCGCGATCGCCGTGCTGGTCGCACTGCATGCGCGCGACGCACACGGCGCGGCGGGGCAGGTGATCGACGTGTCGCTGTTCGAGCCGCTGCTGTCGATCCTCGGGCCGGCCGCCGCGAACTACGTGATGACCGGCGAGATCAAGGCGCGCACCGGCAGCCGCTCGTCGAACACCGCACCGCGCAACGCGTATCGCACGCGCGACGGCAAGTGGCTGTGCCTGTCGAGCTCGACGCAGGCGATGGCCGAGCGGCTGTTCCGCGCGATCGGCCGAGCGGACCTGATCGACGATCCGCGCTACGCGACCAACGTGCAGCGCGTGCATCACGCGGAGGCGCTCGATGCGATCGTCGGCGAATTCATCGCCGTGCGCGATCTCGACGCCAATCTCGCATTCTTCGAAGAAGCAGGCGTGACGGTCGGGCCGATCCAGGACATCGCGCAGATCGTTCAGGATCACTACGTGATCGAGCGCGAGGCGCTCGTCGAGTTGCCGGACGACGACGTCGGCAGCCTGCCGATGCACAACATCACGCCGCGCCTGTCGGCCACGCCCGGTGCGTTCCGCCGGCCCGCGCCCGCGCTCGGCGAGAACAATCGCGAGATCCTGCTGCCGCTGCTCGGCGAACGCGAATACGAGCGGCTCGCCGGGCTGGGCGTGATCCGCGCGCGCTAGGCGCGCCGTGCGAGGCGGCCGCAAACGACGGCCGCCGCACCCTGGACATTGCATGGAGGAGACACCATGAAGCCACGCTGGACCCATCGGCCGCCCGGCTCGAACTGGGGGGATTTCGGCCCCGACGATCAGAAAGGGCGCTTGAACTGGCTGACGGCCGACGCGGTGCTGCGCGGCGTCGCGGAGGTGCGCGAAGGCCGCGTGTTCTCGCTGAGCCTGCCGCTCGACGTGCCGCGCGGCGGCGGGCTGAACGCGCGGCGACGGCCGCCGGCGATCATGCCGGCGCTGCTCGGCGACAAGCCGTACTTCGGCTATCGGGCAGACGAACAGGTTGCCAACGCAACCGATGTGGTTTGCGACGATGCGTTCTGCATGCACTCGCAGTTCTCGACGCAATGGGATGCGCTGTCGCACGTCGGCTCGCTGTTCGATCCGGCGGGCGACGGCGAGCGCGCCCGCGTGTTCTACAACGGCTACCGGATGGACGAGCACATCCAGGTGCCCGAAGCGGGTGCGCCGCGCGGCGGTGCGCGTGCGCTCGGCATCGAGGTGATGGCGCAAACCGGCATGCAGGGGCGCGGCGTGATGGTCGACCTGCGCCGCCACTTCGGCGACGAGCGGCGCAAGATCGGCTACGCGGAATGGATGTCGGTACTGCGCGCGGACGACGTGGTCGTCGAGCGCGGCGACATCGTATGCGTGCATACGGGCTTCGCCGATCGCCTGCTCGACGCCGACGCGCGCGGCGAGCCCGGCGCGCCGGACGTGTGCTGCGTGCTCGACGGCAACGATCCGCGCCTGCTCGAATGGATCGACGCATCGGGGCTCGCCGCGCTCGCGGCGGACAACCACGCGGTCGAGGAGCGTCCGCGCCATGCGTCGGCGCGCGAGCGGCCCGGCGCGCTGATGCCGCTGCACGAGCTGTGCCTGTTCAAGCTCGGCATTCATCTGGGCGAGCTGTGGCATCTGACGCCGCTCGCCGACTGGCTGCGCGCGCACCGGCGCAACCGCTTCCTGCTGACCGCGCCGCCGCTGCACCTGCGCGGGCTCGTCGGGTCGCCCGTCAATCCGGTCGCCACCGTATGAACGCCGGCACCGCGCGCACCCGCGCCGGCGCCCTGTCCGCCGCTTCGCGCAGACCGCGCGGGCGGATCACCGAGGAGTCGCCATGTCCCATTCCCATGCGGCGTCGATCGCCGCGCGCATCGACCGCCTGCCCGCGACGGCCAGTATCTGGACGCTCGTGCTGTTCCTGAGCGTCGGCGGTTTTTTCGAGGTCTACGACCTGTTCCAGATGACCTACCTGCCGCCCGGGCTGATCCGCGACGGCATCTTTCACGCGGGCTCGCACGGCGTGCTCGGCATGTCGGACCAAGGCGCACTCGGTGCGGCGACGTTCGCCGGGCTGTTTGTCGGCGAGATGTTCGTGTCGCGCCTCGCGGACCGCATCGGACGGCGCACGCTGTTCACCGGTGCGCTGCTGCTCTACACGGCGGCAAGCCTTGCGATGTGCGTGCAGACGCATGCGCTCGGCATTCTCGTGTGCCGCTTCGTCGCGGGTTGCGGCATCGGTGCGGAGCTGATCACGATCGGCGCGTTCCTGACCGAGCTGGTGCCGAAAGCCGTGCGCGGGCGTGCGTTCGCGCTGTGCTTCGCGATCGGCTATCTCGCGATGCCGGTGCTCGCGCTGGTGTCGTGGCTATGGGTGCCGCGCGATCCGCTCGGGATGTCCGGGTGGCGCTGGGTCGTGCTGCTCGGCGGCAGCGGCGCGGTCGTCGTCTGGTGGCTGCAGTCGCGGCTGCCGGAGTCGCCGCGCTGGCTTGCCAGCACCGGCCGCGAGGCCGACGCCGAAGCCGTGCTGCAGCGGCTCGAGCAGGCGGTCGAGCGGGAATCCGGCCGGCCGCTGCCGGCGGTCCGGATGCCGGCCGTCGCAACGCCGGCCGCGCGGCGCGCGCCGTCGATGTGGGATGCGCGGCATCGCGGCCGCACGGCGATGCTGATCGTATTCAACGCATTCCTGAGCATCGGCTTCTTCGGCTTCAGCCAGTGGCTGCCGACGCTGCTCGCCGCGCAGGGCGCGACCGTCACGAAGAGCCTCTGGTATGCGTTCGTGATCGCGTTCGCGTATCCGGTGTCGCCGTTCGTTGCCGGCGTGCTCGCCGACCGGATCGAGCGGAAGTGGCTGATCGTCGCGTCGGCGTTCGGCGTCGCGCTGTTCGGCACCGCGTTCGCGATGTCGGCGCAGGCGCCGTTCGTGATCGCGTTCGGCCTGCTCGTCACGTTGTCCAACACGGTGCTCGCGAGTAACGGCACCGCGTACCAGTCGGAAGTGTTTCCGACCGAGATCCGCGGGCGCGCGCTCGGCTTCGTGCATTCGATCGGCCGCCTGACCGGAATCGCGAGCAGCTTCATCGTCGCGCTGCTGCTCGAGCGCGCCGGGGTGTCCGCAGTGTTCGTGCTGATCGGCGGCAGTATGCTGATCGTGATGGTGTCGATCGGTGTGTTCGGGCCGTACACCAATAACCGGGCGCTGGACGAGATCACCAGCCGCAGCGACGATGGCGCCGAGAACGCGGCGGTGCGCGGGCTCGCCGCATTGCCGACTCGGCGTGTCGATGGGCGGCGTAAAGGAGCCGGGGACGGGGCGGTGTAACGGCGCCGGCAGCAACGGGGTAAGGCGTGGATTCGAACGGTTTCAAGACGGCAGACACCGTCGCGTAGTCGATCGAGCGTTGCCGCATCGTGACAGGATTGCCCGGTTTAGAAACGCATCGAAAGCCAATGCCCTTTATCCCGGGAGCCGGAAGTCGCGTCCGTCACGAATCTGCAGCGCAATCTGGATGCACGTGATTCCGTGCTCACCGGCGAAACCTGAAGCGGCAGTGCGCCTGCCGGTATCCGTGCCGAGACACCGAGACGCGAATCACGCCGATTCGCCGGATCTGCCCCGATCGTAGAACATCGCGAACAATTCGGATTGCGATCCGACACCCAGCTTCGCGTAAATGTGCTTCTTGTGCGCACGCACGGTCTCGAACGAAATTGACAGCTTCTCCCCGATCGCGCGTGACGAAAATCCGCTCAATGACAGCATCGCGACTTCGATTTCGCGTGTGGTCAACGTGCCGCGCCCGCTCTTTCCGGTCAGCATCCCGAAGCGCGCCTGCGGGTCGGGCGCTTCGCCTTCGGTCACGCGTGGCGCATCCTTTATCGCGAACGTCTCGAAGCGCAAGCGCTGCTGCATCAACGACAGGACCCAGGGCGTGTACAGCGTGAGCAACGCAATCTCGCGATCGTCGTACTTGCTCGTCTTGCCGAGCGAAAAGCCCAGCGTGTGATCGCGATCGATCACGACGTTGAAATGCACTTCGTCGCCGACGATGTTTTTCTTGAAGTACCGCTGGTAGTACTCGGTCATCCGGAAATTGTCCGGCGCGACGTCGGCGAGCGTGTAGAAGCCCGACGCCTGCGTTTCGAACGCGGCGAGATAGAACGGATCGAGTTGATAGAGGGCGGCCAGATAGTCCTGAAACATCAGGTCGATCTTGCCGTCGGGCATCGCCTGCTCGGCAAGCACGAGAGGCGGCGCAGCACGTGCGAAACGCAGCGCGACCCAGTTGTCGAACTCGAGATGCCGCTCGAGCACACGCGTGAGGCGTGCCCAGAAATGCGGGCCATCGAGGGCGTCGATGGCCGAGCCAATCTCCCGATGAAAAGCGAGATCTCGCCATTCGAAGTCCATCGTGTGCTCCAGTGTGGGTAACCCTGGCGGGGAATTTCAGGTCAAAAATAATAACCCGATAATCGGCCTCGCTTCGACAGGCAGGGGTACACGGCCTGTTTCGCTCGACCGCGCGTCGTATCAGAAGGGCAGGGCAGACGACGCGCAGATGAAAGGCTATTGGAAGGAGACGGTTTCATGCAGGTAGAACTCGCGCAACTCTCGCTGATCGACGGCGACGTCGCGCACAACACGCGCAAGGTGATCGACACGATCGGGCGCGTCGACGTGGCAGGCGGCACGAAATTGATCGTGTTCCCCGAGACGACGTTGTCGGGCTTTCCGACCCGGGACAATGTCGCCGAAGTCGCACAGACGCTCGATGGCCCCGGATTATCCGCGGTACGCGACGCGGCACGACAAAAGGGCGTCGCTGTCGCCGTGGGCCTCGCGGAGCGCGACGGCCAACGGTTTTACAACACCACGGTACTTGTCGACGAGCAGGGCGACATCGTGCTGCGCTATCGCAAGACGCATCTGTGGGCGTCGGATGTCGGTGTCTTCACGCCGGGTGACCGCTTCGCGACGTGCATCTGGAACGGCCTGACGGTCGGTCTGCTGATCTGCTACGACATCGAATTCCCCGAAACGGCGCGAGCCGTCGGCGCGCTCGATGCCGATCTGCTGATTGTCACGAACGGCAACATGGACCCGTTCGGCCCGGTGCATCGCCGCGCGATCGCGGCACGCGCGATGGAAAACCAGATGTTCGCGGTGATGGTGAACCGCTGCGGGGCCGGCGACGACAATCTGACGTTCGCGGGCCTTTCCGCGCTCGTCGATCCGTTCGGCGAAACCGCGCTGGAACTGGGCAGGGACGAGGCGGTCGTGCAGGCGAACCTCGACCTGACGCGTCTCGAAGCGAGCCGCGAACACTACAACTACCTGCACGACACGCGCGTGGCGCTTGATCTCGCGCCGCTCGAACAGTCGGACGGACATCGCGCATTCATGATCGAAGCGCGTTGTCAGCGCGGCGAATAATCCGGTTTCGCAGTCCATTCACGGCATCGCGCGGGCGTCATGCGTCGCTCGGGCGTGCCCGTTCAATCGAAATGTCGGCCGAAGGCACACAGGCATTCGCATCGGCCCCGAAGGTCCAGGAGATAACATGCAAGCGTCGTCATCCCATGAATCGCCAAGCCTGAAGCGCACGCTCGGCCTGCCGTCCGTGTTGCTGTTCGGCCTCGCCTATATGGCGCCGCTGATCGTCTACGGTACCTACGGCGTGCTCGCCAAGGCCAGCGACGACACGGCCGCGCTCGCCTATCTGCTTGCGCTGATTGCCATCGCGTTCACCGCGCTCAGCTACGGCAAGCTCGCACGGCTCTATCCGACTGCAGGCTCAGCCTATACGTACACGCGCAAGACGTTCAACCCGCACCTGGGCTTCATGATCGGCTGGGCGACGCTGCTCGACTATTTCTTCCTGCCGATGGTGATCTGGTTGATCGGCGCTGCATATCTGAACGCCGCGTTTCCGCATGTGCCGACCTGGATCTGGATCGTCGCGTTCATCGTGTTGACGAGCGGCCTGAACATAGTCGGCATCGAACTGGCTGCACGCTTCAATATCGTGCTGATGATCGTGCAGCTCGCGATCGTCGTGATGTTCGTTGCGCTGTGCTGGCACTACGCGTCGGCCGCGGCCGGCCCGGGCGGCATCGCGATGGCGGAGCCGTTCTTCAAGCCGCACGTGCCGTTCGGCGCGACGATGGCGGGCGCCGCGATCGCTGCGTATTCGTACCTCGGCTTCGACGCGGTGTCGACGCTGACCGAGGAAACGATCGAGCCGAAAAAGAACATGCCGCGCGCGATCCTGCTGATTGCGCTGATCGGCGGTGCGATCTTCGTGATCGCAGCATACACGATGCAGCTCGCGCACCCGGGCGTCGAATTCAAGGACACGGATTCGGCCGCGTTTGAGGTCGCGAAGATGATCGGTGGCGATGTGTTCGTCACCGTATTCCTCGCGGGTCTGATCCTCGCTCAATTCGCGTCGGGTATCTCCGCGCAAGCGAGCGTCGGCCGACTCCTCTATGCGATGGGGCGCGACGAAATCCTGCCGAAACGCGTCTTCGGTTTCATTCATCCGCGTTTCAAGACACCGGCGATCAACATCGCGCTGGCGGGCGTGGTCGGCCTGATCGCGCTGAAGCTGGACGTCGCCACGTCGACGTCGTTCATCAACTTCGGCGCGTTCCTTGCCTTTACGGCCGTCAATCTGTGCGTGATTCGCCTGTATCTGTCGGGTCATCACGGCGAGCGCCGGATCGGGGTGTTCGGCGGGCTCGTGTTCCCGGTGATCGGCGCGGTGTCCGATATCTGGCTGCTCGTGAGTCTCGAGAAGGCGGCACTGGTCCTCGGCATCGCGTGGTTCGCGCTCGGGCTGGTATATCTGGGCTGGATTACGCGACTGTTTCGTCAGGCACCGCCGGAAGTGGCGATTTGATCGAGGTGAGGGGGGCTGCAGTGAGGTTGCTATCGACCGGTGCCCGTCGTCGACGTGCGAAATGGCTTCCTGGCGTCGGAATGAATGCCGGTGCCAGAGAGCGTGGAACTAAATTTCGGGCATTTTATATAGTGGAAACCGTTGCTGCCCCGTTGGGCAACTTTATAGGTCGGTGTGTGGCCAACGATCACGGCTGACACGCCCTCGATATGCGCGGATGCTTCGCGTCCCTTCCAGCGTCGGCGATCCCACAGTGCTTGCTTCAGGTGACCATTGCGAGGCAATAATAGTGCAGGTTCGCGTTCTGAGGAGATCGAATGCCGAAATCGTTCCCGCGCTTCACGCTCAAAGTGGCGCTTCAGCACATCGATCCGCCCATCTGGCGTCAGATCGAAGTCGAAGGAACTGAATCGCTGCGCAAGCTGCATCACATTCTGCAAGCAGCTTTCGGATGGGAAGACACGCATCTCCACGACTTCCTGATCGATGGCATGACCTACGCCATGTTCGAGATCGATGACGTGGTGGACTTTGCTGACACGGGCACGACTGCAGATGACCGAAAGGTTCGTCTGCAGGCGGTCCTGAAGCCAGGTTCGCACTTCGTTTACCGATACGACTTCGGGGACGGCTGGAATCACAGCGTCGTCGTCGAGAAGATGGAAACGATCGAGGGCCAACCTTGGGGAGAAGCCCAAGTCATTGGCGGCGCCCGTGCTTGTCCGCCGGAGGACGTTGGCGGTCCATCCGGCTATGAGGCGTTCCTGAATACGCTATCCAACGATCCGGACAGTGAAAAGGCAGAGCGTTACCGAAACTGGATCGGGTCCGGCTTCGACGCGGAATTGTTCGATTTGCGCGCTGCCAATGCAGCGCTGTTGCGCATGGCTTCCAACCGTTGGGGCAATCGGTAACTCAAACTGCGTCAAGACTCTGGACGGCATGAAGACGAGCTGCTGGACTTCATGACTCTAACGAGACCGCAGTATGCCGATAGAACCTTAGTGTTGCGCTGAAGCGGCTGATGTTCGGCGCGGGACGCAACACCTCCAAATGCAATCAATGTCGTAGCCATTTCAAGATGTCGTGGCGCCAGCTAAATAGAAATGTCCGGTTTTGAGGTTGGGGTTAGGGTTGGTTTTGCTGCCTGTTTGTCCTGGTTTATTCGTTACGCCGTGTCGAAGGCGGGCGTCTGAACGGGCAGGGCGCTTGCGTCGGATCCACTGTCCCTTGCAGACCGACGGCCAGGTTTGCGGGGTTGCGGTTGCGCCTGCCTGCGCTCAGCCAAATCCACAATCACTTGCTCGACGTCCGCCTGCACGAACTCGCGCTGCTTCTTCTTGCCCGGCTGAGGTTTGTTTCGATCGGTCTTGGTCGAGTCGCCCCGGTTTGTTCGGGATGGGGCTTTACCGATGCGGCTGTTATCGCGTTGCGCCTGAATCGCCTGAGCGACCTGCAATACGTGACTCAGGCGCTTGTGTTCGACGACTGCGGCTTGATCGATCTCGGCCAGCCGATCGTACTGCCTGCAGGGCAACACCTGATCCTCCGTCCGGAGCTCGATGCGCCCGTCCGGGTACTCCCACACGTCGATGTAGCGGTGAATCAGCTTCCGGTTCTCTGGCGTGTCGTCCAGCAGGTACATCACCCGGTCGTACTGCACCGTCAGCGACTTCGTCACTTTCCGCGGTTCGCGCCACGTAAGCGTCAACTCAAGGCTCTCGTCGTCCCGCAGTGGCCGGTGAGCGTCGAAACTGCTCTTCGGTGGCTTCGCGAAACGTGCGTTGTAGGCCGCCATGAAGGAGGGTGCATAGGCGTTCGCCTCGGCCACCGTGCTGATCCCGCGCAGTCGCATTTCCTTGACCAAGCGATCCTGCAGCGTCAGATGTGCTCGCTCGACTCGCCCCTTGGCCGGACTACTGTTTGCGCAGAACGCGTCGATGTTCAGCTCGTACATCGCGCGACCGAAGTGCGTCACCCGATTACCAGTCTTGCCTGGCGTCACGTTGCGGAACACGCTGTACTTGTCGCTATAGAACGCCCCCGGCTTGCCGTGGCACTCGATGTACGCGCGCGTCGCCTCGAAGTAGCTGAAGGTAGATTCGGTCTGCGTGAAATGCAGCATCATCAGCCGGCTCGTCGCGTCGTCGACGTACACCAGCAACGTGCAGGCCGGCGCCCGTTCCTCGAACCACCGATGGTCGCTGCCATCGATCTGGATCAGTTCGCCCAGACATGCTCGGCGCGCACGCGGCTGGTAGACCTTCGGTGGCCGCTGCCGGCGCGGCACCCATAAACCAGCCTCCGTCATCAGCTTCCTGACTGTTTCCTTGGCCAGCCGGATGTCGTGGCATTCGGGGCGCCTTTGATTTCCATGCGCTTCTCCGGTTAGGCGCCTTGAGGCCTGGCAAGGCCTTGCCTTGCAGCCCTAAATATTTATTCCGATAAAACAATGGGTTAGTGTCTACCCTTCGCGAACAAAGCAGAGGGCGTCCCCAGACGTGGCCGCATCGAAGATGAGCGGTCCCTCGACCGGCGGTCCCAGCTCACCCGTCGTTAGGCGCTTCGACTGGTTGACGGAATGGGGTTGTCGGCCGCGATGCTTGGCAAGATCCGCTTTGCGTACAGTGCCACGGGAAAGTTGAAGGTGCCGCGCAAGTTGATGCCCTCGATATGAGTGGGGGCGATTCGCCTGAGTTGGTCGGTTGCGATCGACTGTCCCCGGCTGGCCTCGATGTCCTCCAGGGCTCGTTGCATGTGGGTGGTGTTCCAAGCCATCAAGATGTTCGAGAGCAAGGTCAACGCCGATGACACAGCGGCAAGTGATTCTTGGCGCCGAGCAAGCTCCGCCGGAATGCGACCGATGTGAATTGCGCGTTGCACGGTATGCACCGCTTCTCCCCGATTCAGCGCATGTTGCAACTCCGACCGAAACGAAGCATTGGTGAAGTAGTCGATCAAAAAGATACTTCTGAATAAGCGGCCGATGTGTACGCCGCCATCGTACACAGCCTGACCTCGAGCAGCCGAGCCGAATCTCGCGATCGCTTCGACAGCTGTGCATTGGCCAGAGTGGATCGAGGCGACGATCCTCACGAATTCGTCCCACACGTCGACGATGAGACCGAGTCGGACGTCCCGATCCGTGACCCCTGCGAGCCGCGCCGGGATCGCCTGGCTGCGAGGCACGTGCAGACGTCGGTCGCGAAGGTGTGAGAGGCGAGGGCATAAATCAAAGCCAAGTGCCCGGGACACGCCCATCGCGAAATCGGTGTAGCCGTGCGTATCGACAGCGAGTTGAGCGATGTCCTTGGTGGCGCTTTGCCGGACGACGCCCTCGATTGCGGCACCTGCCTGCCGCTCATTCAGGACGATGGGTTGGTCGTAGAAAATGCCCCAACGATCCAGCACATGCGTGTACATCCCAATGGATGGAGTCCGGCGACGAGGGTCCGCACGCGCTCGCCAAATCGTTCGGGTTGTCTCCAGCGACATCATGTCAGACGATGCTAGATCGGCTCGGCCCCAGTGGGCGGCGATTGGGTGCTCGTGCATGAATTCGAGAACGGCGTCGGCAGCTGCACGCAGCATTCGTTCGTCCGCGAGACGCTTCATCATTTGACGAATCGCTTCGGTTGACACTTCGGGGACCATCCGAGAAATATCAGCAGCCGTCAGAGAGGTGCCGTGAGCCAGTATCGCCGAATACACCATCAGTAACTCGGTGCGTGACCGCGGCTCGCGTCCAAGCAGGATCCAACTGAAGCGTGTCGCACTATCGATCTCGAGGATGATCTCGGGAAATTGGCCTGGCGGATGAGCTTCGAAGATCTGACGGCGAAGTTGATCGGCTTGTGCGTCTGGATCCTGCGCAGCCATCGGGTCGAGGTGGACAGCAGTATCAACACGGATCGAACCATTGACCACGGCATCATCGAGTAGTGCGAGGCGCTGTTCGAGCTGTTCAAGGATTGGTCCGAGAAATTCGTTCGGGTCTTGGGGCAGGCCGAGGTGTCCATAGTGATTGTTACGCTTTGCCTGCCACTGCTCGGCCGAGATCAGCATATGCGCCTGACTTCTGAACGAGAAGCTGTGGTCGATGAAAACCGAGCCGTTGCGCAAAGCGACACGGAGCGCAAAGAGGGTGGCCCACTCGAAGGCAACCATGGCCCGAAGCCGATCGTAGCCATCAATCGCCTCGCGCCACGCACGCCCAAGCCTGATATTGACCCCGTCGGGTAGAAGATAAGCGCGACGTCGATATAGCACACGTAGTAACGAGAGAGCATCGACTACAGGATGAGCACCCTCGGCCTCGAACGGCAGCTGCACGATCCGATTCAAAAGGTTACGGGCGTAGTACCGCTTTCGGACCAGGCACTGCCGGATCTGGCTCCGACGGCTGGTGGGATGCGGTTGCAAAACATCGTCTGCAAGCACACAAAGCTTCTCACCGAGCTGTTCGCGCGAGAGGGTTTCATCATTGGCGAGTGCTTTGACGGCAAGCGCGAACTCGCGGAGTTGATCCGCGGCCTTCATCCGCATCGCATCCACTTCGCGTGACGTGTCGTTGACAACCTTCAGTACCCATCGCCGGAGCATCTCGAGTACCTGATCAGTCGCAACACAGAGTGAATACCGCATGAAACAGGCGGCTTCGATTCGTCGGCTTTGGGGTTCGATTCGCTTGCTGATCGATGGTGGGCGACTTGCACAACGGCGGGCGTAGTGGCGCACCATGGCATCGTTGCATTCAACCGGCCAACGCGTTGCCACCTCGTGCATCGTGAGCAAATTGACTTTGTCGAGGATCTCGCTCATCTGATGGGTCGAGTTGCGCAGCGGGACGGCCCACAGCCATCGCTGGAGACTCGAATGTTCTCCATGGGGTTGAGCCAGAATTCGCGCCCAACTCTCGAGTTTTTCCATACCGACAGCATGCTCGAGTGCGCTGTGCAGTTGCCCCTCAATGTCGCGTACGGCCTGGACGACAAACTGCCTGAGCATGCGCTCCGGTGGTATTACGATGCGATGGTCGTAGAACCAACGTTTGAGATCGTTCGTCAACTGGCCGCGTTCGGGGCGGCCGGTGAGTTGTTCTTTGAGCCAGCGGATGACATACCGACGTTGATGTTCCGCGACGGCGCGAAAATTGATGGCGTCCCGAGCAAAGCACTGGTGGTCGGATAAGGTCTTGAGGTTGCCATCGTAAAGTGAACGTAACGTGCCGAGGTCTGGCGGCTTTACATTCAGTTGCCGGCCAAGATGTCGCCAGAGAACCGTGGGGATCTGCTTGTACGAGCCGAGCGGCCTGCCGGTCATGCGCAGAAAGCCGATGTGCAACGCGACCGCGAGCCGAAAGAGATCGGTGCGTCTTGAATCGATAGCAACACGCTCCCGCTTGGAGAACGTGAAGAATGTGGCGAGCTCGAATTCGCTCAGCTCACGCGGCACTTGTCGGATCCCGAGATAAGCCAATCGCCAGTGGTCCATCAGCGACTCCGAATCGATGACGAGAGCGGCCAAGCGTAGCGAGGCAAAAATTGAGGTGCTACGGGGAAAGTCGGGATGGCAGCTGTAGCTGTCGATCGCCTAAGAATGGTGTCGGAACGAAAACGAGCCGCGGCGCTCAAGCTGAGCGAGCTGTCGTCGTAGAGACCAGATGGCGTGCGTCAACAAGGAGCTTGCTCGACGCAGTATTTTCTTGCGACCCTAAAAAATCGCTAGTTCACCTTATGTAAAATTGGTTAGGATTACATATGGCGTGAGTCGTGGGATGCAGGTCGCGCACCACGCTCGTCAACGGCGGCAGCGCAAGCGGCGATTGCACGACAAACCTTAAAGGTACTTGGTGATGGCTTTCAGCTCGCTCAGCGCGGTGTCGGCGCTCTGCTCGCCAGTCCGGATCGCATGATCGAGGCAATGGTCGATGTGGTCGTGCACGAGCGCGTGCTTCGCGTTACCGACCGCGCTCTCGACCGCCTGCAACTGTTGGGCGATTTCGACGCACGGGCGCCCTTCCTCGAGCATTGCGATGACGCTTCTCAGATGCCCTTCGGCGCGCTTTAACCGTTTGATAATGTCTGGATGTGATTCGTGGATCGTCACGGAACCCCCGCTATTGAATGCGTGGTGAACAGGAACTCGGGAGCGAACAAGCCGCTAATGGGCCGCCCTGCATTATCGGTTCGCCACCTATCCCCCCGGATAGGATGTTACACTAAACCGATTGCGCCCGCCGGACAGGCGGGTCCGACACGAACACAGGTGCATGCAGTGGGACTGGCCCGCGCGGCGATCCACTTCGCCTTTTTGATGACCGTGATTTTGGGTGCGCTGGTGCTTGGAACCGGCGCGCATGCGTCGCTGAACGACAAGTCGGGTCTGTCCGCCGACCTGGTTCACGATCATGGCCAGATGCCGGCTGCGCAAGCCCATGACACATGCGAGCCGGATCACGCGAGCATCTCTCATCCCGACTCACAGCACGAGCACAATCCGTCCGACCATTCACACGAAGTCGCACAGGCATGCGGGCGGCTGGCCGCGACGCGCACCGCGACTGGCATGCCCCCGGGCTCCCACCCACCAGCATTCCCCATTCAGGAGCCCCTCTCCCGAATCGACCGCCCTCCGATGACGATCTCGTCGACCTGACCGCGGCCGCCCGTCGGCGGCCCGGATGTTCGATCAACCGTCATGGGAGTCTTCATGCAAGAACCGTATTACGGGCGCTTGCCGTTCGACCACGAACGGCAGCTGCGCCATGTCATTTGCATCGCGTTGGGTGTGCTATCGCTGCTGTTCGCGTCGAACGCATTCGCCCATGCCGTCACGGCCGGCGACAAGGGATACATCCAGGAAATCTCCGGCGTCAACCTGCTGCCGTTCGTTTATCTCGGCGCCAAGCACATGATGACCGGCTACGACCACATCCTGTTCCTGTTCGGCGTCATCTTCTTCCTGTACCGGGCAAAGGATATCGGCACGTACGTCAGCCTGTTTGCGCTCGGGCATTCGACCACAATGCTGCTCGGCGTGTACTTCAACATCGGCGTGAGCAGCTATGTCATCGACGCGATCATCGGGTTCTCCGTCGTCTACAAGGCGCTGGACAATCTGGGTGCCTTTCGGCGCTGGTTCGGCTTCCAGCCCGACACGAAGATCGCGACGCTGGTGTTCGGCCTGTTCCATGGGTTCGGTCTGGCCACGAAGATCATCGACTACCGGATCTCGCCCGACGGGCTGGTGCCCAATCTGATCGCGTTCAACGTCGGCGTCGAGATCGGCCAGTTGCTCGCGCTAGGCGCCATTCTGATCGCGATGGGCTACTGGCGCCGGACCGCCGGCTTCTGGCGGAACGCGTACCGCGCCAACGTCGCGATGATGACCGCTGGTTTCGTCCTGGTCGGCTACCAACTGACCGGCCTGTTCGTTTCCTGAGTTTCCTCGAGTGAGTCGATATTCCATGTTCAATGCAGATATGCCGTCGCGCGCCGAGCTGCCGACGTCGAAGCAGTTGTTCCGTTCGACCCTGATCGCTGCCGTGTCGGCCGCGTTCATCCTCGTCGCCTTCGTCCTGCCGTCCGAGTACGCGATCGATCCGACCGGCATCGGCCGTGCGCTCGGCTTGACCAGAATGGGCGAGATCAAGTCGCAGCTCGCGGCCGAGGCCAAGGCGGACAGGGCGGCGGCAACGCCCGCCGTCGCCAGCATCGCGCCCGGACGCGAGACGCCCCGTCGCGACGAAATGACGTTCACGCTGGCGCCGGGAGAAGGGATTGAGGTCAAGCTGCGCATGCGGGAGGGTTCCAAGGCCAGTTTCGTTTGGACCGCCGAAGGCGGCGTCGTGAACTTCGATACGCACGGCGATGGCGGCGGCCGTTCGGTCAGCTACGGCAAGGGGCGCGGAGTGGCGTCCGATACGGGCGAGATCGACGCGGCATTCGACGGCAACCACGGCTGGTTCTGGCGAAACCGCGATCGGTCGGATGTGAGGATCGTGCTTCGCACGGAAGGGAACTACGCGGAGATCAAGCGGATGCTTTGATTGGGAGACCGATCACCACTTGTCCGATCCAGAGCCGCGCCGCGGCTGACCTTTCGACGCACGTTCGCGCGTGCGTCGAATCGCACACCCGCGAAATTGGCCGGCATCAGGAGTAGGTGCCTATTCTAATTTCCTCAACGGGTAGTGCATTGGACGGAGTGTGCATCGATTGCGAACCGGGAATTTCCCGGCGAGCCCGACAAGACCCGACCGTGGTATCAGTGATGATGCCCCTCGGGTTCGACCATCCTGAACGGCAGGAGCTGCGTTTCATCCTGACTCGACAGCCGCAGCTCGGCGTCGAATTCATGCGGCTCCGCAGGCGCCACCGTGCTTTCGAAACGGTTGCGTGCCGCATCCGACCGGACGAGCGGCAGTCGCTCGATCTGCCCGCCTGGACGCGATATCTCGACGACGGCCTCCAGGTCGCCTGCCGGTTCTCGCACACTCAGACGCATGCGCTCCCCGTCAGCCGTGTCGACGATTTCAAGCAGGCCGGATGCGATCGCGCAGTCGAAGCGGAACGGCTCCGGCGCATGATGATGCGCGTCCGCATCGGCGCGAACGACTGCGGGCTGTGCGCCGCTGGTGTCGAACTGCACGGTGGCGGCGTCGAGCGACGGCAGATGGTCGCGCAACGTGCTCTGCAGCGCCAGCGTGATGCCGTTGGCCTGCGCGACCGACAGCGCCGGATCGACCGCGACAGTCAGCTCCGCGCGCAACCGGTGCCCCAGCCAGCGCGCCTTGACGTCGACGATGCGAGCGACACCCGGCACATGCGCGATCGAATGGCGGATGTCCTCGAGCACGTCCGGACCGATGCCGTCGAGGCTACGCGTGATCACCGCGCGCGCCGACTGCCAGACGATGCCGAAAATGGCGATCGTGATCAGTAGGCCGATGATCGGATCGGCCAGCGGGAAACCGGCCCACACACCGATCGCCCCGACCACCACCGCGAGGCTCGTGAGGCCGTCCGTCCGAGCGTGATAACCGTCCGCGATCAGCGCCGCGCTGTTCATTGCGCGCCCGACGCGAATGCGGAACACCGCAACTACCTCGTTGCCGATGAAGCCGATCACGCCCGCCACCGCGACCGCCGCCAGTTGCGTGATGGGTTGCGGATGGATCAGGCGGTCGATCGCCTCGTAGCCCGCCACGAGCGCGCTGATCAGGATGATCACAACGATCAGCATCCCGGCGATGTCCTCGACTCGCCCCAGGCCGTAGTTGAACGTCACGGTCGGCTTGCGGCGCACGAGCACGAACGCGATCCACAACGGAATCGCGGTGGTGGCGTCACCCACGTTGTGAATGGTGTCGGCCAGCAGCGCGACGCTGCCGGACGTGAAGACTACGATCAGTTGGAGGATCGACGTGATCGCGAGGATCGCGAACGACCACTTGATCGCCCAGATTCCACGTTCGGACGTGGACAGACTCGGATCGATCACCCCATGCGTATGGCCGTGCGGCCCCGCGCCGTGTGCGTGCACGTGCGCGCCGTGCCCGTTATTGCCCTCGTCGCCGCCAAAGCCGAACCATTCCTTGACCTTCGCCCACATGGTGACCTCCCGGTTATCCCGATTCGCGATGCATCGGTGTCGCGGTACGACATGCGGCCCGACGGAACACCTTAATACGCTTACAACCTATCCTCCCGGTGGGGATGTTACACTACGCGCGCTTGATTCGGCAGGCCGATACATCGCTACTGCCGTTGCGTCATGGAATGATTAAACCGCACGGTTACCCAAGGATGACTCTCGATGATCCGGTGAAGGTGCTCGCCTGGCTGCAGCGCCGCCCTTCGGCCAGCGAACTGCGCTCGGCCTTTCCCGCCGAATGGGACAGCATGGAACACGAACTGGAAGGCGCGCTGCAGGCGCGCGATCCGAGCCGCCTGCATCGCTTGCTGAACGCGGAGGCGCCGTCGTCCGGGCGCCGCGTGCGCGGTACCCCCGGCCGCAAGGAAAAGCAGGCACTGGTTCGCATCGCGATTCGTCAGCAGATGGCACGCGTCGCCCTCCAGCGCTATGCGATGGCGCTCGCCACCGGTCGTACATCGGGCAAGATTCGTTTCAACCTGTTCAATGGTTGGCTCACGCCGCGTCTGCTGTTCCGACGCGGCCTCGAGCGCAAGCCGGTTTCGATGACCTGGTTCCGGCTCCTCTGGCCACTGGTCTGGCAGAAGCGCTATCTGATGCCGCTCGTCGAGCCCAAGGGAATCTACTGCTTCTATTCGAAGCAGTTCGTCCGCCAGTTGAAGGAAATCATCGGGGGACGCGGCTGCCTCGAAGTCGGCGCGGGAGATGGAACCTTGACGCGATTTCTGCAAGAGGCCGGCGTACGCGCAACGGCCACCGACGACCATAGCTGGGCACACCGGATCACGTACCCGGAGTCCGTGATCCGGATGGACGCACATGCCGCCCTGCACGAATACCCGTCGGCCGTCGTCATCTGCTCGTGGCCGCCGGCCGGCAACGACTTCGAGCGCGAGATCTTGCGCAGCGACGACGTCGACATCTACCTGGCGATCGTCAGTGTTCATCGCGCGGCGAGCGGCAACTGGCGCGACTACGAACAGCAGACCCGTTTCACGCTGGAGCGCCGGCCGGATCTCGCGCGGTTGCTGGTGCCGCCGGAACTCGGCTGCGACGTGCTGCTGTTCAGGCGCAGGCCCGCCGCGGCTGCGTGACCGAATCGCCTGCCCCGCGGGTTTGCGCGAGCCCGCCCGCGATCGCG
Organism: Burkholderia sp. BCC1993; assembly: GCF_905339865.1. NCBI lineage: Bacteria > Pseudomonadati > Pseudomonadota > Betaproteobacteria > Burkholderiales > Burkholderiaceae > Burkholderia > Burkholderia sp. BCC1993. The sequence continues at coordinate 14,900 of NZ_CAJPGZ010000011.1, read as the reverse complement.
GAATGACAACTTCTGGAGCTCAACGTGCTGGACGTCTTATCCAATCGAACCTATCGACATCTGTTCCTGGCCCAGGTCATCGCACTCGTCGGTACGGGGCTTGCGACCGTGGCGCTCGGGCTGCTCGCCTATAATCTGGCCGGCGCAAACGCGGGCAGCGTTCTCGGCACCGCGCTTGCCATCAAGATGGTCGCATACGTGTTGATCGCACCGATCGTCGGCGCATTCGCCAACCGCCTGCCGCGACGCGCATTCCTCGTCGCGATGGACCTCGTGCGCGCGTTCGTCGCGCTGTCGCTGCCGTTCGTCACGCAGGCATGGCAGATCTATGTGCTGATCTTCCTGCTGCAATCGGCGTCCGCCGCATTCACGCCGACGTTTCAGGCCACCATCCCGGACGTGCTGCCGGACGAGAAGGACTACACGCGCGCCCTGTCGCTTTCGCGCCTCGCCTATGACATGGAAAGCCTCGTCAGCCCGATGCTGGCGGCGGCCTTGCTCACCGTCATCGGCTTTCACTGGCTGTTCGGCGGCACCGTGATCGGCTTCCTCTGCTCGGCTGCGCTCGTGGTGTCGGTTCGGCTGCCCCAATCGCGCGCGGTGCAGGTGGTCGGCAGCATCTATGAAAAGACCTTCCGCGGTATTTCGATCTACCTGCGCACGCCTCGGCTGCTCGGCTTGCTTGGCCTGAACCTGGCTGCGGCTGCGGCAAGCTCGATGGTCATCGTGAACTCGGTGGTCTATGTCGAGGGCAAGCTTGGTCGCCCGAGCTCGGACGTCCCGTTCGCGCTCGCCGCATTCGGCTTCGGCTCGATGCTGATGGCCCTGATCCTGCCCAAGCTCCTGGACCGGCGCCCGGACCGGCCGGCGATGCTGCTCGGCTCGTCCATTATGGCCATCGCGCTCGGCGCCGGCATGGTCATCTCGACACTCGGCGGGCGATACGAGTGGCACGCGTTTCTCGTGACCTGGTTCGTGATCGGTCTCGGCTATTCGATGACGCTGACGCCGAGCGGCCGCCTGCTCCGCCGTTCGGCCTCCGCAGCGGACCGGCCGGCCGTCTTCGCCGCGCAGTTCTCGCTGTCGCACGCGTGCTGGCTGATCGCCTATCCTATAGCAGGGTTTCTCGGCGCCAGGGCGGGTATGCCCTCGACCTTCGGCGTCCTCGGGCTGATGACGGTGCTTGGGGTCGCACTGGCCTGGTGGGTATGGCCTCGCGTGGATCCCGACGTCGTTGTGCATGAACACGCGGCAGCGGAAGACGACGCGCATTTCGCCGAAGGCGAGCAAACCGGGCCCAATACGCATCAGCATCCGTTCACGATCGACGACAAGCATTCGAAATGGCCGGGCCGGCGGACATAATCCCTGGTGCGGACAAGCCGCCATATCGTTAGGCATCCCGGATCGAACCTTCCGACTCCGGGTGCCGATCTTCAGAAGCGGTGGCGAATCCCCAGATTGACGCGAGCCTGAGATGCGCGTCCCGCGTCGATGTCGGTCGCGCCGATCACGGCCTGTGCTTCGCCCGTTCCGTTTCGACCCGCCGCATGCGTGTAGCCGAGAATCGCGTAGATGTCCGTACGCTTGCTGAGCAGATAATCTGCGCCAAGACTGACCTGATGATAGCGGGCCGACGAATCACCCGACGACTTCAGGTAGTTGTAGCTGATTTCCATCTGCAAGGTCGGAGCCGGCATCCAGACGCCGAACACCGATGCGTTCCGGTATACCTCGGTGCGATGGAACGTCGAACTCGCGTCGGCCGCGTAGCGCGAATCGCTGTAATAGGCGCCGAGCGTCACGGTCGCGATCTTGTATTGCGCCGCGATCCGGTAGATGTCGATCGACTTCGCCGACGCGTACGCCGCGTTCACCGAGCTGTTGAACAGCGTATCGGCTGACGACGTACCTCGGCTCGACACGGACGGATTACCCCGGTCGATATGCAGGTAGCCGCCCGCGACAGTCGCGCTTGCCGCGGCGAACGCCAGCGCCGCGCTATAAGACTGCCCCGATGCGACCGATCCGGCCACTTCGCCGAACCCGTACATCAGCGAGCCGGTGAAGCCAGCGCGCGTCGGGCTCGTCCATTTCATCGCGTTGTTGAAGCGCGCGCTGCTGTCGGCGTTGTCGACGTCACCCGGCGACGTGAACGTCTGGCCGAGATAGCCGTCACCCTGGATCGGCTGGACGAGGTCGGTCAGTGGGTCGTACACGCGGCCCGCGGTCAGCGTGCCGAACGTGCTCGACTTGAGCCCAACGTAACTCTGGCGCCCGAATAGCCGTCCGCCCTGATTCATCTTGCCGGTATTCAGGTTGACCCCGTTCTCGAGCTGAAAGATCGCCTTAAGGCCGCCGCCCAGATCCTCGGCACCCTTCAGCCCCCAGCGCGAACCGGACAGGCTGCCGCTATTCAGACCGACCTGTGTCGACTTTCCGCCGCTGTTGTGCGTATAGACGATGCCGTTATCGACGATCCCGTACAGCGTGACCGAGCTTTGCGCGTGCGCGGCGCCGCTCAGTGCCACGATCGTTGCGATGCTCGGCGGCAGGCGCCGGCTCATGTGCAAAAGAATTTTCATCGCAACAAGTTCCTCACAGGTATTTCAGCCACCAGATGTCACGACGACGCTGCTTGAGGCGCGCGAACCAGCGGACGGGTATGTAAAGCGGCACAACGAGCAGCAACCACCACAGCCAGATGCCCGACAGATGGTCGAAGCCGTAATACTTGCCCTGATTCGCGCCCCAGACGGCAAACGCGATCAGATAGAGCGCCTTCAGCACATACAGGTGCAACAGATAAAAGAACATCGGTGCACCGCCCAGCGTCGCCAGCATCGGCATCGCGCGCGCGTCCTGGATTTTCTCGAACCACGCGAGCAGTACGAGGCCCAGACCGAGGGTAGGCAGCAGGAACATCAGCGACGGCGGATACTTGCGCGCGCTGAAGAAGCTCATCAGCGTGCGCACGGTATCGCCGGTGTGCACCCAGGGCTTATCGCCGTAAAAGTTCAGGTAACGGATCACGAAGAACGCGACGATCAGGCCAATGCCCCATTTCATCAGGCGCTCGGTACGTGTTTTCGTGTCGACGGTCTTCGCAAACCATGGCCCCATCGCGTAGCCGAGCAGGATCACGCCGATCCAGGGCAGCACCGGATAGGTTGTCCGCGCCCGTGTGACCCCGCCGAGATCGATGAAGACTCGCTGGTGCAGGATCGACCACGGCACGAAGAATGGCGAATCAGGGCCGAGCACGATGCCGTCGGTCAGGTTGTGACCGAACACGATCGCAGCGCCGATCACGATCTGCCATGGTCGCGGCAGATGAAGCAGTACCGCGAGCGCCATCATGCAAATCCCAATGCACCAGATCACCTGGAGCCAGAGCGTCTTCGGCGGAAATTCGGCAGTCCACGCGAAACAGACGAACGTCAGTTCGAGAAAAACGAGGAACAATCCACGCTTGAGCAAGAACGCGGACGTTTCGCGCGGGCTGTGCGATTGCCCGTACAAATAGGCGGACAGCCCGGTAAGCAAAATGAACACCGGCGCACAAATCTCGCTGACCATGCGCGTCAGGAACAGATCGGGCGAGATGGTCAACGCATCCATCGGGTCCGTTACCTGCCGATGCAGGAAAAACGTCTCGCGGACGTGGTCGACGAGCATGCACAGCATCACGAAGCCACGCAGCGCGTCGATCGCGAGAAGGCGTGTTCGTGTCTGCACGGCCGGTACGGCGGCGGATTGCGTGGCGATCGTGTCGCCGCGCGTGGAAAATCCGGATGAGATATTCATGTGTGCCTCGCACAAAGGACAAGGTCGGACATCGGTTGGGAAACGCTCGCCGGGACGGGCGAGCGGCAAAGCATGCCGCGAGATCAGCCGTGCGGACGGAACAGGCGCGCGTAGAAGCCGTCGGCATGCACCTTGATGACGACGTCCTGATCACCCCGATTGCGCCAGTACCATCCGTGCGTGCCGTCGAACGGCGCCGTGAATGCCCCTTGCGCGCCCGTCTGATCGGCTGCTTTCCAGTAGCTGGTGAATGCCTTGCCGGCATTCGGACGTTCGCCGTGCATATCGACGTTCACCGGGCCGCCGACGGCCTCCCAGCGAAACACGAAGTGATCGCCTTTAACCATCTGCGCTTTGATCTCCGCACCGGCGTTGGGCGGCAACACGAGTTCCATGTCGTCGCTCCGGTAGGCCGTCGTCTTGCTGATCGTTTGCCGGTTGGGGACGGGAAACTCGCCCGCGGCGATCGTCAAATCGGGCATCGGTGATTTGGCGCCGGTGCTGGCCATCTTCGTCAGACCGAGCAACCCGCCGACTCCGGTCACATCGACGCCGCGCTCGGCGGGCAGCACGAAGAGCGTAAGAATGGCGGCTGCCGCTACGAGCGCCGTCGCAGTCGCTTTCGCAAGCGTCTGATTCGATACTTCGATGCTGCTCATGTCATACCCCGCTGGGAAGGAGGAACTGCATCAACTGGAAACCGGTTAGCACGAATCCTGCGGTCATCAGTGCCGTATTCGCGGCGACTGCCGTGCGGGTGAACGACGGTGAACGCCGCCACGCATTCATTGCGAGCAGGATCAGGCTCAGCGCGAGCAGTTGGCCGATCTCGACACCGACGTTGAACGCGATGATGTTCGGCACCCGGCCGTCCTGCGACAGCGTGAGCTCCTGCAGCTTGGTCGCCAGACCGAAGCCGTGACAAAAGCCGAAGATCAGCACCGCCGCTTTCGTGTTCGGCTGAAACCCGAGTACCGCGCGAAATGCGCCCAGGTTGTCGAGCGCCTTGTAGGCGACGGACAGACCGATGATCGCGTCCACCAGATACGGATTCGCATGGATGTTCGCAATCACGCCCACGAGTAACGTCGTGCTGTGTCCGATTGCGAACAGCGTCACGTACTGGCCGACGTCCTTCAGGCGATACAGGAAAAAAATCACGCCAACCAGAAACAGCAGATGGTCGTAACCCGTGACCATGTGCTTCGCGCCGAGATAGATGTACGGAACCAGATTGATGCCGGCGCTGCCCTCAATGAATGCCTTGTCGTCGTCGGAGACGCCGTGCGCGTGTGCAAGAACCGCCGCGCACGCGAGGCCGGCGACGACGAGCCATTTCATCCATGCGACGCATGTATCGTGTCGCGCAGTTGCATCGAGTGTCGTGCTCGTCACGTCGTCCTCCCGGCGTCTATTTGACTTTGAATCGGGCGCTGACCTTGGTCGTGCCGTCCGCCATCGTCAGCAGCGTGGTGACCTTGGCGCCGGGCTTGACCGTCACACCTTTCGCGCGCAACTGGTTGCCCGATACGGACGCGATCGACGCTTCCTGCTTGCCGTCCGGATTCGTCACGGTTAGCACGCCTTTCACGTTGTGTGCGTCCACGGGGGCATCGTCGTCAGTCAGATACAGGTCCACGGTGCCGTTGCCGGAAACCATCTCGACTGCGACGAGCCCCGCATCGTCGACCAGGCCGCCGTGCTGGGGCATCGGCACACCATGTGCCCACGCGTGGGTCGCAAGCAACATGCAGCCGAGCCAGGCGGCCGTCTTGAAGAATGCATTCATGTCGTCCCCTTATTTCTTGTTCAGGCGCGCGATTTCGGACGCGGGCAGCGTCGACGGCGGGCGCGGCAGCGGCGTCGCACCGCTCGACTGGTTGAATGCCAGCGTCGAGCTGAAACTTTTGATCGCGTACTTCTCGGTCACGTTTTCCGTGTTGACCCGCTCGCCGGGCGTACGGTCGCGAAACTCGACACCCACCACATAGATGCCTTTCCACGGCAGCGGGAACGACACCTTGCCCTCGCCGTCGGTCGTGCCGAGGTAATCCCAGCCCGACGCCGACGACATCGTCACCGGCTTGTTGGTGAGCGGCTCTTTCTGATAGAACACCTGGAACTGTGCGCGACCGCCGTCGACGCCGCCGGTCGGCACGATGTCGAGATCCAGTTCAGGCGCACGCGGGCGCAGATCGCCGACCCAGCGCGTCGCAACCGTCCAGTAGGTGTCGACCACAGCGCCTTCGTCGTGCAACTTGAAGATCGGGTACTTCTGATCGACTGCGATCAGCGTGTCGTCCTTGCCGACTTTCTGCGCGACATCGAAGAAGTCGCGATGCAAGGTCATCTCGAGCGGCTTCTCGCCGTCCTTGGTGATCAGCTTGCCCTTGAGCGCGCGGAAACGGTCCATGCCGCCAGGCGTCACTTCGAGCATGTTCTTGTCGTACTCACCGTAGTAGAGCTTGAATGCATTGCCGGCAGTCGGTTCGAACCAGATCTGATGGGCAAAGGCCCCACCTGTTGCGACAGCCAAGCCGATACCGATTGCCAGCGAGCGGATGCGAGTTGCTTTCCTTTTCGAGTTCATTGCTATGTAGTCCATATCAAATGATCCATGAAATCGCCTGAAGTCTTGTCGTGATCCATACGTTCAGGTGCGAGGTATACCGATTCTGAAATCGGCAAGACAGTACATCGATGATGAAACGGCGGTTCGGGATGGTGAACGTCGTTGAACAGTCGATCGCGCCGGTCTGGCTGCCCCTCGCCTTGCAGCTCGCTTGCTCGCAGACGTCGAATGGATTAAAGCAACGGATGAACCCTGAAAGGAATCAATTGCGGCGCCAAGACGATGCGGTCGTGCGGTTTTACATGGTCGAAACAGCGAATCGTGCTATGCGCACCGACTTCACTCGCGACTCATCGCTGCTCGCACTGGAGCAGGGCAGCAAGCCCCAATTCGTGGCAAACCGAATCGCGATACGACAGCCAGAACAAAATAAATTCCTATAGGACGTTTCGTTCGGACAAGCGCGCAATTTCTCGTGAGTTGCACGCCGGTGATCGCTTCAGCCTTGGGAACACGCACATCACTTCGGCGATAGCCGGATACCTGAAGCTGGTGACGGTGATGAATATCAGGGGCTGTGCGTACCACTCGCACGGTGGTCCGGGACGCGTGGACGGGCCGATGATGATCGTCGCTAAGGGCGTGCCGGGCACTCAAGCATGGGCAAGGTCGGTTAGCGCGGGAATGCCCTCTTTCTCGGGGGCGACGTGCCTCGAGGTGCGGAGAGCCGATCGCAGTTGCCGGCTTGTTTGGATGCACGGCCCGTTCTCGGCATTTTCAATCAACCCCAGTTATTCGGTCCGGTCGCGACGATATGTGACAAGCGCGCCAAATGGTTAACTTGTAGAAGTGATAACAAGTGAGTAGCATCTACTACATGAGCACGATATCTACTTGGTCAATCCTTGTTCTGACCCTTCCAACGGAAAACGCGACAGCCCGCATGCGGTTCTGGCGCGCGCTCAAGGCAAAGGGTTGTGCGGTGCTGCGCGACGGCGTTTACCTGCTGCCCTACACCGAAGAGCATGAAGAGGCGCTGCGCGAGCTCGCGGACGCAATTGCCGAGAGCGGGGGCGTAGCGCACCTGTTGCGCGCGCCGAGCCTGACCACGTCCCAGGAGGTGGAATTCCGGGCGCTGTTCGACCGGGCCGACGATTACGCGACCTTCACGAAGACGCTTGCCGACGCGCGCAAGACACTTGCGGGGCAGTCGGCCACGGAACTGACGCGCCTGCTGCGCCGCATGCGCAAGGATTTCGACGCCGTTCGGGCGATCGACTACTTCCCGGGCGATTCGGCCACCCGCGCCGAGGTCGCGCTGCAGGATTTCGTCGCGCTGGTCGACACCGTACTGTCGCCGGGCGAGCCGCATGCCGCGGATCGCGCCATTCGCCCGCTGGCGATCGGCGAGTACCAAGGCCGCACCTGGGCGACGCGGCAGCGGATGTGGGTCGATCGCGTCGCCAGTGCGTGGCTGATCCGCCGGTTCATCGATGCGCGAGCCAGCTTCATCTGGCTCGCGTCGCCGGCGGATTGTCCGACCGACGCGCTCGGTTTCGACTTCGACGGCGCCACGTTCACGCATGTCGCCGAGCGGGTGACGTTCGAGGTGCTGCTCGCCAGTTTCGGGCTCGACAGAGACCCTGCGCTGATGCGGCTCGGCGAGATCGTGCACGCGCTCGACGTAGGCGGTCCTGCCGCGCCTGAAGCGGTGGGCTTCGAAGCCGTGATGGCCGGCACGCGCCAGCGGGCAGAGAACGACGATCAGTTGCTCGAGCAGATGGGCGCCGTACTCGACTCCCTGTACGCGCACTTCACGTCGAACGGCAAAAACCAAACCGCGGCCAAATCATGACCACTGCCATCGCCTCCACTGAACCGACCTATTCACTTGGCGAGCTGGTCGCCTATATGCTGCGCCTCGGCACGTTCGGTTTCGGCGGGCCGGTCGCGCTCGCGGGCTACATGCGCCGCGACCTGGTCGAACGACGCGGTTGGATCACCGAGGCCGACTACAAGGAAGGGCTCACGCTGGCCCAGCTCGCACCGGGGCCGATGGCGGCCCAGCTCGCGATCTATCTCGGCTTCGTCCACTACCGCCTTCTCGGCGCGACGCTCGTCGGCTTCGCGTTCGTCCTGCCGTCGTTCCTGATGGTGGTTGCGCTCGGGTTCGCGTACTCACATTTCGGTGGGCTGTCCTGGATGCAGGCCGTCTTCTACGGCGTCGGCGCCGCGGTGGTCGGCATTATCGCGATGAGCGCTTACAAGCTCACGACCAAGACCGTCGGCAACGACAAGCTCCTTTGGGCGATCTTCCTGACTCTGGCCGCCGTGACCTTCATCACGGAATCGGAAATCGCATGGCTTTTCGTCGCTGCTGGCCTGATCGGCTGGCTGTGGCGCGCCCCGCCAAAGTGGCTGCAGCGGGGCGGGCTGAATGCGGTTGCCGCGGCCAACTTGCCGGCGGCCAGCGGGTTACTGAGCGGCATCGACCTGCCGCAGCTCGTCCAGATCGGTGCGTTTTTCATGAAGGCTGGCGCGTTCGTGTTCGGCTCCGGACTCGCGATCGTGCCGTTCCTTTATGGCGGCGTCGTCACCGAACATCACTGGCTTAACGACAAGCAATTCGTGGATGCCGTTGCAGTCGCGATGATCACACCCGGCCCGGTCGTGATTACCGTCGGCTTCATCGGGTATCTGGTGGCGGGCTTCCCGGGCGCACTCGTCGCCGCACTCGGCACGTTCCTGCCTTGCTATCTGTTCACGGTCATCCCCGCACCTTACGTGAAGAAGTATGGGCACCGGCCGGGCGTCAAGGCGTTCGTCGATGGCATCACGGCTGCAGCTGTCGGCGCAATCACGGGCTCGGTCCTCGTCATCGCGAAGCGATCGATCGTCGACATTCCGACCGCACTGCTGGCCGTCGCAACCGTGCTGCTGCTGTGGCGCTTCAAGAAGCTCCAGGAACCGGTGATCGTGACGGCCGCCGCCGTCATCGGACTCGTGGTTTTCCCTCTTCTCCACCACTGACTCGCGTCACTGGGAGACGAACATGACGTACCAGATGAAAGCGTTGTCCTGTGATCCGACCGGACTGCCGGGCCTGTCCGAATGGCTGATCCGCAGCCACTACGAGAACAACTACGGCGGAGCCGTCAAACGCCTGAACGCGATCACCGAACAGTTGGCGGGGATCGATCCGTCGAGTGCGCCCGTGTTCGTGCTGAACGGTCTGAAGCGCGAAGAGCTCATTGCAGCCAATTCGATGATCCTGCACGAGATCTATTTCGACTCCCTCGGAGGCAGCGATTCGCTCGGCGGTGCGCTGGGCCGCGCGATAGAACGCGACTTCGGCAGCATCGATCGGTGGCGTGCCGAATTCGTGTCGATGGGCAAGGCGCTCGGTGGCGGCTCCGGGTGGGTGCTGTTGAGTTGGTCGCCGCGCCTCGGACGACTGACGAACCAGTGGGCATCGGACCACGCACACACGCTCGCCGACGGCGTACCGCTTCTCGCGCTCGACATGTACGAACACGCGTATCACATCGATTTCGGCGCCAAGGCCGGCGCCTATGTCGACGCATTCATACAGAACGTGAACTGGCGAAGCGCGGAAGCGCGCTTCCATGCGCTGAACGTCTAAACCAACGCCGCAGTCTGATCGACGCTCTGGAGCGCGACATGCCTAATTCCGACCGATTGATGGGCGTAGCGACGCTCGTCTTGTCCATAGGCGTGCTGGTCAGGGCATGTGACGATCGCCCTGTCGGTGGGGCGAGTGAAGTGATCGCCGATATGTCGCAATTGCCCGGCCCCGTGAAAGCCGCGATCGTTCAGCGGGCCATGGGGCGCAGCGTGAGCGACATCGAACGGAAAACGAACGGGAATACCGTCAGCTTCGGGGTCACGCTTGGGTCGTGGCGTCAGAAGGAGCAGTTGATCATCGATCCCAGTGGACGGATCGTCAGTACCGCAACGGACACATACATCGATTGAGTCCCGCGCCGAAACTCGACGCCAACCCGCTTCCACACCGACAGCAGGAGGTGCTTCATGAAATGGATCACGCGTGAACGGCCGAAGATCGATCGAATCGCCTGCCCGTGGCTGATTGCCCGGTTCATCGACAAGGCCCCCGAGTTTCTCTACGTACCGGGCCCAGACGTGTTGCGGATCGCTGCGGAAACCGGCGCAACGCCCTACGATGTGCCGAACGTGGAACTCGGGCATCACGGCGAGTCGTGCAGCTTCGACGCATTTCTCGAGAAATACGCGCTGCGCGATCCTGCGTTGCTCAAGCTCGCCGGCATCGTACGGGGCGCTGACACGGGGCGGCTCGATCTCGCGCCGGAAGCAAGCGGCCTATATGCCATTTCGGTGGGACTGTCCGACAACTTCCAGGACGATCACGAACAACTGCGTCATGGCATGGTGATGTACGACGCGCTCTACGCCTGGTGCCGGCGAGATGCACGCCCCTAGCAGCCGCTTCGCAGCCGCGCTCGCCGGCCGGCTGCTGCCGGCCGGCGTTGACAACGCCGCATGGCTGATCCTGGCGAGCCGCGGCATGCGCGGCTTCTGCGACGGATTCATTGCCGTGCTGCTGCCCGCCTATCTGCTCTCGCTCGGGTTTTCGCAGTTGCACGTCGGCTTGATCAGCACCACGACGCTGATGGGCTCCGCGATCGCGACGATTGCGGTCGGCATGCTGACTAGCCGCTTCACGCACCGCCGAATGCTGACACTCGCGGCGGGGCTGATGGCCGCAACGGGCATCGGCTTCGCGAGTCTGTCCGCATTGTGGCCGCTGCTCGTCATCGCCTTCGTCGGCACGCTCAATCCGAGTTCGGGCGACGTCAGCCTGTTTCTGCCGCTCGAGCAATCACGCCTGGCGGAAGCCGCCGCCGGCGATGCGCGCACCGCGCTGTTCGCCCGTTACAGCCTGGTCGGCGCCGTATCGGCCGCATTCGGTTCCCTGGTGGCGGGTCTGCCGCTGTGGATTGCCGCGCACACCGGTATTTCGGCGCTGGATGCGATGCGCGGCATGTTTGTCGTCTATGCCATCACTGGCGCCACCGTCGGCATGTTGTATCGAAGATTGCCGCGCCCGAAAGCGCACGCGTCCAGGCCGGCGCCGCCGCTCGGACCGTCGCGGCCCATTGTCGTCCGGCTCGCGATGCTGTTCAGCGTCGACGCGTTCGCGGGCGGTCTCGTCGTCAATTCGCTATTGTCACTGTGGCTGATGCAGCGATTCGGACTCTCGATCGCTGCTGCCGGCCAGTTCTTCTTCTGGGCGGGATTGCTGTCCGCCGGCTCGCAGCTTGCGGCCGCGCCTCTTTCGCGCAAGATCGGCCTGCTGAACACGATGGTGTTCACGCATATCCCGTCGAGCGTCTGCCTGATCGGCGCGGCTTTCGCGCCGTCGTTGCCGCTGACATTGACGCTGTTGCTGATGCGAAGCGCGCTTTCGCAAATGGATGTGCCGACCCGCACTGCCTACGTGATGGCGGTTGTCACGCCGGCGGAACGTCCGGCCGCGGCCAGCTTCACGTCCGTGCCCCGCAGCCTCGCGGCCGCAGTCGCGCCAACGCTGGCGGGCGGCCTGTTCAGCCTTGGCTGGCTCGGCGCGCCGCTGGTCGCATGCGGCGCGCTGAAGATCGCCTATGACCTTTCGTTGCTCGCCGCTTTCCGCCACATCAAACCCGAGGAAGGGGCCAAGCCATAACGGGATCCACGATCACGCCGCGAGGAAGCCAACACGAAGCGAAGCATCACCGCACGACAAGAATGCGCGCTTTTCACTTACCAACCGTCAATGGAGGCATGACCCATGTCACGTCCAAGCAAACTCATCCAAGCGGCCGCCGCCGTATTGATTGCCGGCGCAGTTGCCGGTCAGGCCTGCGCGCAGCAGCATCCCGCGATAAATACCGCGCAGATCGAGCAGATCACCGGCATGAAGGGAACCTATTCGGCGAAGGAAAACGTCTTCAAGGTCACAAAGCCACGCAGCGACGTGAAAATACAGGTGGATGAGTGGGCGATGCCGCCGTTCATGGGGCTAACGTCGTGGGCCGCGTTCACGCCGGGGCATCACGGGCAGACGATGATGATGGGCGACACCGTGGTGTTCGAAGACGAAGTCAATCCCGCGATGAGTGCGGCGCTCAATGCCGGACTCGAAGTGACGGCGCTGCACAACCATTTCTTCTTTGACCGACCCAAGGTCTTCTTCATGCACATCGCCGGCACGGGCGACCCGGCGAAGCTTGCTGAAGGCGTGAAACAGATCTACGACAAGATCGCGGAGATCCGCGCCGCGCACCCGACTCCGGAAAACGTCTTCCCCGGTCACATCGCCGAGCCGAGCACCATCACGGCCGCGCCGCTCGAGGCGGTCTTCGGGTCGAAGGGGCAGACGAACAATGGCATGTACAAGATCGTGATCGGCAAGCCCTCGAGCATGCACGGCGTCAAGATCGGCAACGAGATGGGCGTCAACACCTGGGCGGCATTTGCTGGCTCCGACGACGAGGCCGTGGTCGACGGCGACTTCGCGATGCGCGAGAGCGAACTGCAGGCCGTGCTGAAGAGCATGCGCGCATCCGGGATCAACATCGTTGCGATCCACCAGCACATGGCGGACGAATCGCCGCGCATCCTGTTCCTGCATTTCTGGGGCAAGGGCAAAGCCGTCGATCTGGCGAAGGGTGTGAAGGTTGCGCTGGATGCCCAGGCGGCCGTCGGTCACTGACGTTTGTGGCATCGCGTCGCCGCTGCACTCGGCTTGCAGAGGTGTGGCGGTGGCGGTTGTCACTGGGTGAAATCATGAAACACATTCGAAACTGGCGTTTCCGCCTTTTCGTGCTCGTCGCAATGCCCGTCGTGTTGGCGGCAACGGGCGTTGTTGTCCAACGGGTCGACGCAGCGGCGGACGATCTCTCGCTCGGTAGCCTGCCGTTGAAGCATGTCGCGGACGTTCCCCTGCCCGGGCGCGCGACACGGCTCGACTATGCGAGCCTGGATACGGGCCGCAACCTGTTGTTCATCGCACATCTCGGCGATGGCGAAGTGATCGTATTCGATACGAAGGCGTCACGCGTAATCGCACGGATTGCGGATGTCTCGTCAGTGCACGGCGTCCTTGCCGTTCCGGAGCTGTCGCGCGTGTACGCATCCGCAACCGGTACGGACGAGATCGTGGCGATCGATGCTGCGACGCTTAAAATCGTCGCGCGCATGTCTGGAGGACATTACCCGGACGGGATAGCCTACGCGCCCGCCGTGCACAAGCTGTACGTTTCCGATGAATACGGGAAAACGGAAACGGTCATCGATGTCCAGAGCAACCAGCGCGTCGCGACGATCCAGCTTGACGGCGAGGCAGGCAACACGCAATACGACCCAGTGTCCCGCCATGTCTTCGTGAACGTCCAGACGCGGCGTCAGCTCGTTGAAATCGATCCGGCGACGGACCGAGTCGTTGGCCGCTTCGATTTGCCGGGCGCCAAAGGCAATCACGGCTTGTTGATCGATCCGCGTGAGCATCTCGCCTTTATCGCGTGCGAAGGCAACGATAAGTTGCTCGTCTTCGATATGCGCTCGAAGCAGGTCATCCAGTCGTTCGCTGTCGGGGGGAATCCCGACGTGCTGGCGTTCGACCCGACGTCATCAACGCTCTACGTGGCAGGCGAGGATGGCGTCGTTTCACTATTTCGCTTCAAGGCAGGTACGGGTGACAAGATCGGCGAGGGTCGTCTCGGGCCGAATGCGCATGTCGTCGTGGTCGATCCGACCACACACCGGTCGTACTTTCCACTGAAGGGTGTTGGTGGCAGGCCGATGCTGCGTGTGATGGAGCCCGGATAAGCGCGCTGGCTCACGGAAGCTACCTCAATTGAACCATCAGGATGTCGATGCTCTACCGCTAACCGACTAGTTTGGGGCTTCGCGACAACGCAATGGTGGTTCCCTGAAGGAGCGTGAAACACCCCCCAGACAGAAAGCACTTGATTTCACTGGAAATTATTTTAGGGGCGGACTCGAAGCCGTTGTCGCACCTAGATTAGGCTACCCGGCAAAAAGCATCGAAATCAAGGTAAGGCCCATTCGTACAGCTTCTCGCAGGCCAGCGTCGGGCCGAAGTCCGCGTAGCGATCCCGGATGATCGACAGCGCCCGATCAGTCGTCATGCTATCCAATCGGTTGTTGCTGGGCTTCGCGCGCCTTTGCGACACGAGACCTTGCGGCCCGTGCTCACGCAATCGGCCGACCAGTCGCCGGATCTGCCGTGTCGTCAGTTCGAGTCGCTCAGCCGCGCGCCACGGCTGAAGCTTGCCGTCCGCGACATCCTGAACGACCTTGAACCTGTCCAGCTCGTGCATCGTCATCGTGATCCGTTCCGTTCCAGCCATCAAAGCCTCCGGCGCTGGATTCCCAGCGGCCGATCAGCTTACGATGGGTCGAAAAGCGGACATTTGAACTTGGCTAGAAGCGGACATTACAACTTAGCCGCCACAAT